>JAZLLH010000053.1:0-21891 GCA_045598025.1 Bacteroidales bacterium | reverse complement strand
TTCCTTCCCTACTCATCCATAAAGAAACGCCGGATTTTCAAACTGCAAAGGTACTAAAAAAGAGCATTCAATGTAAATTATTCCTTGTACATTGTAAATTATTTTTGTGACGAAAATTCAGAAGTTTCCTACCCTTTTTTCCTTGACCCTTTCCGTAACGTGAATCCTTTACTGTTGTAATCTTAACCATTTACAAATTTCCGCAAAATCAGCCTGTTTTAGGACAAATAGTGACAAAGCGCAGAAAATTGTAATTTTATATTGTTGATATTTAATGTTTTAAATTTTTATAAGTTACCATTATTAAAAAAATCTAGTTTTATTATTTGAAGACCAAATATATAAAAAAAATATACAAAAAATGGTTTTATGTTATACAAAATATTTGTATATTTGCAGGCGAGAATTTTTTGAAAAACAAATTATGGAAACCACATTTCAACAAACACAAGATAAAGCAAAATACAGAAACCAGTCGGTAGCACAGACAAGGCATTCCTACCCTTCCCGCACCGTCGTTCATGCCAAATTGGAGATGACCGGGCCCGGCGATTATGACGAGTTGGAAGCTGATGCCGTAGCCAACGACATTGTCAGCGGCGGAAAGATACGGCGGCAGATTTCCAATGGCGGCGGCAGCGGAATCGCCGTTTCCCCGCAGATGGAAAGACAGATTGCACAGTTGCAGGGCGGCGGACATGCGATGCCCGACGGCTTGCGCCACATGATGGAAAACGGCTTTGGCCGCGATTTCTCGCAGGTGCGCCTGCACACCGACAGCCAGGCCGCCGATATGAGCAGCAGTATCTCTGCCCGCGCCTTCACCCACGGCAACGACATCTACTTCAACCGCGGACAGTATTCGCCCAACACTTCCGAAGGACAGCGCCTTGTGGCGCATGAGCTGACGCATGTGGCGCAGGGAACGGGAAAAGTGGGGAGAGAAACACCAAATAAGAATTCATGTGAAGAAGATTTGTTAAAACATCAAATCATACAAAAGATGTTCTTAGAACAGCATGACCAAGGAACGAGTAGTGCGATGGTTCCAGTCATTATTAATGGTGGTTCTGCTGCCGCAGGTGCTGCTTTAGGAGCAGCTTTCACAAGTTGGAGTGGACCTGGGGCAATAGTAGGCGCAGCAATAGGCGCAGCAATAGGCGCAATTGGAACATCCATTTTCAATGAAGTAAATGATATAGATAACCCAGTTTTGTTAGAGAATTACAGAAAAGCCCTTTATGACGAATTGAAACACAATTGCAATTTGAACCCAGATGAGATACCTATTCCAAAAACAATTAAAAACAGGGATACAATTCAGGAACAAATCGAGGATTTTGTTGAAACTTGTAATGAAGACTCATATATATATAAAGGCATACCTTTCAATGGCGAAGGATACGCTTATATTGACGATGAACTTTCAGTGGTTCAATATTACCTAGGCGCAGTATTAGATCATAAAAAGGCAGATTCTGACAAACACATAGAGTTATTAGAAAAGATATGCGACAACCCCATTCCTAGATGGAAAACTAATCCTAACGAGCATTGGATGTGGCAACAAAATTATATACCTGTAAAATAACGAATAAGCACCAATTAGAGATAATCATACACATGATTTAAAGTCAAATCCGAATCGTAAGCCACATTCAGTACAAATTTTGTATTGCATTTGTTATTGACAACTGATACACTAATTAAACACTAATTTATAGCGAGGCATGAATTCATCTTTCCCCATATACGACGCCCTGAAAGCCATACAGCAGTATCTTGAACAGATGTTCAGGAAAGACGGCTATGGCTGGAGCGTAGGACTGAACTTCATCAGCAAGGACGAGCCGGCCAACAACGACAACGCCGGCGACCTGTTCATCACCCTGCTGCGCGTGGAAGAAGAAACCTCGCGCAAGCCGCAGCTGCCGCTTTATAATAAGGTGGAGAAAGGCTACGAAATGGTCAACCCCGAAATATGGCTCAACCTGCACATACTCATCACCTCGCAGGCCAACGACTACGGCACCGCCCTGCAACAGCTTTCGAGGGTGGTTTACTGGATCAATTCCATTCCCAGCCTCAAGCACAACCGGAAAAACGACGGCGGAAACGGAGGAACTGACATTACCAACTACGAGCTGGTTTTGGAAAGCCTCACAGCCGAACAAAGCAACAGCCTGTGGCAGACTTTAGGTTGCAAAATGGTACCGGCCGTGGTGTACAAAATCCATACGGTGGAAGTGGGTGCCCTTGCATATACCAAGACACCCTACGGCATCGTGGGTATAGACAGCGAAGGCAAACGATTTGATGAAAAACCGGTGGGCGAAGACCAACACATCGAATGGCCTATCCAAATAACGGACGGCTCCCTCCGACTCAAACTGAAAAACGGAATTCCCCTATTGGAAAACGAAAAGGAACAATTGGTGGAATGGCTGACTCAATTGGAAAACAGACTCAACCCGACACACAATGGCGTTTCAGCGCTTTCCGACGAAGAAAAAACGTTTTTGAACAACAAACAGAAATAATTTTAAAACATATTATAAACCTTTAAAATACAACACACCATGATTCAACAAAGAACACCGGGCGTATATGTGGAAGAACTTTCCAAATTTCCCCCTTCCGTAGCAGGAGTAGCAACCGCCATCCCCGTTTTTATCGGTTTTACAGCCCAACAAACCAAGAACAAATGCGAAAAAATAACCAGCCTGTTGGATTACAGCACCAAATTCGGAGAGGCCTGTCCTCTTATCATAGAAAACAATCAATTGCATGGACATGAATTTGTAATGTACGACAGCCTGCGTATGTTCTACGACAACGGCGGCAGCGTATGCTACGTAATGTCTGTCGGCACATACACCGAAAAAGACAATACCCTCGAAATCCATATAGGAAACGAGACCAAAAATTGGAGCGAAATTACTCCGGAACATTACAAAGTGCACTTTGAGACTTTGAAGAAAATCGACGAAATTACCCTCATGTGTTTCCCGGATGCAGCCATGTTGCTGAATGAAGAACATCTGTCAACCCTGCAGGCTGACGCGTTGGCACATTGTGAAGAGATGAAGGACCGTTTCGCCATTCTGGAACCCAGGTACAATCCCTCCGACTCATTAGACGATACCCTGAAAAAATTCAGAGGCGGGACAATCGGAGACAAAACATACACAGGCATAGGATCCAATCACTTGAAATACGGCGCCGCCTACTATCCTTACCTGAAGACTTCTTATTCGAAAGATATCCCGTTCGAAACCGTTATCACTTACATGAAGGGGAAAGGTCTTTTGGAATCCAATGCATACGAAGACCTTCTGAATAAAGGCGAAAAGATTGAAAATTTTGGCATGATCCAAAATAAATTCCGAGCCGCATACAATAGCAAACTGGAAGCGGAAAAAGAGAATATTTTTCAATATATTGCTGAACATTTCGCTGAAGAACAGAATGTTCTGAAAGTTATCTATAAAACGGATAACAGTGACAACGACAACTTAATATTAATAAAAGATGATAATGGAGCATACATCCGGAAAGAACTTACAGAAGACGTATTAGAAGAAATTGAGGACCTTCAACTGGAAAAACTCCTGTTCAACAATTATCATCGATTGAAAATCTATTTGAAACTCATAAGCGAATTGGAGCTGGATGAAAAAAATAAGGTTCATGCAAAGAACGACACGAATTTATACGACACCAATCAACTGATTTGTGAAATACAGGCAGCTGTTGACGAAGAAGAACAACGTAACAAGGAAGATTTTGATGCAAGCCAAAAACTCAAAATCCAGGCCAGTATTTCCAAAATTGACAAATACCAGGATGCTTTGGCCGAATTGCAGGATCTGGCCTCCATTATTACCCCTTGCGGTGCCGTTGCCGGTATCTATTGCGCCACCGACAACAACAAGGGCGTATGGCAGGCTCCGGCCAACATAAGCATTGCCGCCGCCGCTGATGTTACCGAAATGATTTCCGACAAGGAACAGGAAAATATGAATATGGATGCCGAAAGCGGCAAATCCGTCAACGCCATCCGCTTCTTTTCCGGCAAGGGCATTCTCATATGGGGCGCCCGTACATTGGCTGGAAACGACAACGAATGGAAATACATTTCTGTTCGCCGTCTGTTCAACTATATCGAAGAAAGCGTACAGAAATCCACCGCATGGGCCGTATTCCAGCCCAACGATGCCAATACCTGGACCAAAATCCAGTGCCAAATAGAGAATTTCCTCACAGGACTGTGGCGCAACGGTGCACTGGCAGGTTCTACTGCTGAACAGGCATTCTATGTAAAAGTAGGTCTGAATGTCACCATGACCGCTGACGATATCACCAATGGCAATCTGATTATCGAAATCGGTCTGGCAGCCGTTCGTCCGGCCGAATTTATCATTTTGCAATTCTCTCATAAAGTACAGGAAGCATAAATCAAAACAGAAAAAAATTAAAATATTATGGCAACAAATAATTATCCGCTTACAGGTTTTCATTTTTCCGTCAAATGGAGTGATAGCGATGAAAATATCAGTTTTTCGGAAGTTTCCGGTTTGGGAGTTTCTACTACCGTAATCGAGTACAGAGAAGGCTCCAACAAGGACTACTCTACCTACAAAATGCCCGGAATACGCAAATTCGACGACGTAACCCTCAAACGAGGCAGCATGGCCACGGACAATGGGTTCTTCGAGTGGTTCAATTCCATTCGGAACAACACGGTTGAACGTCGGGATATCACCATCATGCTGTTGAACGAGGAACACGAACCGGTCATCACCTGGAGCCTTTCGAACGCCTTCCCAGTAAAATACACACCGGGTACGCTGAGTGCCAAAGACAACACGGTATTGATTGAGGAAGTGAAATTAACCTACGAAAACATGACCGTGACCAGAAAAAAATAATTCACCTGTTATGGCTATTTGTTCCGGCACATTTCCGTGTCGGAACAAATCCCATAGCTCAACGACCATTGTATGAGTGCCAAGATCGAATATCTCGTGACAAGGAAATACATTCCCGTTTTCCATTTTCGGGTTACTTTTATCAATGCCAATCCTTCAGAGAAATCCATACCTGTTGAAGAGATAACCTTTACAGAAGTAAACGGTTTCAATATGGAAATGCAGACCGAGGATGTCATCAGTGCCGGTGAGAACAACTACGTGTACCATTTGCCCAAAAACATCAAGACACAGAATCTGGTACTGAAAAGAGCAGACATTCAATGGGGTTCCCCGCTCATCCGATGGGCGGAAAAAGCCATAAACGATTTTGATTTTGAATTGAAACACGTGGTGGTTCAATTGCTCAACGAATACCACATACCTGTAAAAATCTGGCTTTTTACCGATGCCTATCCAGTAAAAATAAATTATTCCACCCTCAATGCAGCGGAGAATAAAATTGTGATAGAAACTCTGGAACTGGCTTACAAACATGCAGAACACAAAGACCTTTCCGATGTAATCGGAAGCATCATTGGAAAATAAAAATGAGCATACGCATCAAAGAAATCACCATCAAAGCGGAACTGCCGGAAAAGGCCTCTGCAGAAAAGGAAGAAGAGTATTTCCGCCGCAAGGCATCCGCCAGGCATAAGGAAGAAAATTATTTTTTTGACAAGAAAAACAAGGACAAAAAAGAAAGATAGTCACTATGGATGCTACAACTAACATGAAAAACGTCGCCATGATGACATTTTATGGTTTTTCGGATGAAAACTTTGAGAATTCCATCAGTGGCGCCGAATATGTAGTCATGGTCAATCCGACCGACTTCAAACGGACCTTCTCCGTAAGGAAAAAAGAAGGCGCTAACCCCGTCGGATCCAGTGGCAATGAAGGAAAAGAATGCGGAGTTAATTCCGAAAAATATACTTTTACCCTCATTATAGACGGAACGGGCATCATCAGGAAAGCAGATGTAAAACAGGAATTGGAAACCTTTCTCAAAACCGTCTACCGTCAGTCGGAAAAGAATACGTCACTCCCCTTCGTAAAAATCTTATATTGTGGCGAATCGCTACATTGCAAACTTGATTCTCTTGTTGTTGATTACCAATTATTAAAAAAGAATGGAGAACCCTTACGCGTCAAACTGACCTGCTCCTTTTCCTCTATTGAGAAAATGGAGAAAACAGAGCAAATTCCCCCTAAAACAACACCAAACAACGTTCCATCTCCCAAGAAATCCAAATCCAAACCGATTCCCCCGACCAAACCTACAAAGGAATGCATCTGTGTATGCAAGTCATTCCCTGAGACACAGCTGACAGCGCAAAGCGTACAGGCCGAAAGTCTGTTCACTTCTGCCAGTCCTGCATACACTTCCGTTGATTTGAATTACACACCCATAGAAATGAACTTCACACCGGCACATTAAAGACTTATGGAAAAGAACAGCTATCCGGGCGAAGGACCCATTTGTATGCTCATCAGGACCGATGGCAAAGAAATCGACTGCAGTCAGTACGTCATTTCCATCTGCACCCAATGCGAATTTCATAAAATCGCAACAGCGGAAATCGTACTGGACGACGGAGGAATTTTTGATGACGACTTCAAAATCGGGAATGCTGATACCTTTTTGATCGGGAAAGAAATCGAAATCCTGGCCGGATATGCCGAAGCCAGTGAATGCCTGTTCAAAGGGGTAATTGTCAAACAGCGCATCGAATTAATAGACAGTTCCTTCAAATTGATTGTTACAGCCAAACATTCTGCCTTTTCCATGACATTGTCCCGGCATTTCCGATCCTTTGAGGACCAGACAGACAGCGATATCATCAGGAGCATCTGCAACGAATACGGTTTGCAACTACAGATTGACGACACGACGACACAACACGAAAAAATAGTACAGTACAATTGTTCCGATTGGGATTTCATCAACATGCGGGCCGAGACCAACGGTCTGCTGCTTTCTACAACTCCGGACGGCATCCGTGCAGCTCTCCCCGATTTGACAACAAAGCCGGTCATTGACATTCAAAATGGATTCACCATCTACCGTATACTGGCAGAGATGGACGGACGCAAAGCGTTCGGTTTCCATCAATCACAAGCTTGGAACTACGCCAATCAGAAGGTAGATGATACTTCGGAAAACGGAAGTTACAGTACGTCCCAGGGAAATACGGACGCCGGGACATTGTCTTCCCTTTTGGGAAACGACAGTTTTTCCGTCCGTAAATTGAGTCAGCAGGAAAATGCGGACGAAATGAATGTATGGACTCAGAGCATTCGCATGCGCGACAGCCTTTCCTGCTTACAGGGAAAAGTGGAGATTATCGGCTACGCTCCCCTGATGCCCGGTGACCTGGTCAACCTGACAAACATCGGTCAACGTTTTGACGGAAAAGCCTTGGTATCCTCCGTCACACAGAACATACAAAACGGCAGTTGGACCAGCACACTTGAGTTAGGATTGGACGCTATTCCTTATGCGGAAACCTACGACAACATCAGCAGCCCGGCTGCAGACGGTCTCCTTCCTCATGCCAACGGACTGCAAATAGCCAAAGTGGAAGCACTTGAAGGAGATCCCTTGGGAGAAGAACGTATTTACGTCAAACTCATGGGAAGCGAAGACACCAAATTGTGGGCTAGAGTAGCCACATTGGACGCCGGTAACGAAAGAGGCAGTTCCTTCCTTCCGGAAATCGGGGATGAAGTCATCGTCGGATTCGTCAACGATAATCCGTGTCAAGCCGTTGTTCTCGGCATGATGCACAGCAGCAGCGCTCCCTCGCCTTACCCGAAATCTGACGACAATCACCTGAAAGGGTTCGTCAGTAGAGAAAAAATCAAATTCGAATTTGATGACGAAAAAAAAGCCTTGCACATGGAAACACCCGGAGGCAACAAAATCAGCCTCAGCGACGACGACAAAGGCATCACACTGACCGACCAGAACGGAAACAGCATCACCCTCAACGGTGACGGCATCACCATAGAAAGCAAGAAAGCATTGAGTATCAAATCTGCCCAGGATTTCAACATGGAAGGTATGAATGTGAACGGTAAAGCCAATTCCCAATTGAAATGGGAAGGCACTGCCAGCGCGGAGCTTTCTGCCAGTGGAAACACCGTAGTCAAAGGAGGAATAGTACAAATAAACTGATAAATAACAAAAAACACAAACAATGGCAGCAGCAGCAAGAGTTGGAGACATTACGACACATGGAGGTGTCATTACGGGTCCGGGCGTACCTACCGTACTTATCGGCGGAATGCCCGCGGCTGTTATGGGCGATATACACTCCTGCCCTATACCGCCACCCGCACACCTGCCATCTTCTCCATTCATCATCGGAAGCACCACTGTGCTCATCGGCGGTAAGCCGGCCCTGCGCGTCACGGATACGTGCGGATGCGGAGCCATGGCGGCCGTTGGCTGTCCCACAGTAATGATAGGAGGTTAAAATGGAAGACTATATAGGAAAAGGATGGGGATTTCCCCCTCACTTCAACAAGAACACACAAGAAGTGGACATGGTATCGGAAGAAGCCGAAATCGAAGACAGCCTGGCCGTTCTTTTTTCCACACGGAAAGGTGAACGTCTGTTTCTTCCTGATTTCGGGTGTAATTTGGACGAATATGCATTTCAAGTCAACAGCAGGTCTATCCTGCTGCGAATCAAAGAGTTCATCTCGAAAAACATCAAAACATTCGAACCCCGCATCACCTTGGAAAATCTGGATATCGATGCGACGGATATCCGAGAAGGCAAGTTGAATATCCACCTGTTCTATACCATCAATGCCACCAACAAAAAATACAACATGGTTTATCCCTATTACTTGGAAAATTAATTTTTGCCATGGCCGAAAAAACAGACACCCTTTATTGGAACAATAGCGGAACGAGGCAATCGGAACGTTTTCCGAAGGCTTTGGAGAAAGACTATATCTCCATAGACGAACGATCATACGAAGACCTGATCCGACAGGTGGCGGAATATGCTTCCCGCCTGCATTACTACAACGATCACAATCAGAAGGACGGCAATTGGAAAAGGTTCTTTACGGAAATATATGATTATGAAAAACAGGCCGTAAATAAGGATCATTTGGAGCAATTGATAAAGAATGCCGATGTTCCTCCGCATTTGGCCCTGATGCTCGCTTTCCTGAAAGTATTCCAGATACAGCAAAATAATCTGAACAAGCTGACGGAACGTCATCTGGACTTTTACTACAAAGATATTCTCGGATTTCATCCCAGGAAAGGGACGACGGGAAAGGTCCCCGTTTTTTTCGAGTTGAACAAAAATGCCGAAAGCGCCTTTATTGCCAAGGGTTGCCTGTTTGATGCCGGAAAGGACGAAGAGGGAAAGCCCATCCGCTACGCGGCAGCAGATGAGATCCGCATCAACAGGGCCAAGGTAAGCGCTACGGAAAGTATACGGATTACCGATAAATCCTACGCCCAATACGCTCCCAACATTGCTTTTGCATTGGCTTCTCCCGTACTGAACCTGAAAGACGGCGACCTGACGCTATCGGTCAAAAAGAACAGCACGGGAGCAGTCGATTTGTCAGCATTTACCATATACTATACGGCAAAGAACGGTTGGTTGGAACTGACAGACCCCAATCATCTGCCTACTGACCAAATCGTTCCCTACAACGCATCCGTCCACGGAGAAGGGTATTCCACTGCAGATCCTGTGATGAAATTCGTCCCCTGCACGGATTCAACTGCGAAAGAACTGATGGAATACACAATCAGCACTTTGTCCGGAATGGAAATTAAGGTTGAAAAAAGCAAGGATTTTATCCTGGAAAACGACGAAGGCCGGGTTTTGAATCAGGAAGGCACCCTCCCCTTTGGCAGCCATGTCCGTATGGGGGATTCTTTCCGCATCCGACTTCCATTTATTCCCAGTACCGATGCTAAGTTCAACATCCGATGGAAAAACGATGTCGAAAACAATATAGATAAGCCGACAAAAGAAAATAGCAGTTCTATATTCCGTGTCAAACTCAAAGACGATACTTTCAGTACGGAAAAATACCTGAGTGACATCATGGCCTCAATCAGTAAAAATAATGTTCCATCCCGTCCGTTTGCAGCACTCTCGGAGCCCATTACGGTGAGCTACACCATTGAAGCCCAAGGAGAATTGCTGAAAATGTTTACCGAAACCTCCCTCGGCATACAGGAAGTGCCGGCGACCAGGACCGTTTCGGAACAAGCAACGCCGTCTGCAGGCGAAACGGCCGATGCATCCGGGAAAACAGAAGGCCCGGACGAGGCAAAGCTTTTCCCCATATACGAAAACATCATAGGAAACGACAGTTTATACCTGAAAATAGAAAATGCCATTCCGGACGATGTGCTCAGCCTGTATTTTCTCATTCACCCGAATGCCTTTTTCAACACAGGGAACGAAGAATGCCTGAAATGGCATTATTGGACGGGGAAAGAATGGAAAGCCTTTTTACACAGTGATATCATCAAAGATACAACCCACAGCCTGCAACACAGCGGCCTGCTGTACCTGCAACTCAATCGAAGCATGTTCGATGCTTCGGCAGACAAAAGCATCCGCCTGAGAGCCCAAATCCAGAACACTGAAAACGGAGCCTTGAATTTCAGCGCGCTGGAAGAAATACAGACACAAGTCGTGGAGTTGGATTACAGTCCTTTGTCCGAAGGCAAAGCCCCCATTGGTACGGCTTTGCCGGCAGGCACTATAACGAAAAGCATCAATGCTATTGCCGGCATCAAAAAAATAAAACAAAGCTATGAAGGCGAAAAAGGAACGGAAGATGAAAGCGAGAGCCTGTTCCGCTGCCGTGTCAGCGAAAAACTCCGCCACAAAGGAAGGGCCTGGTCTGCATGGGACTACGAACGGCTGCTGCTGGAAAAATTTCCAGACATTGCCGCTGTAAAATGTCTCCATTGTTATAAAGAAGAAGAAGACGGGACTGCCTCTCTGGAATCCGGACGCGTCACCCTGCTGGTACTGCCGCATACACAATTATCCGCAGGAAATAACTATATGCCAATGGTCAACAATGCTGTACTCAGTCAGGCCAAAGAATATTTGAAAAACAATTGCTGTTCCCCTTTTGTCGAAGTAAATGTGGTCAGCCCTATTTATGAGGAAGTTACGGTCAGTTGCGAAGTGACATTACGTTGCGGGTATACGGATACTATTTTTTACCAAACTTTACTGAATGAAGAACTCATCCGTTACTTTGCCCCATGGACAGATGGAAACAGCCACTTGGATTTCAGTAGGGATATCAATCAATCCGATGTGATGGAATTTATTGACGGATTATTTTTTGTCGAATACGTAGAAAGATTGAATATCAAAGTCTGTGATCGCGAAATCCCAACCGGAGGAACGCTGCAACCAGCCATTCCTACCCACCTGATAACATCAGCCCCTTTACACCAAATAACCATAAGCAGTGCATGTAATGATGAAAACGAACAATAACGAATACGAACTGCCGCAAGCTTTGGACTATGAACAGCTGAAGGCCTACGGACTACAATATATCCAGCAAATCGGGAGCAAACGTTGGACGGATTTCAATGCGCACGATCCGGGGGTTACCTTTTGGGAAGCCCTCTGCTTTGCCCTCACCGATTTGGGATACCGTACTTCTTTTGAAATGAACGACCTGCTGGCTTCTCCGGAAAGCGATTATCTTTCACTGGAAGCCCCGCTCTTTCCGGCACATGAAATACTATCGTGTTCTCCAATAAGCATGGCGGATTATCGGAAATACATACTGGAACATGTACCCGGAGTAAAAAACATATGGTTAAGTCCTAATACAGCCCGCATAAAGAAAGAGACAGGAAATGCCACTTATATTGATTTGAAAGGGGTTTATGACATCACGATAGAATTGGAGAACAAGGAATTCCTGCAGACGGAGTATATACGACGCATTGTCGGTCGGGACGAAGATGGCCATTACAGCAAAAATTACTATGAGGAAGATGTGCCGGACAATTACAAAGACTGCATCCGCCATTATGTATGGAATTTTCTCATCAAACACCGCAATCTCTGCGAAAATTTCAACGAACCCCGCATACTCGAACCCATAGAAGTAGGCATCTGCGCCCAAATAGAACTCCAATTGAGCGCCAGGCCCCGGCAGGTACTTCAGGAAGTATACGACCAATTGGAAGCTTATATCTCCCCCTCTCTGCCGTACCATACCGCAGCCAAACTGCTCGACCAAGGAAAAACACCGGAAGAGATTTATCAGGGAGTACTGCCACGTTATGGCTTCATAGATACGGAGGAACTGGCGAGCTATAATCGTACTACCCGTCTGAACACCTCGGACGTAATCAGTCTTCTCATGAAAATAGAAGGTGTCAAGAGCATCAAACATTTTCATTTTTTAGTTGATGATAAATATTTGGATAGCGTAAAGTTCTCCTCATCCCAAAACCTGATTCTGAACTCGTCAGAGCATTGCCTGCGGTTTGCCCCACGGTTTGCCTGTACTGGGAAACAGAAAAAAACGGACTCCTTATACAACAATGTGACTTTTCTTTTCGGCAAGTTTCCCGTCTATCCGTCTGAAGAGGAAAGCAAAATCATACCCCGCTTAAGCAGCAGACTGCCTCTCAATATCGTATGGGAACGCATGAACGGAAACGATGATATGCAGAATAACATACAGGAAAACGGTTTCACATTTGAAATGCCGACTATTTCCGGTACCTACAGGAATACGGGAAGGTATTATTCCTTCCAAAACCTATTCCCGAAAGCCTATCACCTCGGGCCGGAAGGCATTGCTGACAGTGCGAGTGACCTTCGTAAGGCCGAAAGACTGCAATTAAAAGCCTATCTTACGTTTTTTGATCAGCTGCTCAGCGACTATTTGGCCCAGTTGGATTCCGTCTCCCGGTATTTCTCCACCCAGGAATGCGAAAATCCGGAAGAACAGAGCTACTTTTTTCACCAACTCGACGATTCTGAAATTGCGGATGTTTCCTCAGTGTTGAATGAGTCTGAACCGCGAACGGAAGCCCCGGAACAATTTTTAGACCGCCGCAACCGCTTGATGGACCACCTGATGGCACGATTCAACGATGCTTTTGCCGATTACTCCGCTCTGGCCTATTTCAAAAATCCGGACAATCCCTCTCCTCGTACAACTCCGGAAACATTGCAGAACAAAAAGCATATATTCAATGCATACGCTGCCAACGGACAGGAACGTTCCCAAGGAATAGATTACACGGAACCCCTGTATGTGACAGGATTGGAAAAAAGGATAATGTACAAATTGGGCATTCCGCATCCCGAAAACAGAAAAAACCTGGCTCCCGAACTGATCCAATGTTGCAAAGATGGAACCCATATTTTTGTTGACAATCGGGACTGGCCATATGAAGAAACCTTTGGAATCCACATACTGGAACACATGTTATTGATACCATCCGACAACCAGTTGGACAATGAAAACTTTTTAAAATTAAAAACACAAAAAAACAGCAGCACGCTTGTCGAGAATCCCTATTCGTTCATGGTAACGGTCATTCTTCCCAATTGGCTGCATATATGCCAAAACAGAGAATTCAGACATTGGGTAGAAAGTTGTATTCTGGAAGAAATGCCGGCCCATGTCATCACCAAAATATGCTGGATAAATCCCTATTGCATGTGGAAATTTGAAATGAGATACAAATCCTACTTGACCACCATGAGGCGCAAGAATTATCCTATAATGGAAGAAACATGGTTAAAAAAACAAAAAGAAAAAATTAAGCATCTCATCTGGTCCTTTGATGAATTTGAAAATGGTTTTGATCCTTATTGGGGCGCAGATTCTAAATTGTATAGTAATTTCCAATTGGGTATTTCTCATACCAATGGAAGCAGCTGTCTTTGGAAATTTTCTACAGAACAAACAGATAACAAACTTGACCAAAAAAAAGATAAAAACACACAGCTATGAAACAAAATAACTTTTCATATCCCAAATATAGAGAAGGTGAAGTCCTGACTCACGAAGCTCTAAACAACTCATTCAATTATCTTGAAGAACAAAATCGGCTGAGCAGAACCGAATTAAGCGGCACGGGTATCATTAATGGTTTAGAGTATTTTTTTGATGACAATACCTTGACCATAAAAGCCGGTACGGCTTCCACATCCGATGGTACCCTTATTGTTTTTGACAAAGACAAAACTTATTCTGCTGCAATAAAAAAGAATCTGGATCTGGAAAACGAACCTATGGGATATCAGTTCTACGAGAAAGAAGACGATATTGAAAAGGCGTTAAAAGATAAGATTGAATGGCCGTCTAACTATGACAAGTACGTTGTTGCACTGCATGCCATTTACGAAGAAGAAACGGACATACTTTGCTCCGGAAATTCCTGCGACAAAGATACCGTTTCAAAAAAATTGTGTGTTTATCCCATACTATTGGAAAATGTAAAACAGCAATATCTGCAAATCAAGCCAATAAATTCATACATTTATTTCAAGACGAATCATGACGGTAAAAATTCCAATCAACTGTCAGATGCCATTACCGAATTATCCAAAGGATTGGATAATATAAGTGAATGTAAGTTGTTTCCTGGCGAAGGGAATACAATGAACAATTGGAAAAATATACTTGAAATCAACAATTCGGATACGTTTTCGGATACGATACGATATCAAGCTATAGCAGATTCTGTAAATCAAGTCATTGTATGCTATAATCAATTCGCAAGCAAGTATCCGTTTATTCCGTGTGATTCAGAACCACATTCCTATATTGCATTAGGTAAGGGTACTGACAGCTATTCCGATGATAGCAAGAAATACAGAAATCTTTTTCAATCTGTACTATATACAGAATTCACCGCTGACTACAATCAGTTGTCCAATGCGGTCAACCACATTTTTGAAGTATGGAATTTCTATCGGAACAATAACCCCCAAAACATATCTGTAGGATTCCTGAAAAACGATCTTACACAACTTACTGGATTTGGAATTGTTTCCGGCTTGGATTATGAATATAAGTATAATAATTTGACCGTACATAAAGGAAAAGCAGTTACTTTTGATGGTCTTGTTCTGGAATTTAAAGAAGACATATCTCTCGGAAAGATAGATAATTTCAGCACATTGAATAATCGTGTAATCGCTTTAAAAATTGAATATCAAAAAGGCGAACCCTCATACGCAGTCAATGAAACAGATTTTCACTATACGATATATGCGTGTGCATACGACAAAAGTTCTAATGAATACACAAAACCTTATCATAAACCGGAAGCCATCCAAATTTTTGCGAATACCAAGAATATAGGAAGTATAGATAATGCACTAAACATCAATGTCTTCAAAAAGAAACTGGTAGCGTCTTTCAAAGCATCACGTGATTCCATCGTTTCTGTATTAAAAGCAATTTATGAGCAAATCAAGGATTCCGAGAATTGGAAAATCGTACTTGGAAACGATGCAACAGAACAGACAAATCTTTTCAACAGCCTCATCAATGAGATGAATACATTGGAAGAAAAGCGTATTGATCTTCCGGGATTATTTCCGATATATTACCTGCATTTCCTAGAAGACATGGCTGAAGCCACCAATGAATTTGTTGAATATTATAATGATTTTGTCAGCCGATACCCTCTCATACCCATGAACAATACCTCGGAAGATGGTGTCGTGTATCTGGGATGCGGAAACAGCAATGTGGAAAACGATGCTTATCGCAATGTGTACAGAACTTTGTTTGACACGACTTTTGCCAACGATTGCAAAGTGTTTGCCCGCTTGTTGAACAGACTTTATCTGATGAAAAAACATTTTGTGCAACTATCCTATTACGAGCAATCACACGCTGCCCAATTCGTATGGTCCGATGCGCATGACAGAATCGGCAATCGCCCCATTCCCTATTACTATGACAGGAGTTCGGAATTGGAGAACATTTGGGATGCGCATCATGCATCGCACCTTCCATATAAAAACAGGATCGGAAATCCTGAATATCAAAAATACAGTGATACTCTTTCGCTGCAAAACATTGTGGATATGGAAGTCGATGATGTATGCCGGGAGTTGAAAACTTTCCTGTATGAAAACAATTTGCCTATCAACGTAAAAACAATTGAATTAAAGAAAAAAAAGTATGTCCCTTCCTATGGTAGTTTCTTTATAAACAAAAACAGATTCATCCAATTACTGACCAGGAAAGCTCCTGAGGAAAAAGATAGCAATCCCCGCATCACGATCTTGGAGAAAAAAATTTCTACTCCCCAAAAAATAACTGGAGTAAAAAATACGTATCATATAAGCAGACCGAATCTCAAAGACATTGACAATTGGCCACATCTTCTGTCCGAATTGAATAAAAACATGGATAAAAATAAAGATGACAACAGCTCATGCTATTTGATTCGCCGGAAAAAAGGGAATGGTTCATTTGAGTACGTAATTGAAACCATTTCAGACCAATACTTACCTGAAAATATTGATACCAAAGCCATACGGAAGGAATACAAAAATATACGGAAGACAGCGAACATTGCTGAAAAAAATCTGCTTTTCCGTGCCATAAACAAAGTCTCAATAAAAAATTTCAAAACCATTGTCAATTCCGCGGAAAAAGCCGATGCCATTGACATTGATACAGCTGTTTTATTCAATGAAGCTTTCAAAAACATTACTCCGGAAATCCTGGCAGCTGCATGCGATAAAAGCATACCAATTGCTGTAAGTCCATACCTTGACAAAGATATAGCTGCCTTTTTCCAACTCAAATCTTACATGGAGCTATGCCACGATGAGAAACTGAAAGGGGCACAAATCCGTAAAGAGTTGCCGCTTTGGCCCGACGCTACCATATATCTGTTTTATTTTGGAGAAGGAGATAAAAATAATGAACATATTCATATCCAAAGGGTGATATTTTATGCCATAAAATAAGTTTCCCAAGTATGCTCAATGAATATTTTTATCGTGAACAACTAATAAACAGTGACATATAATGTAAAAAAAAATCTGTAAATAAAAATTTTGTATCAAAAAAAATATTATCTTTGCATTTGTGACGCGCATTCTCAGTACCAACAGAGCAAGACATGCGGCGACAACCGACTGCTGTGAAGATTGTCTGTGAATCGCAAAGGTATACTCGGTAATACAAAAAGCGGCAAAAAACTTGCCACCATGTATGGGAGACTGTACGGAGTGTTATCTTGATGGTTCAAAACTATCGTACCGTTCGAATATCAGCTTTTGGAAGAACAGGTTGTTTCTACGGGAAGCCGGAATGCGCCAATATAATAGGGAAACAATAATCGTTTCCCTATTTTTTTCATATCCTGTTTCATAGACTAAGCACCTTGCCCACTTTCGCGTACTCCCTGCTGATTCCTTCTTCAATATCATCCTTACGGATGATGTTTTCGCCACGGCTCATGGCCATAACGGAACTGAACTGTACCACATTGACGATGGAACCACCGGAAAGTTCGTAACGTTTGGCTATCTCGGACCAATCGACTTTATCCTCGAATATGCAGCAGGAAGAAAAGGCGTCCCGCCAAATGCGTTCCCTCTGCTCTACTGCAGGCATTGTAAAACGGATAACGCTTTGGAAACGGCGAGCAAAAGCTTCATCAATATTGGATTTCAAATTGGTGGAAAGCACTACGAGCCCGCTGTAATCCTCAATTCGCTGTAGCAGATATGCGACCTCCTGATTAGCATAACGGTCGTGCGCATCTTTAATACCCGTACGCTTACCGAAAAGCGCATCAGCCTCATCAAAAAAGAGAATCCAATCCTTATTTTCGGCCAATTCGAACACCTTTGCCAGATTTTTCTCCGTTTCCCCTATGTATTTGGACACCATCATAGATAAATCCACGCAATATACATCCTTCCCTGTTACTTTTCCCAGCAGGGAAGCGGTGAAGGTTTTCCCGCATCCGGAAGGTCCATAGAACAAAGCACGGTAACCTGGCTTCCATTTGCCGCCCATCCCCCATTCTGAACGCACTTTTTCTCCGTATTCTACCCAAGTGCGGATTTCACACACGCGATTCATGGTGTTTTCGTCCAAAACCAATTCGTTCCAGGAACGGTCGGTATAAATACGGCGGGCTGGAAAATTCGTAGAAAAATGTGGTTGAAAAGGACGCTCCAATATCAGTTTGTCCATCCATTCTTCAGAGGGTTGCAGTTTCCAACTGGCAAAGGAATCGGGATGTCCGGCATCGCTGCGCACAAACAAGGACGACAATACCGGATGAGAAATGAAATAATCGGCTGTACGTATTCTGCAATCTGTATCTTCACCAGCCAGAATAAAGAGCAAGGTATCCAAAGTCGGCTGCAATCCGTTACCGGACTCTTTATCCATGCATCCGAATTCGACAAAGCGTTGTCCCGTATCCGTATTTTTTACTTGAAAACAATCCATCAACTGGGGTTTGACAAACGGAAGAAAAGCTAAAATCAGACAAACCCTGTCTTCAAAATCAAGCTGATGCTGCATCAGAAAATGGCAATACGCACCTTGTCCAGCCTTCAAATCCTGAGGCTGAATCTCCTTGATATTCCGTATTTCAGTTTCCTGGCCGAAATACAATTGCAAACGAACGCTCAATATAGAAGCCAACCAATTCAATTCATTTTGAATGAAATTCGTGTTCATACGCTGATGTTTTTAATAATTCCACTGCCAATCAACCATCAAGGGGTCTTTCATCCAAGGAAGGGTGATTACCGATATTTCCCATGGGAGATCATCCATCAGAATATCTACGGCCATTCCTTCCACTTTCAGCAGCCAACTTTGATCCGCATACTCCATCTCACCGCTTCTCCGCAAAAAGGACTGCCGGAATCCCTCTTCTGAAGTTCCGTTCAAAGGTTTCCAATAATCACAGGCGGCTTTCAAAACTTGGGAGACTTCATCTTTTTCCTTTTCCGTCACTTCAAAGCGATGACGCATAGGATAATGACAAGGCAAACCACACAATATTTTTTCCAGATTCAGCTGATGGCTAAAATGGGAAGATGTTGTATCTGCCAAATATTTAAGCAGATGCACTGCCCGTTCAACGGAACTGGTATTTTTGAATCGGCTTTTTTCATCCAATAATTCCAGACGATGGAACAAAGTGTTGAAAAAAGGATGCAACAATACGATGCCGGCATCATCCACCCATCGTTTTTTATTCTCTTTTGGAGAATATAATATCGGTATTTCCTCGGTCTGTATTTCTTGCAATTCCTCTTCCTCCTTGCTTGAGTGCTCAGAAGATACTGCTGAATACCCAGATGTTTGCACAACAGAAATGGAATCTCCGAACAATGGTAGCGGAAGTGCCTCGGAAAATATTTTGCCCCACAAATTGCGACAACGCATACGGGCCAGCGGATAAGCCTGAAGAAAACGGAAAAAAGCACGAAAAACATGCACGTTTGCAAATACCAAAGGAATACATTCATCGGCACATGTTTGAGGATTGAAATCCCGTACTTCTGTCTGCCATGGAATGCGTCCGTCCCATAAATAGGCCAAAAAAATCCGCATTTTTTCAGAAGCAGCCTCCGTTTGCTTCCATACGCTCATACCTTCTGCCATTATTTCCCGAATTTCAGTCCGTTCGCACAATTCTGCGAAAGAAAGGTCTTCCGTTCCGGATGTCTCTGTGACCGTCGTTTGCAAAACGGGAGCATTATCTTCGAACAATGGTAGCGGAAGCAACGTAGACAATGATTCCCTCCATAAGTTGCGGCAACGCACATAGGCCGACGGGAATGTCTGAAGAAAATGGGAAAAAGCACGGATAATACGCACATCCGAAAATATCAGCGGAATGCATTCGTCAGCCCATTTCTGAGGATTGAAATCCTGTGCTTCCATCTGCCACGGAATGCGTTCATCCAACAAATAGGCCAGAAAAATCTGCATCTTGTCGGCTGCCTTCTCCGACTGCCAGACCGACATACCATCCATTACCAGTGCACGGATTTCATTTGGGAGGACCTCTCCCCCATTCCTATCGAGAAAGTTTTTCAGACCAATCTCATCAATCACATCACCCTGATTTACATAATTTAAGAGCTCGCTTTCCAAGCGCGCGGGAAGTACGTATGGGATGTCCTCCAATGCCAAAGTACCCAAATCTATCTGCATGGATTCCACTTCTATATCGTAACGCTTTCCCAAACGCTCCAACGTATCTTCTACTGCTTTCTTGCAATAGGTATCATAACACGTATCCGCAACGGCATCCACTTCCTCGACAGAGGATCCTTGCGGAAAACGCAACTGCAGTGTCAGCTGATGGATGAGGTTCATAGATGGGAGATAATTTGTCTGTCCAAACGACTGCCGTATCCCCTGTCGCCTACATGCTCCAGGTTTTCAATCCCTCGTTGACGAATTCGTAGCGTTTGGCCTTGCCGCCAAACTGTTGCAGGGCTTCGACCACCGCGTAGCGGGTGATGCCCGGACAATAGAAGAACATGAAACCGCCACCACCGGCACCGGAAATTTTGCCACCCGAAGCACCGGCCTGTTTGGCTGCGTTATATATTTCATCAATGTGCGGATTGGTAATGCAATCTGCCATTTGTTTCTTGTACTTCCAACCGAAATCAAGAATATCCCCGATACGGTCAACATTGCCACGCAAAAGGGCTTCTTTCATCTGCACAGACTGCTCCTTCAATTTGTGCATGGCTTCAATGGAGGTGGTGTTTTTGGCCCGAACATTCTTCTGCTGTTCCTGAATAATCTGGGCTGAAACATGACTGGTTGCCGTATAGTAAAGTACAAGGTTGTGAGCCAGCTCGTCCGCATATTTGTTGCGGATGCGCAAAGGATTCACAATGACATTTTCCTGATTGAATTCCATGAAATTGAAACCTCCGAAAGTGGCTGCATATTGGTCCTGTTTGCCACCGCTCATTCCCAGATCCACTCTTTCGATTTCGTATGCCAGACGGGCAATATCGTACTCGCCCAAAGGCAATTTGAGCCATTCTACAAATGCACCCAAAATACTGACTACCAATGTAGAAGAAGTACCCAATCCGGAACCCGGAGGCGCATCCACATAAGAAGATATACGGAAGGAAAGCGGACGGTGGACAAACTGCTTCACAATGCGGTTATACACGCCCTTGTGCAGAACAAAGAACCCCTCTGTGTCCACTTCCTCGCAGGCTGTATAGGTCTCCTGCAGGCGGCGGTCAGGCGCCTCGAACACGATTTTCCCGTCCTCAGTGGGTTCTAAAGTCGTGTAGGCAAACATATTGATGGTGGCGTTCAAAATGGCACCACCGTATAGGTCGGAATATGGGGAGACATCCGTTCCTCCACCGGCCAGTCCCAAACGCAGAGGTGCTTTGCTTCGAATGGTCATAGGGCGTTATTTTAAAGTTATTTCCTGCATCAGCCCGGAAATGGCTTCTGTCATACCGGACCAAGCGTATTTCTTCTTTTCTTCCACCACACCTTGCGTAAAATCTGCTTCGCGGTGGTTTTCAAAATAATCGACTAAAGCATCGGCAATTTCCGAAGCGGAGGGTTCCACTACGTATCCGATTTTTCCATGGGGCACAATTTCCGCCAATCCGCCTACTTTCGTCACCAACATGGGTTTTTCAAAATGGAAGGCAATCTGGGTTACCCCGCTCTGAGTGGCCGATTTGTAAGGTTGCGCTACGATGTCGCAGGCTCCGAAATAACGGTTGACGCTACTGTCCGGAATAAAATCGGTAGCCAAAACCAGACGGTCGGCTATGCCCAGACGTTCAATCTGCTCCATATATGGCTTCGGATCTCCGTAAAATTCTCCAGCCACAATCAGTTTTACATTCAAATTTTTCAG
>JAZLLH010000052.1:0-5056 GCA_045598025.1 Bacteroidales bacterium | reverse complement strand
GCATGATGCCCTTTTGGCGCGGGGGGGGGCTATGGTGTTGGAAACCTTGCGACGGATAGGGAATGGAACATGCACATTGCACGAGCAGATGTCATCGGTAGATGAGCTTCCCACTGCGCCCAAGATTTTCAAAGAGGATTGTCGCATTTCCTGGAACCGTTCCGCAAAGGAAATCCACAACCAGATCAGAGGGCTTTCTCCGTACCCGGGAGCTTATACCATGGTACATCGGTTGGATGGCAGCGAAGCTGTTCTGTTGAAAATTTTCAAGGCCCGTATCGTTCCAAAGGAACAGGATATGCCAGCCGGGACGATACATTCAGACGACAGGCAGTTGCTGTTGTTTGCTGCCGAAGATGCCTGTCTGCAGGTGGATGAACTCCAGCTCTTCGGTTCCCGACGAATGGCCGTCAAGGACTTTCTCGCCGGTCACAAAGGCTATGATAAGGCCTTCTGTGAAAAATGAAAAAGCACATACTGGGGGAGAAAAGATTCCAAAGTCGGGGCGACAAAGCATCCGCCCTTATCGGAAAATGAATGGAAAATCATCATAAAGAATCTTTTCTATCTGTGTAAAGTATTGTGTATGTATACATTGTTAAAATGTGGGTAAAAAAAAATAATCTTTCACAAATTCTGTTTTCGTATCTATAATTTGTATACTTTTGCACGCATCAAAATATGGTGGATTTAGCTCAGCTGGTAGAGTGACGGATTGTGGTTCCGATGGTCGTGGGTTCGAGTCCCACATTCCACCCAAAGAAGAATTATTGAGAAATAATAAAGAGAAATGAAAGCTGATATTCATCCCAAAGATTACAGATTTGTCGTATTTAAAGACATGTCCAATGAAGTTGCCTTTTTGAGCAAGTCAACTGTGAAAACGAAAGATACCATCGTCTGGGAAGACGGTCAGGAATATCCTTTGGTCAAATTGGAAATTTCCAACACCTCTCATCCTTTCTTCACCGGAAAGATGAAACTGGTTGACTCTGCCGGTCGTGTCGATAAATTTGTCAACAAGTACAAAGGTCGTTTTGACAAAAAGAAATAATGTCTTTTTGCGAAGAACGAGAGAAAGCATGAAATTAATTTTGCATCTCAAAAAAAAACAGGTAATTTATTATGGCAAAGAAAAATAAAGAAGCAAGACAGCAGGTTATCTTAGAGTGCACGGAACAGAAAGCCTCCGGTGTTCCTGGAATGTCCCGGTACATTACTACCAAAAACAGAAAAAACACTCCGGAGCGTTTGGAATTGAAAAAATACAACCCCTATCTGAAACGGGTTACAGTTCATAAAGAAATTAAATAATTTTGAGATATGGCAAAGAAGGTTGTTGCAACATTAAAGAAATCTACAGGTAAGGATTTTGCGAAAGTCATCCGCATGGAGCGCTCTCCCAAGACCGGTGCCTATACGTTCAAAGAAACGATCGTTCCCACGGATCAGGTGAAGGATTTTCTCGCCAAGAAATAATCTGTTGTGAACGTACGCGAAAAAGAGCTTATTGTATCTGAGATACAGTAAGCTTTTCTTTTATCGATTTTTTTTTCAGAAATCGGATTTCATAAAGCGTTTATGCGTATCTTTGCATTGTGAAAATATAGTCTTAACCAAATAACCAAACAAGAATGAAAAAGTTTGATAATCATCGACTCTTTATCGTGTTCGCATTGATTGCGGTCGCCATCATGTTCCGTTTGCTTCCGCATCCGCAGAATTTCACCCCGATTGCCGCCATTGCCATCTTCAGCGGAGCTCTCTTAGGGAAGAAGTGGTATGCTTTTGTTGTTCCCATGCTCATCATGTTGATAAGCGATGCCTTTATCGGTTTCCACGTCACGATGTGGGCTGTTTATCTGTCTTTCGCATTGGTCGTCTTGTTGGGAATGACAATGGCCAAATCTTTGCGTTTTAAGAATGTCTTCGCAACGGCTCTGGTTTCGGCTGTTGTGTTTTTCCTGATCACTAACTTTGCCTGCTGGCTGCAGGGATGGTACGGATATACTGCCCAAGGACTGGTAAACTGCTACTTAGCCGCTATTCCGTTCTTCCGCATGGAACTCCTTTCTACTATGGTTTATTCCGTCGCTTTCTGGGGTATATGCGAATTGGCAAGCCGCAAGGTGTTTGCTGTCCGTTAAGCCGCAAGCATGTTTCTTTAAATTTTCATTTACGGATTGCCACCGGTCTGAACAGATTGTGGCAATCCGTTCTTTTTTTCAAAAGCCTACAATACTGCACTTGAAGTGAAGGCTCCTGATTTCCGGATAAGTATATGAATCCGTTGAGTGCAGGAACAGAAATGAGTTTCTATCTGAATGAAACATTACTATACCATCCCGGTATTTATTCCCGAAAAAGCCTGTCCATACCGCTGCATCTATTGTAATCAGTTCAAAATAGCCGATTGTGTACAAGCAGTCCGCCCCGAGGAAGTCAAGGCCATCATTGAGCGTTATCTGACCACTATACCTTCGGGGGCTTTTACCACCATTGCCTTCTTCGGCGGCAGTTTTACCGGCATGTCCATTCCGGAACAGAGTCGCTATTTACAAGTGGCACAGGAATATATGCACAAAGGATTAGTTCACAGAATCCAATTATCCACACGGCCGGACTATATTTCGGAGCCCATCTTGGACAATTTACGCACGTACGGCGTAGGAATAGTGGAGTTGGGGGCTCAGTCCCTACATGACTCTGTGCTGGAATATGTAGGGCGAGGGCATACGGTACGGCAAGTGGAACAGGCGGCAGCTCTGGTTCGGGACTATGGTTTTGAACTGGGACTGCAGATGATGATAGGCTTGCCGACAGATACGCCACAGGGTGCCATGGAGACCGCACAGAAAATTATTGATTGGAAAGCGCAGAATACCCGCATTTATCCTACGATCGTCATCAGGGATACCTGTTTGGAATCCCTGTACCTTCAGGGAAAATACACGCCACTCTCTCTGGAGCAGGCTGTGAAACTGAGCGCCGATATTTATCGGCTTTTTCTTAAAAACGGAGTTCGCGTACTTCGCGTGGGCCTGCATCCGAGTGAAGGGCTGCTTACCGGCAAAAGTTTGGTGGCGGGACCTTTTCATGTATCTTTCAAAGAACTGATGCTGAGTCAGATTTGGAAGGAACGGCTGCTTTCCATTCCGGCTTTGCAGGAGAATCGTCCTGTTTGTGTGCATGTGTCTCCTACACAAATCAATGCAGCCATAGGATATGGTGGCAGCAATAAAAAATATTTTGGTCCCCGGATCAAATTTAAGGCAGACTGCACTTTGAGCGGGGATGATTTATTCATAGAGGAACGATGCTAGCATTGTACGATGCACGAATACCGGCTCCCGCAGCCGATGCTTTGGCCTATTACGCCACTGCACTGCCTTTGCGGACGGAGGGGGTGACCGATGCCTTGCTGTCAGGACATCCCGATTTATTCTGTTTCGCACGTGCAAAGGTGCCTGTCATAGCACCCAATATGCCATTGTATATCCGAGAGGTCTTGGATGCGGAAGGAATTGTCTATACGCTGGGGCTCTCGCCGGTGGGACCGGGCAAGTACCGCAATGCCGCTTACAATGTCGTTGCCAGCGAGGACTATTGGCTGCACAACACCCATTGTACGGAGGTGTCCGTCCGGCAGGCCTGTGCCGGCAGACAAGCCGTGCATGTCAAACAAAGTTTTGCCCGTTGCACTACTTTCAGTTTGCATCACAACACCTTTGTTACTTCCGATCCGGGCATATACCATCAATTGGAACGCTTGCGCATCAATGGATTATTTGTGGATAGCCATGATATACAGCTTCCCGGTGTGGCCAATGGATTCATAGGCGGATGCGTAGGGGTGTGGGAGGATACGGTCGTACTGATTGGCGGTCTGAAGTATTTTGCCTTTGGTGAAAAATTGGAGGGATTTCTTCGCAATATGGGCTATAAAATTTTGGAATTGTATCAAGGACCCTTATTCGATGGTGGCAGCCTATGCTTTCTGTAAGGATTGAATATTTTTCAATTTTTTCTGAAAAGTATGTACGGTGTATCCGAATATTCGTACATTAACGCGACCGTCACCCAAGGCTTCCTCTACGCACCCTTCGGTGAAATCACCACCGGATACGCCCCAATGTGGCAGAACGGTTTAATCCCCAAATACTCCTTCAACGCCAAAGAACTGGACGAAGAAACGGGCCTTTGCACACGCGTAAAAAAATAATTGTTAATTATTAATTGTTCATTGAATTCAGCGTTGCAATAAACGGCGGGTAAGTTGCGTTACATTTATCTAAAACTTTGTATCATGGAACAGTTGCTGAAAAAGATGCCCATCGGCAAGCAGGATTTTGAGATGCTCCGCAAGGACGGCTACGCCTACGTGGATAAGACGCGTTTCGTGTATCAGCTGGTGAACACCGGCTGCTATTACTTCCTCTCGCGCCCGCGGCGCTTCGGGAAATCCCTGCTGCTGTCGACCTTCAAGGCCTACTTTGAAGGCAAAAAGGAGGTTTTCGAAGGCTTGGACATCATGCAGTTAGAAAAAGAATGGACAGCGCGTCCGGTGCTTTTCCTGGACCTGAACACCGAAAAGTACGATGCACCGGAAGTGCTTGCCGGAAAACTGGATTCCCAGTTGAAGGATTGGGAAGCGCTGTATCCTACGGGAAAGGAAAACTATTCGCTCAATATCCGCTTTGAGGCCGTAATCCGTGCCGCGGCGGTGCAGACGGGTCACCGCGTGGCCATTTTGGTGGACGAATACGACAAACCCATGCTGCAGGCCATCGGAAAACCGGAGCTGCAGGAAGCCTACCGCAACACGCTGAAAGGCTTCTACGGCGCGCTGAAATCCATGGACGCCTACATCAAGTTCGCCATGCTTACCGGTGTGACCAAGTTCGGCAAGGTGAGCGTCTTCAGCGACCTGAACAACCTCATGGACATTTCCATGGATGCCCGCTACTACGACATCTGCGGCATCAGCGAGCAGGAAATGCTGGGTTATTTTGCTCCCGAAGTGAATGCCCTGGCTGAAGCCAACGGCCTTTCGCAC
>JAZLLH010000051.1:0-30905 GCA_045598025.1 Bacteroidales bacterium | reverse complement strand
AGAAGTGCTGTATGAAAATTTCATGGAAGAATTGAATAGGGAAGACGTAATCTTTTCAAGGGACGTCTCTTATTATGCCTGTAAACTGCAAATCCCGCCCAAATATCTGGGCAATGTAGTAAAGGAAATCAGCGGGAAATCTCCTTTTCCCGCTTCTTCCGCAAGCATACCGGCATGACGCCGTCGGAGTATCGTAACAAGAATCGGTGTTGTGTAACAATATGTTAGATAAAAAATTCAAATTTTTGTCATGTGCTAAGAACGGGGATATCAATATAATTCGTAATTTTGTAAAATCAATTTTTGGGCAAAACGGTTCAAGCAGGTTCGCTGTCTTGTCTGAAAATTAAAGGAAAGTTAAATTTTAGAGCCTGCCTATAGTATTGTTCAAGCCATGAAAAAACTTCTTTATTTTCTTTGCTTCCTGCCATTCTGCCTGCAGGCGCAGACACCAAGGACCGTTTATCACAGTTGGGATGGGAAAGGTTTGAAACCAAACGCCAAAATCCGTACGTTGAACATTTTCATCAACATCATCTATGATGTGCTACCAGATACAAATCCATGCCGAAATGACACAACTGTATGGAAAAATGCCTTCAACGAGGGTATCAACAACGAGGCCATCCCCTCCTACCTGTCAGACACTACATTCATGAACACCGTCTACATTCCAGGCCGGCTGACCGGCTGCATGACACGGGTGTATGGGGAGTCATCCTTTGATTCCCTGCAAATTATCGGAGATTTTGTGGTGGTTAACATCAAGGAGAGCCGTGTGACAGATACATTGAACCTCTCTTTTGAATATAAAAATATCATTAAGGCGGCTTTACAGTATATAAATACCCATGGCGGGTTACAAACCCTGTATGGGCATAATTTAGGTTGGCATTACGGTTTTTCAAATCCTGCAAGAACTCCTTATTTTCAAGTTATATTTCGGAATATTACGGCAAAATATGGGGGATTGTCCGGTGGCCAAGGCTTAAGCGAATACTATAATTTGGGTGCAATAAAAATTGGTGATACACTTTATCAATTATCTGGCAATGGTACCATTCAGGGTGTGGGCGATGCGGATCTTGGCAAAAATCCCACCAGTATCGTCTGTCACGAAATATCCCATAAACTGTTTGGCAGCAATGCCTTTCACACATCTGGTGGTAACCACCGTGGCTCAATGGAACTGATGCCATTCCTTACCCTCCAGGGAGGCTACGGGCTTATGGGCTGCGCCAACTCCAGCTTGGTTGGATGCAATGGGTATGAGCGATGGCGAATGCACTGGAAGCATCCGGACGCACCGGACTATATCACCGCCCGCGACAGCACGGGCAGCCAACATGTAATATCTGATATTACCCGTGCGGACGGAAACAAGACCTTCCGGCTGCGCGATTTCGTTACCTACGGAGACGCGGTGCGCATCCGGCTGCCATACACCGACAGCAACACCTGCTCCAACCAGTACATTTGGCTGGAAAACCACAAGGTTGGGCATAACAATAAGCTGGATTTTTTGCAACACCACAATGAGGATTCCTTCTGCCGCCCTGTGGGGGCAAGCGGCATCTACGCCTATTACCAGATAGGAAGGGACCTGCTCACTGGGAGCTATAATGAGGTGTGGTTTAGTGACGAGCGTGACAACCTGCGCCAGATACCTGCGGAAGGTTACTACGACTTCACGATAGTCCGTTTGGATTCCGCCCATCCTTACATTCTTAATAAAAACGGATGTATCAATTCAAATCCACACTACTATTATCATGTGCAGGGTGCTGAGAACCCCTTCAACGGCTATTCGGATCTGGAAAGCCAGTTCAATCCGGATGCGGGTGACGACACACTGAAATACAAGCACGAGCATTTCTTGTGGCGCAAGGTGGTGGAGAATGACATACTGGACGGTCTTGTCAACCTTGGGGACAATGCGGACGCATTCTCCTGTTATTCCCATATCAACATGGGTACCAATCCCAGCACCTGCAACGCCAAGGTATATTACAACTACCTATATCAGGACGGCACATCTGACTATGTCTCCAACCGGAACAATCCGCGCAACGTGCGCCACACCTGGCTGAGCGGCCTGGGCATTACGATGGAGCCGCTGCCGGACGGGGACTTCATGGTGCGCATCCGCTGGGACGACTACGACATTACCAATGACGCCGTATGGACAGGACAGGTGATGCTGTCGGAAGAGGCCAACCTCACCCGAGGCCACCGTATCACATTGACGCAGAACCGCACTCCGGAGCAGCCCTTCCGCGACAGTGTGAGCGGCGAGTTTGCTCCGGTGAGCCGACTGCGCTGCCTGCCCGGCTCGGTGTTCCGCATGGGGTCGCGGAGCAGCCTGTTGCTGGAAAACAAAAGCAGTGTGCTGTTGGATAGCGGAAGCACCTTGTCTGTGGGTGACAGCGCGGAGGTGCATGTGGGCGCGGGTTGCACTTTTGAGGCCTCCCGTTACGCGAACCTCCGTCTTGGCCGCCATGCCCGGATCGTTGTGGATGATGGAGGTACGCTGGTGCTGAGGAACCGCAGCCGCTTCAACCGTAATGCACACATCCGTGTGCTGCCCGGCGGGCAGCTGATAGCGGAGGCTGCAACCTTCACAGGCGAAGGAAACGGGATGTGGGGCGGTATCATCGTGGAGGGCAAGCCCGATTCGCCCAGGACGGGACGGTACCAGGGTTCCGTCCGGCTGGAAGACTGCGTGGTGTCACATGCGGAGTGTGCGCTGTCAATAGGAGGTCATGTTTTCTCCACTACCACCCGTGACGGCATGCTGCCGGAATTTTCCATTATGGGCGGCGGCATCGTGCGTGCCGTCCGCACGCTGTTCAAGGACAACATCAGGGCGGTTTTCTTTGCTCCCTATGAACGGCAGCAGTCCGTTTATGAGGTGGAGGCACTCTCCAAATCCTGCTTCCGCGAGTGCAAGTTCACGCTGGATGACAGCATCCGCTTTTCCGGTTCAGGCTTCAACTGCCATGTGTGGTTGGACGGGGTGTGCGATCCGTTTTTCCTGGGATGCCATTTCACAGATATGCGCACCAACATTCCTTCAGACGGTTACGGCTGTGGCATCAAAGCCAGCCGTTCCGGACTGGTGGTGGAGAGTTACGAATCTGCTCCAGGGGAATTGGTGGAGAGCCGTTTTTCGAACTTCCACACTGCCGTCCGCCTGCAGAATGGCACGGAGCGGTTTATCGCCATCCGTCACACACGGTTTGAGAACAACCTGGTCGGCATCCATGCGCTGGCAACCCACCACATGTTGTGCCGCAACAATGCTTTCCAGATATCCAATCCAATTCCCAATACCCTTGGCAACGCATACGGACTGCTGCTGGAGCAGAGCTGGGCGGCTGATGTGCGGGACAATGATTTTACAGGGAGCAATATGCCGGGAACGGCGGGTGTGCTGGTGCGCTCCTCCGGTGCGGAGGCGTGGAACATCCGCAACAACAGCTTCCACCAGCTATGCGCGGGTGTGCTTGTCTCCGGCTGCAACGCGGACTTGGGTTCCGACACGGCCTCCTGTGGCCTGACGGCCTGCTGCAACGAGTTCCGGAACAACGGCAACAGCCTGCACATCATGGAGGGGTCCACGCTGGCGTTGGCGCAAGGTGCCAGCGGACATGCTGCTGGGAACCTGTTCATGAACTCCACGGCGGATATCCGGAAGCTTAACACGCAAAAGATGGTGTACTACTACAACGGCAACGGCACGAACCACCGTCCGGACAGGATATACGGGGATGTCGGGAATGTGACGGTCCTGCAGACGTTTTCGGATGACTGCGATGGGGCCTACGGCATTTCCCCCGACAACCCGCTTTCAGGGGTCTATACCGGGGTCTTCCTTCCTGATTTGGGACAGCGTTTCATGGAATTGAGGCAGGCGTATGTGGAGAGCCAGGAGGGCTATGAGGGGATGTATCCGGGTGACGGGATGACCTCCGGAGCCTTCGCCGGACCGGCCCAGCGCAATGCCTTCGCCTCGATGCAGTGGCGGCGGCAGCAGCTGTCGGACATCTGTGCGGAGGCGATGCTGCACATCATTTCCGACACCGTTTTTGACAGGTTGTCGTATGTGCAGTGGCTGGGGAACAGCCGCAGCCCCCGTGCCGCCTATGCCCTTTTGGAGGATGCCTACGTGAATGATCCGGTCGCTTTCAATCAGCTTGCGCTCTCCATACCGGATGATTATGCGTCTTTGGATGCTGGTGAGTACAGCAGCCTGCTGCAGCTGTACGCAGTCCGCAAGCCTGCTGACTCCCTCGGTTGCGGATGGGCGAACCTGGACGGGAACGCCCTGGCCGTGCTGGAGAATGTGGCCGGCAGGGACGATTATGCCGGTGCGGTGGCCAAGTCGGTGCTGGACAACCACTATGGGGAGGCGTATCTGTACAACGACCAGCACCCCGCCTGGCCATACGAGCTGGACTGCATGTGGCGGCGGGACAGCACAACTGCTGACAGCACGGACATTGACACCACCGGCCACAAACTGATGATGACCTTCACCGACAACGACAGTCTGCAGGACAGTGTGCCACATAAGACCTCATTTCAATCCTTCTTTGGGAAAAATAGGACGGAATACAGCATTTGTTCAGCATTGGACACATATATTCCTTTATCGGATGAAACGACTAATAATTGGGCCAGTGTAAACACAACTAATTTTTTATTTGACAAAGAAAAGATTTTTAATGACATCTGTTACAAACAATACGGTTACAGACAGTCCGATTATATATATCTTAGGGAAGACACCCTTTTGGGGCGGCTATACCGTTATTATCCGGAATTGGACATTGAAGTAATTATTTGTGACATGTCGTTACAGCAGGGTGACACTTTCCGGATGCCTTCTCCTTCCGATATGTTTCCGTACTATTATTGGGTTCAAAATCAACCTATTGTAGTGGATACGATATTATATGTTGATGGTATCAAACAGATTCGGTTACGATTTGTTTATCCTTCAAACTGGAGATCTCTATTTTATGGAGAATTCGGATTGATCGGTAAGTATCATATTCCCTTTTCCTTTATTGAGGGTGTAGGACCTGTTTATGGAGTAGGATATATTGGATATGGATCTCAGGCGGAGTTGTCATTAATGCTCTGTCTGCACAAGGATGACTCACTTGTCTATATGGCTCATGATGCGCTTGGATGCAATTTTAGTATATTTGCTGTCAAGGAACCCAAACGCACCATGCTCACCTTGCAGCCCAATCCGGCGCAGGAATACATATTGCTGCGCAATGAGGATGCCTCGGATTTGGGCGGCGAAATCATCATTTCGGATGCCATCGGGCGGGTGATGCGGCACTGTACCATGGAGCAGGCTGAGATGCGGATTAACACCAGCAGTTACAGCAGCGGCAGCTACTTTGTCCGTTACTGTTCCAAAAACGGCGTGCAGACGCTGAAGTTCGTGAAGGTGGAATAAAAAAATCGTTTTTTCCGTTCGCAGGACATTTTCGACTATTTCAAAACGGCAAAGGCAATTAAAAAAAAGATTACTTTTGCAGTTTCAAAAAATAGAAATCATGCAGATGCTCGAAAAAGTTTCCCTGAAGCCCTACAACACCTTCGGCATAGACGTATCGGCCGACCGCATGCTCTTCCTGCGCAGCGCGGAAGATGTGGATGCTTTCCTGGAGAATCGGGATACTCATCGTCCTTTTCTGATTCTGGGAAGTGGAGCAAATATATTGTTTACAGATGATTTCCATGGAACAGTTGTCCATATGGAAACCAAAGGAATACGGGAACTTTCCCGTGAAAACGGACGCGTGTCCGTAGAGGCGGAAGCTGGTGAATGCTGGGACGATTTCGTACGCTACTGCGTGGAACGGCAGTTCTACGGTGTGGAAAATCTGGCGTTGATTCCCAGTCAGGTCGGCAGTGCAGCAGTGCAGAACATCGGTGCCTACGGCTGTGAGGTGAAGGATGTGCTGCGAGAAGTGCGTGCCGTATGCCTGGAAACGGGGGAGGAAAAGATCTTTTCCCGTGAAGAATGCCGTTTGGCCTACCGCAGCAGCCTGTTCAAGTCGAATCCCGGAAAATACCTGGTCCGATCGGTGGTATTCAGCCTGTCGCTGGAACCGCACTTCCATACGGATTACGGCGACGTGGCCGCGCGTCTGCAGCAGCGGGGCGAATGTAGCCTGAAGTCGGTCTATGAGGTAATTTCCGGCATCCGTCGGGAAAAACTTCCGGATGTCAACGTGCTGGGCAGTGCCGGCAGTTTCTTCAAGAATCCGGTAGTCTCTGCCGAAAAATGGGCACAGCTGCAGGCCGCGTATCCCCAGTTGAAAGGCTTTCCCGAAACCGAAGGCAGGGTGAAGCTCTCCGCTGCGCAGCTGATCGATTCGTTGGGTTGGAAAGGCAAACGAATCGGAGATGCGGGCGTACACGAACGCCAGGCTTTGGTGCTGGTCAATTATGGCCGAGCTACCGGTGCAGACATTCTCAACTTGTCTCTGAAAATTCAGGAGGATGTGAACCGGCATTCCGGCCTTTGTCTGGAAAGGGAAGTGATTATAATTTAGGAGTTCATGTTATATTCAATCTCTTCTGCAAATGCAGCGGAAGGTTTGTAAGGAAGTCAAAAAAATAAATTTGTTCCCTTCCGCGGATATGGGGAGGGAAAGTATCCAAATATTTTGTATCTTTGCAGTTTGCATTATTGTGCGCATTCGAATTTATATATATTTGTAAGGAGTTGCAAAGTAAGGATTTATACAAGGATTGCTACGATGTGGTCATTGTGGGAAGCGGGCTCGCGGGGCTGGTTTCTGCCTATATTTTGTCTAAAAATGGCTATAAAGTAGTTGTTTTGGAAAAAAATCATCAGGTGGGAGGCTGTCTGCAGTCTTTTTCCCGTCACGGGGTCTCTTTCGATACGGGTGTGCATTATGTTGGAGCTGTGGAAGAAGGAGGAATACTGCGTCGTTTTTTCCGTTACCTGGGCTTGGACCGCATACCCCTGCAGTTTCTGGATGAAGATGCTTATGATACGGTGACAATAGAAGGGAAATCCTATGCTTATGCTCATGGATACGAGGGTTTTGCAGATACTTTATCCAGACAGTTTCCGTCGCAGCGAGCTCAGTTGCATGCCTATGTAGATGGAATCCGTCAGGTGGCAGAGCATTCTCCTTTGTATGATTTCCGTTTGGCGGAATCTCCTGATTTCATATATTCTGAAGCCATGCATCTTTCTGCCGATGCTTACATTGCATCCCGGGTTTCGGATGCTCGCCTGGCCGAAGTGCTGGCCGGCACCCGCATGCTTTATGCGGGCGTGAAAGGGCGTAGTCCGTTTTACCTGCATGCGCTGATCAATCATTCCTATATGTTGGGCGCAGCTCGCCCTGTGGGTGGAAGTCAGCAGATAGCCGATTCGCTGGTGGATTCTATCCGCGCATTTGGGGGTGAAGTATACACGGATAGCGAGGTAACCTCTCTGCAGTGTGGAGAGGCAGGTGTCACTGCCGTCATAGTAGCAGATGGCAGACGTTTTGATGCCGGACATGTCATTTCGGACATTCATCCTGTGGAAACCTTGCGCCTGACGCAGACCCCATTAATCCGAAAGGCGTATCGGGACAGAGTCTGCGCTTTGGAAAACACCATTTCCAATTTTGCCCTCTATATCCGATTCAAAGAAGGTCGGCAACCTTATCTGAATACCAACCATTACGTGTATCCGCAGGGAGGAGTGTGGGAAAACAGGAACGGTGAGGAGTCCCATTATCTTTACATGCACCAATGCCATACATCTCATCCCGAGTATGCACAGTCCGCAGTGGTGATAAGTCCTATGCCGTATGAAGAAGTTTCGCCTTGGGAACAGACAGTGAGCGGTCATCGTGGAGCGGCTTATCAGGAATTCAAGGAAGAAAAAAAAGAATTGCTGCTTCGTGCTTTGGAGCGCAGTTTCCCGGGAACCTTGCAGAATATTCTTTACTGTGATGCTGCTACCCCATTGACTTACAGGGATTTTACGGCCACATACAAAGGTTCGACCTATGGTGTTTTGAAGGATTGCACCGCAATCGCCCAAACCGTGATTTCTCACCGGACCAAAGTTCCCAACCTTTATCTCACAGGGCAGAGTGTGAGCGCACACGGAGTGCTGGGAGTGATAGCAGGAGCCATGGTCAATGCTTCGGCTTTTTTGGGAAAAGAATTTTTGGCACGTCAGATTTACGAAAATTAGAAAAAACAAGAATATAGCGATATGAAATTCAAACTGATTTATCCCCGCTGGAAAAAATTGCCGGGTCAGACGACATTCAATCTTCCTCCTCATGGTCCGGTGGTGTTTGCCGCGTGTTTGCCGGAACGTTGCGAAGTGTCTTTTACGGATGAAAATGTGGAAGAACTGGATTTTGATGAATCCTGCGACTTTGTCGGTATTTCCATGATGTTGTCCACCCAGGTGAAAAGAGGTTGGGCCATCGCGGACGAATTCCGCCGTAGGGGAAAGAAAGTCATGTTCGGCGGTATTTCGACCATGCTTCATGCCGAAGAGACTCTGCTTCATGCCGATTGTGTGTTTTTGGGTGAAGCCGAAGGCCGCATGGAGGAGGTTATTTCCGACTGGGAGCACGGTTGTCTGAAGAAAGTGTACAACTATATGGGAAAACAGCCTGATATTTCGCTGGTCGGTCCTGCCCGCAGGGATTTGTACAAGAGGGATTTGTACAATCACAAAGGAGTTCAGATGGTGGATTTGTTCCACGCTTCCCGCGGATGCCGTTTCAGCTGTTATCCCTGTGCTGTTTCTTATTTAGGTGGTCGTTGTTTCCGTCCCCGTCCGATAGACAAGGTGGTGGCGGATTTGGAAACCATAGAAAACAACCGCCTGTTCATAGTAGATAATTCCTTGGCGCAGAACAAGGAATGGGAGAAAGAATTGTTCCGGGCCATGATTCCGATGAAGAAGAAATGGATCAGCCACACCATAGAAGATGATCCGGAAGTGCTGGATCTGGCATCCAAAGCCGGTGCATGGTATGTGTATCAGGCCGTATACGACACTTCCGACTATATCAAGGAGAGAATCAAGCGTTACCATGATTACGGAATCGGAGTAGAAGGCACCATATTGCTAGGACTGGATAATCAGACCGAAGACGATGTCAAACGTCTGATTGATTTCCTGCTGGAAATTGATCTGGATCTGGCCGAATTCACCGTGCTGGCTCCGTTCCCGCATACCAAAGCCTATGATGACCTGATACGGCAGGGTCGTATTTTCGATAAGGACTGGGATCATTACAATGCCGGGCAGGTAGTGTACCAACCCAAACATATGAGTCCTGAAAAATTGCAGGAACTTTACGATTATGCATGGAAGACTTTTTACCAGGATGAGTCTCAGGAAGAAAAAATGACCCGACTTTTCACTCGGGTGGTCATGCGCGAAATGGAGGACGGCACCTATCGTCCGAGAGACCGTCGCCTGATCAATAAATCGTTCGGAAAGGACGTGGCCCGCAAATAAAACATACAGCAATGAAAGTACCAGAAAAATATTACGATGAGATTCTTGATTTCGCAGGGCAATGGGATATGCCTTCCAAATGCGGATTGAAAATCCGGGATTACAAGGACAAAAAAGTGGTGGTAGTGACGGAACTCTATCAGGACAATCCAGGAACTTCTGTTACCTATGCGGGAAAATCCCTGGCGCTTCAGATTTGCAGAACCAAGGGTATTTCCGAGTCTGACATCATATACATAGAGTGTAATCCGGACACCCATTCCAAATTGTCCTTCTACGATGAAGAGTTTTTTGAAGTGGATTTTGATTGGAGCAATGCCTCCGGTAGGGAACCTGCGTACCGGCAATTGACGTCCGAGGAAATTCGGACTTATTTGGGAGAATAGCGATGAGACGGTTCGGTCTGCTTATATTGGGTCTGCTGTCGGCCTGCAGTATATCGCTCAGGGCGCAGGATACGATTGTCAAATTGTGGCCCGATACGAAAATCCATAGGGAAAAACGTCCGGAACTCAGGGTGTTCCTTCCCGCGGATTCCGTGAATAGCGGCGCCTGCATGATAGTATGCCCTGGTGGAAGTTATCATCATCTGGGTTTGACGAATGAGGGATCAGAAGTGGCCGAATGCCTGAATGCAGAAGGTATTACGGCTTTCGTGCTGCGTTACCGGGTGGGAATGCACGGGAATCATTTCCCGGCCATGATGGAAGATGTACAGCGGGCCATACAATGGGTGAAGGAAAATGCCGGTCGCTATGGAGCTGATACTTCCCGATTGGGTTGTATCGGGTTCTCTGCAGGAGGCCATCTGGTGCTGATGGCAGGAGCATTTTATCGGACGGATTATTTGGCCCGAAGAGGGGTGCATACGTCTGTGAGTCTGAAGCCAGCCTTTGTTTGTCCCATTTATCCCGTGGTGTCTATGCGGGACAGTATTGTACATGAAAGATCTCGTAAAAATTTGTTAACCAAAAAGTTCAATTCTGAAATTGTGGAAAACTTTTCCATGGAAAGTCGGATGTCCGCAGATATGCCTCCGGTTTTCCTGTTGGCTTGCGAGGATGATCCGGTAGTGGATTTCCGTAACAGTCTGGTGTTGGAAAAGGCGCTGACGGAGAGTGGAGTTTCCCACCGTTTTGTACATTGTGTCAAAGGTGGTCACGGCTTTGGAACCTTGCGTACCTGGAGCGAGGAAACGGACAAATGGTATTTGAAGTTATTTACCTGGATGAGGGAACATAAATTCTTGTAGATGGTGGAAGTGTCAGGTAAAAAATGGTTTGTGAGCAGGACCCGGGCCCGTCAGGAGAAGAAAATCAGATTCCGCTTGGAAGAACTCGGAGTGGAAACCTTTATTCCTCTGCGTACAGAATACCATGTCTACCGCAATGGCCGTCGCAAAAAGGTGGATGTTCCCTTACTGCCCAATCTGATGTTTGTCCGTGTGGATCCGGAAGAGCGTTTCGCCTTGCTCAGTCGCATGGGCAATCTGTGGATGCAGTATGTGATTGACCGTTTTACCCATTCATCCATGATAGTCCCCGACAAGCAGTTGTATGATTTCATAAAGTTGGTGGAATCCCGCGACAGAAGTTTGGAAACGGAATCTCCGGACCTTCATAAAGGGGACCGCGTCAGGGTTGTGGAAGGAGAACTTCAGGGAATCGAAGGTGAATGCATGGAATTGAGAGGTAAAAAAAGAGTGGTGCTCCGACTGGAAAGCCTATTGGCGGTTTCGGTGGAAATACCTTTGCAATACTTGGAAAAAATATAAGCATAAGTAATGTGTACGTACGATATGACTCATTTTAATCCGGAGATAGAGTATCAGCCTCTGGATGTTATTAAAAAGTTTCAAGAGCGGGAATTGGTCAGTTTGCTGGAGTATTTACAGCAGCGTTCCCCTTTCTATCAGCGGCTATTTCGTGAAAATCATATTGATGTGAACAAAATCAGAACGTTGGAAGATATGCAGTACATTCCCTGTACTGCCAAAGAAGATCTCCAACTTCACAATGCCGATTTTTTCTGTGTTCCACCTTCGGAGTTTCGCGATTATATTACCACTTCCGGCACTTTGAGCGATCCGACTACCTTCGCGCTGACGGAGAAAGATTTGGTTCGCCTGGCTTATAATGAGGCCATTTCGTTTACTTTGGCCGGCGGTCACCCCGGAGAAATATATCAGTTGATGACAACCATGGACAAGCGTTTCATGGCCGGATATGCCTATTGCATGGGCATCCGCATGATGGGAGCCGGGCTGATTCGGGTCGGTAACGGTATTCCTGAATTGCAGTGGGATACCATCAAACGCGTGCGTCCGGATGCCATCATCTGTGTTCCTTCGTTTATTCTGAAGATTATCCGTTATGCGGAAGAGCATGGCATAGACTATAGAAATTCCAGTATTCGGAAGGCGGTGTGCATAGGCGAGAATTTGCGTAACGACGATTTTTCGTTCAATCTGCTGGGTTCTAAAATCAAAGAGAAATGGGACATCGAACTGTTTTCTACTTATGCTTCTACGGAGATGAGCACCTCGTTCTGCGAATGCGGTGCAGGACAGGGCGGCCATCATCATCCGGAACTGATCATTTGTGAATTGCTCGATGATGAAGGAAACAATGTTCCCATGGGTGAATTCGGAGAATTAACGGTGACCACCTTGGGAGTGGAAGGCATGCCGCTCTTGCGTTTCAAGACAGGAGATATCGCTCGTTTTCACGATGAACCTTGTCCGTGCGGTCGCAAAACTTTGCGTATCAGCCCGATTGTTGGAAGAAAAAAACAGATGATCAAATATAAGGGGACTACTTTGTATCCTGCTTCCGTTTTTGATGTGCTGGACAATGTGGATTACGTGGAAAATTACCTGGTTGAGGTGAATTCCAACGAGATAGGTACCGACAATCTGGTCGTGCATATCGGAGTGAAGGAGCCCCATGAGGAGGAGATAATCAAGAATCTGAAAGACAGATTCCGTGCCAAATTGCGTGTGGCTCCGGAAATCCGTTTCAGACCCATTGACGAAATACAGAAAATCCAGTTCCCGGAAATTAAACGCAAACCGGTAAAATTCATAGATAACAGAAAATAATCATGGATCGTTTTATAGAAACCAGACCCTATAATGACGAAGAAGTTCCCGCTGCCATACAGCGGATTGTAAATAATCCGGCCTTTCCCCTGGTGGTGTCCTATGTCAAGGGGGATATGGATGAGCTTGAATTTGTCCGCGCTTTTTCTCAGATACGTACGGTGGAACGATTTCAGGTGGATTTCATGTATCCGGCCGTAAAATCCGTAATCAAAAATACCATCACGAATCTGATTCATGCCGGTTTTGAAAATTTCGATGATTCCGTCAAGCGGATGTTTGTATCCAATCATAGGGATATAGCCTTGGATTCGGCTCTATTGGAGTTGCTTTTGTATGAATATCATGCCGATACGACCGAAATAACATTCGGAGATAACCTAATGCATTGGGACCTGGTTGTGGATTTGGGTAAACTCAACAAAATGTTCCGCATTGTGAGGGGTGGGAATATGAGGGATTTTTACAGAAATTCCATGGAAGTGTCTTCCTATATGCGCTATGCCATTACGGAAAAAAAGCAGTCCGTCTGGATCGCCCAACGCAACGGTCGGACAAAGAACGGAGACGATAGGACAGAAGTGGGTGTCTTGAAGATGTTTTCATTAAGTAGCGACAAGCCTTTTTTTGAAAACATGAAAGAATTGAATATTACTCCTTTGTCTATTTCCTATGAATACGAACCCTGTGATTTTCTGAAAGCTTCTGAAGAATATGTCTCTTCGTACATGCATTATGAAAAGAGCAGCAATGAGGATCTGAACAGCATACTCAAAGGGATCATGCAGCCGAAAGGCAGGGTGCATTTAGCTATCACTCAAGCTATCACGGATGAAGAGCTGGCTTATTGTGACTCTTTTCCGAAAAATGAGAAATTTGCCCGTCTGGCCGAAATCGTAGACGAAAGAGTGTACCGGAACTATCGTCTGTATCCCAATAACTATATCGCGCACGATCTCCTGTATGGTGAGAACCGTTATCAATCCTATTATACGACAGAAGAAAAAAACTCGTTTTCACAATATATGCAGGAAGGCTTGGCGGAATTTCCCTATGAGAAGTGCGAATTTTCCAAATTTTTCCTGCAGATATACGCGAATCCGGTGGAACATTGCCATGCCTTGTCACCCACAGTGGAGGATGATCGGTAGACGAATATGCTAGTACAGATATTCGATGATATGGATCTGTGCTCGGAAGAGGAAGTCCGGCGGCTGTTGCCCTTGGTTTCTGAGCAGAGGAGGGAGCGTGCGTTGAAATTTCGTCATGTGTTCGGTCAGTTTGCCTGTCTGAAAACATATGAAATGCTGTGTCAAATGCTGGGCAAAGATTGTTTGTTGTTTGACTATACAACCCATGGGAAACCTTTTCTTCCTGATGTTCAGGGAATCCATTTTAATATCAGTCATTGTAAAAATGCTTTGGCGGTTGCGGTAGACACGCGTCCTGTAGGTATTGATGTAGAGGTTTTCCGTGATGCAGAGGAAGCTTTGCTGCGGTACACAATGAATCCGGAGGAGGCGGAGCGTATCCGTTGTTCAGGACAGGTTTCTCAATTGTTTGCCGAATTCTGGACCCGCAAGGAGTCCGTGCTGAAACTGAGAGGAAGCGGGCTCGTCAACGATTTGCATTCCGTACTTTCCGGACAGGAGGTCGTAAAGACATTCAGTCGGCCGGAAAAGCGTTATGCCATTTCCATTGCTTCGTCCGGGGAGTTTGATTATTCGTTGTAGATGGTACTGAGGACCACTTCGCCCACTTTTTGCAGAGTGTTGCGGTCAATGTGAGAAATATTATCGTTGAGGGTGTGCCAGTTGCGGTTGAATCCCGTTCCGCTGTTGGCATCATATTCAATGATGTCAATCATGGGGATGCGGGTGTTTTGGTTGATATACAGATGGTCATCAATAATGGCGGGAGTCTCCTTCATCGCAAAAGTGCTGGCGTACCCCAAGCGCGCAGCATAGTTCCACACTCTGTTCAATATGTCTGCTGCATAAAATACAGAACATCCTTCTTTACAGAAAACAGCATTGCTGCCACCCACCATGTCCAGCAATATGCCGAAACGGGCGCGGTATCCGCTGCGGTGCGGATGTCCGGCCCAGTATTTTGATCCCAGGCACCAGGCGTCTTGGTCGTATGTGTTGTCATCATCCTGAGGGGCTCCGTAGTCTTCAGAGTCAAAGCAGATCAGGTCTACTCCTATGGACGGATGGCGCAGGCTGAGTTGTCGGGCCGTTTCCAGCAGTATGCCGACGCCGCTGGCCCCGTCATTGGCTCCGTCAATGGGCTTACGGTGCATTGCAGGATCCGGATCATGGTCCGCATAGGGTCTGGAATCCCAATGGGAGGCGATGATGATGCGTTCGGACGCCTCCGGATTGAAACAGCCGATGATGTTTTTTGATTTCAGGGCGGTGCCATCATAGGCATTGACCGTATATTCCTGTACATAGACCGTATCGCAGAAATTCTGAAATTTCCGGGTCAGGTAACTGCTGCACCGGCGATGAGCTTCGCTATTGGGAACCCGGGGACCGAAGGTACACTGTGTTTCCACAAAGGCGAAGGCAGAGTCGGCCGAGAACTCGGGACGGGACAATTTCTCGGTCTCGTCTGTGATGGGGGATTTAGTGTCCTGCCCGTTCCTGCAGGCCGTCATGCCGGCGAGGATGAAAATCATACAGAGAATGGTGTATCTTTTGTTCATGTCTGTTTTTTTTCTGTAAAACTAAGTAAAAGCGAAATATGCTGTTTAAATAAATAGTCCCTGCAATTCAAGTGGAAGTGCGAAATCATCCGGATGCACCATCCGGAAGGAAGTGTCCCGTTTGAACCAGGTAATCTGCCTTTTTGCGTAGTGATGGGTGTTGTTTTTGATAGAGGCTATACTTTCTTCCAAAGTGCAAAGCCCATCGAAATAAGAAAATAACTCCTTGTATCCTACGGTGTTGAGTGCATTCAAGGAACGTTGAGGGTAGAGCTGACGGGCTTCTGTTTCCAGTCCGTCGGCTATCATTTGGTCTACTCGCCTGTCAATGCGTTCGTAAAGTGCTTCTTTGGGAATGTCTATGCAATATTTCAGCACTTGGAACGGGCGTTTTTTCGCCTGCTGCAATCTCAGGGAAGTGTAGGTTTTCCCGGTCTGAATGCAGACTTCCAATGCACGGACCATTCGGTTGGGATTGTTTTTGTCGACAAGGGCATAGTATTCCGGATCTTTTTCCTTTAGCATTTGGTGCAATTCCTCCTTCCGGTCCTCCTTCAGCATCCGGTGCAATTTCTCTCTCAGTCCGGGGTCCGGATCGGGAAGTTCGTCAATCCCATGGCATACAGCATCGATGTACAATCCGCTTCCTCCTGTAAGTATGACGGCAGGATGTGATTGGAATAAACGCTCCAACAATTTGAGGACGTCCTGCTCGTAGCGGTATACATTGTAATAATCGCGAATGGAAAGGTTTCCGACAAAATGGTGTGGAACCCGTTCCAATTCTTCCTTGCCGGGGGCCGCTGTCCCAATTTTCATTTCTTTGTAAAATTGCCTGGAATCAGCGGAAACGATTTCCGTGTGCAATTGTTCGGCCCAACGGATGGACAAGGCGGTTTTCCCGGATGCCGTAGGACCTGTAAGTACAATCAGAACCGGTGTAGGAAGCATCGGTCTACAGTCCCAAATCGTCACTCAGGTCAGTACTCAGATCACCCAGGTCTTCCTCGTCGTACATGTCCTCTCCGAAATCGCTTTCCTCTTCCGGAGCAAAATCTTCAAAATCGTCATCGGGAATACCTGCAGCCGGTTTGGGAAGTTCTCCGCTGCGGTGTACACATACCGGATAGGAAGTATCTTCTTTTCCCTCCACGGACTTCATCAGTTCCACGTAGAAGGTGTGCAGACGGAGAAAATCCTGCTGTTCGTATATGATGCGTTGGTGAGGGTCATTGATGTAGTCTTTGATGACAGACTGCTCCATGATGTCTTTCTGGCTGGTCAGATACAGATTTTGTTCTTCGTCGTTGACTTCGCCTTTGAAATCATCAGCGTCCATATCAATGAGCGTGATTTCTTTCAGTTTGTTCCATTTCCGGTCGCAAATGTAAAAAGAGGCCAATTCGTCGGGCCTCAAACCGGCAATGCTTTGGTTGATGATATCGTGAAAGTCCTTGAAGGTTTGTTTGGCAGCAATTTCATAGTCTCTGACAAATCCTTCAACATCGTCATTCAGCAGTCTGAATCTGTATACGTACATAAGCCTCTTTTTTTTTGCAAAAATAGACGAAAAAAGAATACACAGCCGGCATTTTGGGAAAAAAATCAGGATTTCTGACCTGTATTCAGTTTGTCGATGAAATCCAAAAATTCCTCCCTTCCTTTTCGGGTGATGGAGGAGGTAATGAAATAGGCAGGCATTTCCTCCCATTTTTCGGAAAGGCACTGCATGAAGGTTTCTATGTTCCGCTCTGTACGTAAGGCACTTTGCTTGTCTGATTTAGTAAAAATCAGCACAAAAGGCACCTGCATTTCTCCGAGCAGGTCAATGAAGGCCAGGTCCAATTTCTGGGGCGAAAGGCGACTGTCAATGAGGACACAGAGGCAATACAGGTTTTCCCGCTGCCGGATGTATTCCAAACTCATCTGATCCCATTGCATACGAAGGGTCTTGGCCGTACGGGCGTAACCATAACCGGGGAGATCTACCAGATACCATTGGTCATTGATGAGGAAATGATTGATCAGCCGTGTCTTTCCCGGTTTGGAAGATGTCTTGGCCAGTTGGTGCTGATTGGTCAACATGTTGATGAAGGAGGATTTTCCTACGTTGGAGCGCCCGATGAAAGCATATTCCGGTTTGTCGGAAGCGGGACATTGGGTGTGGTTGGCGCTGCTTTTCAAGTAATGTGCTTTCTTTATAATCATAAGGTATGCAGGTTTTCTCGGTCCGTTTCCTGCAGTTGCTGCAGGATGTCTTGAATTTCGTTGGGACTTTCGGATGTCAATAATCTGAGTTTTATACTTTTCAGGTTTAGCAAACCTTTGAAGTAGGGTTTGTAGTGTTTGCGCATTTCCAACAGGCCGGTCCGTTCGCCTTTGTGTCTGACGGCTGCCAGAAAATGGTGTTCACATACGCGTGCACGTTCGGCCAGGCTTGGTTCCGGTGGCATGGGTCGTCCTTCCAATAAGGCACGGCATTGTTGGAATATCCATGGATTGCCGATGGCACCACGGCCAATCATTATACCATCCAGGGCATAGGTATTCAGGCGTTCCATGGCCTGGGAAGGAGTGGTAATATCTCCATTTCCGATAATGGGAATCTGCATGTGCGGATTGGCTTTTACTTCTCCAATGAGGCTCCAGTCTGCTTGTCCTTTGTACATTTGTGCCTTCGTGCGTCCATGAATGGTCAGTGCCTGTATCCCGACGTCCTGCAGGCGTTCGGCCAGTTCCACAATGGGCTTGGACGATTCGTTGTAGCCCAGTCGGGTCTTGACTGTGACCGGAGTGGATACGGATCGGACGACCTGTCGTGTAATGTCAATGAGCAGAGGAATGTTTTGCAACATGCCGGATCCGGCGTTTTTCCCTGCTATTTTTTTTGCCGGGCACCCCCAATTGATGTCAATGAATTCCGGATGGTGGCTTTCTGCAATTTGAGCAGCCAGACAAAGGCTTTCTGCATTGTTTCCGAAAATCTGTATTCCGAAAGGATGCTCGTCTGGGGCAGACACCATTTTGCGTTGGATCATTTCTACATCCCTGATCAGGGCGTCAGAAGCAATGAACTCGCTGATGGTGACATCGGCACAAAGCTTCCGGCATATGGAACGGAAGGGCGCATCGGTAATGTCATCCATGGGAGCCAGATATACGGCCGGACGTTCAAAAATATGATTTCCTATCTGCATGGGCTAACTGATTTGATAGTAATCGATGGAGTGGGGCGGATTTTCGTTCAGGTACCGGCGGATTTCTGCATTGGTCTCCGTTTGCAGCTGCGGGTCCTTGTCTAGGATTTGCTGTGCGATGTCGCGACAGAACGTGATGAGTTTTTCATCTTTGGAAAGGTCGACAAGGCGGAATTCCATCATTCCGCTCTGTCGGGTGCCGGACATGTCGCCAGGGCCCCGCAGCCGGAGGTCGAAATCGGCCAGTTCGAATCCGTTGTTGGTTTCCACCATGGCCTCAATGCGTTTACGGCTGTCGGCAGTGAGTTTGTCGCCGGTCAGCAGAATGCAGTAAGACTGATTCTTTCCCCGTCCCACTCGGCCCCTCAACTGATGCAGTTGGGACAGACCGAACCGTTCCGCATTTTCAATAACCATTACGGTGGCGTTGGGAACATCTATTCCGACTTCTATGACAGAGGTTGCCAACAGTATCTGGGTCTTTCCGGAAACAAAGGCTTCCATTTCCCTGTTTTTCTCTTCGCTGCTCATCTGTCCGTGCACGTAGCTGAGGTGATAGCCCGGTTTGGGGAAGTCCCTCTGAAAATTCTCGTATCCTTCCATCAGGTTCTGCATATCCAAAGTCTCAGATTCCTGAATCAAAGGAAATACGACAAAAATCTGCCGTCCGCTTTGGATTTGTGCCCGCAGGAAAGGTACGACACCGGCCCAATTCCGTTGGCTGTAGTGGTAGGTCTGAACAGGCTTGCGGTTCTTGGGCAATTCGTCAATGATGGAAACGTCCAGGTCCCCGTACAGGGTCATGGAGAGCGTACGGGGAATGGGAGTCGCCGTCATGATCAGCACATGGGGCGGAGGGGTGTTCTTTTTCCACAGACGGGCTCTCTGTTCCACTCCGAAGCGATGCTGCTCGTCAATGACAGCCAGTCCCAGAGATTGGAATTCCACTGTGTCCTCAATTAGGGCATGCGTGCCAATCAGGATGTGAATTTTCCCTTCCTTGAGTTCCTGCAGCATTTGCTTTTTGGCATTTGTTTTGGTGCTTCCGGTCAGTAGTCGTATTTGCAGTCCACTGTCTTTCAATTGCTTGCAGATGCTTTCATAGTGCTGTTCCGCCAGAATTTCCGTAGGGGCCATCAGACAGGTCTGTAATCCGTTGTCTATGGCTATCAGCATGACCAGCAGCGCCGTGATGGTTTTTCCGCTGCCTACGTCTCCTTGGAGCAGGCGGTTCATCTGCCTGCCGGAGCCCAGGTCTTTGCGGATCTCTCTAATGACTTTTTTTTGTGCATCCGTCAGATCGTAAGGCAGTTTTCGATAGCAGTCGTTGAAAAAAGGACCGATTTTGGTCAGGGGAAATCCCTGCTGTTGTTTGGTGCGGACGAGTTTGTGCTGCAACAGGTACAGTTGAAGGAAAAACATCTCATCGAATTTCAGACGGTACCTGGCTGCTTTCAGCATTTGTTCGGATTGGGGATAGTGTATATTTGTCAGCGCCTGTTGGAGCGGCATGAGTCTGCAGGATTCCAGTAAGCCTTTCGGAAGGTTTTCCTGTATGTGGGAGGCGTAGTCGTTGAGCAGTTGCATACACAATTTTCCGATGGCGCGGCTATCCAGACCCGCTTTTTTCATTTTTTCGGAAGTGTTGTACATCGGTTGGAAGGCAACAGGTATACCTTGCTTCTTTCCCGTATCGTCGGCGGCTGTGACTTCCGGATGGATGATGCTGTATTTCTGAGCAAAAATCTGAGGTTTGCCGAAAACAATGTATTCTTTTCCGGGTTGCAGGTATTTTTCTATGTAGGTAATACCATGAAACCACACCAATTCAATGGATCCGCTGCTGTCTTGAAAAATGGCCGTCATCCGGCGACTCCTGCGTTCCCCGACGATTTGGAATTGCGATAGCCTGCCTTTGAACTGCAGGTAAGTCAGAGGTTGCAGAGAAATGTCGCTGATGAGGGAAAAATGCGATTTGTCCACGTATCGGTATGGAAAATAGTACAGCAGATCCTTGAAGCAGAAAATGCCGAGGTCTTTTTTCAGCATGTCTGCTTTTTTGCCGTTCAAGCCTCTGAGGTATTCTATAGGTGTCTGCAATACGGGCAACATGTTTTTCATTTTCATTCGAAATGATAAAAATAGCGGTTGGCCTTCTGCTTGTAGAAGTAGTTCAGAGAAGGGGGCACTGTTTTATACATTTCTGTTTGTTGCTGCTGTTTGTCCTGCTGTTTCATCCACTCGGCAGGAGGAGTCCTTGGGATTTCCTTACCCTGTCTGGATTCTCTTTGATCATCTTTTTCCTTCTGCATTTCAGCTCTTTCAGACTGAAGCATGCGAGTAGTGATGTTCCGTTGACGGTTGATGGTTTCCTGATTCAGTATCTTGTTGACCAATTCCTTCTCTGTTTGTTCCATTTCCCTCATCATACGCTGGAGGTTCCCCAAATTTCCGTTGTCGGTCCCTTCTTTCTGCATTTTGGACAGATATTCCTGAGTCATACGGCGGATGGCTTCCTGACGGGCTGCCATACGTGCAAACTGTTCGCTTTGGCTCCCGCTTTGTGAACCGTTTTTCTGTGGACTGTTCCCTTCCTGCTGCTTCCGCATTTCTTCCAACTGCCGGTTGAGTTCCTGCTGCATTTCTCTCAGAGATTTCATGTCGTTGGAAGGTTTGTCTCCGTTTTTTCCTCCTTTTTTGCAACCTCCTCCTTTGCTGGACGAACCGGATTGCTCTCCCTGCTGGTTCTGCATCTGATCAAGGGACTCAGCCAGCATAAGGGAGAGGTCGTTCAGTGCAGTCATCACATATTGCTGTTTAGCCGCTGCATTACTGAAATTTCGCGGCTGGAAGTAGTAGTATTCGGGTTCCTGCGTCTGGCCTATGGCTTCAATAATCTGGAACTGTGCGTTGTTTATTTTGGAGATCTGTTTGTTTATGAAGGGTTTTACTGCTTCCTGCCGGTGGGCTACAGCCGAAATGCTGTCTTCAATGATGCGCAGGTTTTCTTTGAGAGTGAATTGTTCCTGCAGCACGGTCTTGAAGGCCGGGTAGCTGGTTTTGAGGCCCGACAGCTGTTTCATCAGTTTTTCCTGCTGGAAAGAGGCTTGTATGATGTGTTGCAGTATCCGCCGAATGCTCTGCATGTCTTCGGCCAGACCTTCCTGTTGTTCCTGTTGGAAGGCATCTTCCATCTGTTTGCGCATCTGGTCTATTTCCTGTGCGGCTTTTTTCTGGTGTTCGGCAGCATGGCTGTTTTTCTTTTTCTGAAGTTGTTCTCCAGCCTGTTCCATTTCCTGACGTATGCTGTTCTCCAACTCTTTTTGGTCGGGCAGGCGATAGGGAGATTCCAGTTCTTTGTTCATGTCTTCCATTTCCTTTTTATCTTCCGTCAGTTGCCGGAACTCGTTCTGAAGTTGCTGCTGTTTCTGCAGCAGGTTCCCTTCATCGGAGGATTTCTTCATCGTTTCATTGGCCAGATCCTGTTGTTTTTGAGCCAATTCTTCCGTGGTTTTCAAGATGTTTTCCATCTTTTTTTCGACTTCCAGACGTTTGAAAAGAGCCAGGTCCTGATCCAATTGCTTGTTCAGTTCCTCGGTCGACAATTTGATTTTGTCCAGTGCCTGATTCAACTTCTCCTTGTCGAAGTCTTTTTCCATCATGCGCTGCAGTTCGGACAGGGTCTGTTTCATTTCATCGGAAAAGAGTTCATCCAGGCGTTTTTGCAATTCTTCCTGTTTTTTCAGGATTTCTTCGCTGCTGGTTTCGTATTGGGATTCCATCTCCTGCTGTCGCTTCTGGTTTTCAGAAATCTCTTGCAATTCTTTTTTCAGGTCTTTCCATTGTTCCAGCAGTTTTTCCATTTCCTTTTTGTCCTGCCATCCGGCATCTTTCTGCTGCAGCATTTTTTTCTGCAAACTTTCGATACGTTTGACCATCTGTTCGTTTTCTTTCATGAGTTGGGAAAGCTCATCTTTGGTCTGCTCCTGAACCTGTTCGGATTGTTCTCTGACCTCGTCGGGCGAGGGTAGACGGAAATCATTGGCCGATGTGCGGGCCACCTTGCTTCCGTTGACACCGTCGTTGTCCCAGACTTCAAAACAGTAGTGCAGGGTTTGTCCCAATCCGATACCTAAAGTCTGGGCATCAAAGTAATAGTAGAAAGTCTGGGCAGTCACATTTTCCGACAGCGGAATGCGTACAGCTGTTTTGGAAGTGATGGTGTCCTTTCCCTGAGTGATGAAATACACGAATTGAAGTTTTCGGAAGCCATAGTCGTCCTGAATATTTCCCTTGAAATAGAATCGGTCGAAATAGAGGGAGTCGTTGCTGCTTTCTACTTGGATTTCCGGGTAGGCATCGGGAATGACTTGTATGGAGTAGTGCAGGGAATCCCGGCAGGAAATGAAGCGGTTGTTGCTACACAGCGCATATTCGATGTCGCTGCGGGCCGTGCACTGGTAGGTGAAGGAATCGTCGTTTCCATGGATGCGTACGGTTTTGTCGTTGAAGATGATGAGCAGTTCATCGGTGTGAAGGGTCTTGAATTTCCATTGCAGCCGTGTGCCTTCCGGAATGGTGATATTTCCGTTATTGTCCATCGTTTCATCGATTTTGTGCAGGTAGGCGGGATAGGACAGGTGAATGGAAAAATGAATCATGCTCGGTTTGGGAAGTACCTCCAGCAGATAGGTTTGGGAGTGGACTTCTTCGCTGACGAAGCGGATTCCGGTATTTTGTCTCAATTTCCGGAGTTCGTATTCAAATTCGATGGGGGAATTCTTTTTCATGCGGTAGCGGGTGCCGTCAATTTCCACGAAAACCTCATCGGGAGTTTCCTTTCCTTCGGTTTTGATTTTGAGAGTAAGGTCCTCATCTTGGAAAACGGTGTCTGTGGGATTGGTCCATACGAAACGGTAGGGGGCGGGTTTCTCGTAGTATTGCCGATAGTGGACGATGCGCTGTGTCGGTCCCGTAATCAGCGGAGTGTTCGTGCAGATCAGTAGCAGGAAAATCAGTAAGGGTATGGCGGCATATTTCGCATAGCGGAGGTTCTTTCTGAAATCAATTGCCTGATGAAATCGGAAGGGTTTCATTTGCTCTGTGCGTTCCCGGACAGCTTCCTGAAGCAGGTCCCAGTCTGTCGCTCCCGTTTCTGCCATGTCGTGAAGCTGTAAGGTGTTCAGCAATTTGTCCCCGATTTCGGGAAAATGGGCTCCGATGCGTCGGGCGGCTTCTTCGTAGCTCATTCGTCGGATCCATCCCTTGCGGCGGAAAAAAGGCAATAGAATCATTTTGACGAACACGGCTCCGTTTAGCAGAAGGAATCCATAGAAAATCAGCGCCCGTACCGGGCTGCCGCTGTATGTGAAGTGCTCAAACAGGGAAATAATCAGAAAAAGTACCAGAAATACAGCCACAAACAATATGACTCCACGGATAATCGTATTGTCATAGTATTTACGGATATACAATTCCAGTTTTCTGGTCAGTTTGTCTTTTCCTTTTTCCAATTTTCTATTGCATTTCGAATATGCAAAAGTAATCAAAAAATTGCTTGTTCCTGTGGATTCTAATAACAAAATCGTGTTGAAAAATAATGGGAAAAACTTTTTTCGCAATGAGGAAAGGAAAGTATTTTTGTAAACGTTCAACACATTGTAAACTATCAAATCCGTCAGAACATGCGACAGTCGGTAGAAAAGGTTTTTAATATTTTGATTATCAGTTGGGTATTTTTTATGCCGTTTTTTGTTTCCGCGCAGCGGACGCAGCGTTTCCAAAATCCGGAAAGGGAGTTGGAGGAAGCCAGGGAATTGTTTTTTATGAAGCAGTACGAAGCGGCAAAGAATGCGTTTGTGAAGGTGGCCGCCTCCATCCCGGAAACGTATGTATTGCAGAAGGAGGAAGCTGCTTACTACAGCGCGGTTTGTGCCTGTATGCTTTACCATAAGGATGCCGAACTCCTCAGCCGGAAGTTCATTGACAACTATCCTGAAAGCATCCATTGGAGCGACATGAATCTGTATCTGGCCCATTACCGTTTCAATAACGGCTATTACCGCTCGGCTCTGCTGGCATACGAAAAAGTAGACGAGAGTTCGCTGCAGGGGGACGCCCGTTCTGAATATCTTTTCAAAAAAGGCTATTGCTATTTTGATGACGAAAATTACGATGAGGCCAAGCCTTTGCTGGCTGAAGTGAAGGACATAGATTGTCAGTACAAGAACAAAGCCTTGTTCTATTATTCCCATATTCTCTATTTGGAAAGGAACAACCGGACCGCCCTTGCCGGTTTCCAGCAGTTGGCGGAGGTGGACGGATACACCAGTGTCGTGCCGTATTACATTGCCCAATTGTATATGGCACAGGGTGATTATGAAAAAATAGTAGAAAATGCGGATTATTTTTTGGAGAAAAGCACGGCCAAGCGTATTCCTGAAATCAACCATCTCATTGCCCGCTCCTATTTTGAATTGGGCAAGTATAAAGAAGCCATTCCTTATCAGGAGGCGTATTTCAGCCGTATAGAAATGGCAAATTGTCAGGATTATTATGAATTGGGATATTGCTATTATCAGGAAAATCAATACGATAAAGCTGTGCAGTATCTGACCAAAGCCATTGGACGAGGCCAGGACGAACTCAATCAGCAGGTGTATTTCCTGATTGGTGACAGCTATCTGAAAATGGGCAAGAAGGAATTTGCCGCCAATACGTTTTATGCAGCCTATGAAATCAAGAAAGATCCCTACCTGACCGAAGATGCCCTCTTTACGTATGCCAAGTTGCAGTATGAACTGTCATCAAATCCTTTTTCCAATGCCATCACGGCATTTGAAAAATACATGAATGAATATCCGGATGCGGCGCGGCGCGCAGAAGCGGAGCAATATCTTTCCGATATTTATCTGACCACGAAAAATTACAATGCGGCCATACGTTCTCTGGAAAAAATCGAGCACCGTTCGGCCAAGTTGAATGAGGCTTATCAGCGGGTACTCTGCTTCAAGGGAATGGAGTTGTACAACAGCGGAAAATATGAAGAAGCCAGGAGCTGTTTCAGCAAATCCATGGAGAATAACTATGATCCTGCCGTGTATTCCCAGAGCGTATTCTGGACAGCCGAATCCTATTATCAGGACGCCCGGTATCCGGAGTCCGTGGATGGCTACAATCGCTTTTTTGCTTCTTCGGGCGCCCCTCAGACGGATGAGTATGCAATGGCCTATTACAATGCTGGTTACGCTCATTTTAAGGTGCGCCAGTATTCGCACGCGCTGGAGCGTTTCAAGGAGTTTGAAAACAGGAAAAGTTACGGCAGCGACCGGCGTTTGACAGCCGATTTGTACAATCGTCTGGGAGATTGCTATTATATGCTTTCCGATTTGAATACAGCAGCATCCTATTATTCCAAAACCATCGCTCTGAATACATACGATGTGGATTATGCCATCTATCAAAAGGCGCAGGCGCTCGGCAGCATGGATAAGAACAGCGAGAAGATAACCCTGATGGAGCAGTTGAGACAAGCATACCCCCAGTCCGACTATGCTTCGGAAGCTTTGCTGGAAACGGCAAATACTTATCTGTCCATGGGTGATAACGAAAAGGCCGCAGCCATTTATAGGAATTACATCCGCAAATATCCGAAAAACCAGGATACGAAAGAGGTGATGCTGAAACTCGGTATGGTGTACTACAATACAGAGGACGACGGCAATGCCCTGAATGTTTTCAAGCAGGTGGTGCAGGATTATCCGAAAACGAAAGAGGCAAGTACGGCATTGAAAAGCATAGAGAATATCTATTCCCAGCAAGGGAATGTAGAGGAATTCTTTGCCTATGTCCGCAATGTGTCCTTTGCCAATATTACGCCCGAAGCCCAAGATTCCATTACTTTCAATTCGGCTGCCGACAAATATTATAACAAGCAGTTTGTGGAAGCGGAAAATGGTTTTGATGCTTACATCAAAAAATTTCCGGAGGGAGTTTTCAGTACCCAAGCCCATTTTTACAGGGCGGAATGCGAGATGAAGCGTTCCAATTTCAACAATGCCCTTTCCGATTACGAATATGTAATTGCCCATCCGATGGAACAATTTGAAGTAATGTCCCTCATCAATGCTGCGGATATCCATTTCCGAAACAAAAACTATAGGGCCGCCATTGATTATTACCAGCGGCTGCAGGCGAAGGATATTCTGCCGTCTCACCGTCAGGATGCCTGTCAGGGCATGATGAAAGCATACTATGCGGATTCCAATTTCAACAATGCCATCAATGTGGGGAAGGTGCTGCTGGAGATGGACAAACTATCGGACGAAGCACGAAACGATGCTCACATTGTGAGGGCCCGTTCGGCCGTCTTCCTGAAGGACTGGAAACTGGCGGAAGAGGAGTACACCTGGTTGAGCCGGAATACCCAGTCTGAATACGCCTCGGAAGGATTGTACAAATTGGCGGAGATAGAGTATCTCCAAGGAAATTTGGATCAGGCGGAAAAGAAAATATTCGAAATACTGGTCAACATTGCCTATGAATACTGGTCTGTAAAAAGTTACATACTCTTGGGCGATATTTACGCAGATAAAGGAAATACTTTCCAGGCCAAGCATACCTATTTGAGCATCATTGACAATTACGATGGAGAGGAACTGCGTACTCAGGCTCTGAACAAATACAACGCCATCCTGGCTGTGGAAGAAGCACAGAACAAGGAAAGGCAGCAGCGCCAGGAGGAACTGCAACAGGATAACAACAACATAGAATTGGGAAATAATTAGCATGAAATACATCCACCGAAAAAATATGAATCCTATCTTTAAAAAAATCGCGATTTGCGTTTGTGTTTTGACCGCGGGTACGGCTTGGGGCCAGTCCCAATATGAGGTGATTGTCAATTCGGCATTCAGTCCGGTCATTCGGGATGCCCAGAAAAAAATGAATTTTCCAGCCAAAATCGTAGATACGGTGCAGTTTCGGCCGGATATGGACTATCAGTTGCAGATTCGTCCGTATCAGACGACCTATCAGCCCGAAATCATTACGGCCCCCAAGGTGGGAAAGGACCAGATTGAGCGTCTGTATCAGCATTATCTGAAAGTCGGTCTGGGATATTTTCAACCGCTATTGGAATATGATTTCGGTACTTTGCGGTCCAAGAAATCGGCTTACGGAGTCCATTTGCGTTCGCATTCCTCTTTTGACAATGTAAAAACTTGCGGTCCTTCAAATTTCAGCAACAATGAATTGGGTTTGTACGGACAGCAGTTCAAGAACCATTTTGTATTTTCCGAACAGCTTCATTACCGTTTTGATGATTATCATTGCTACGGATACCTGGCAGATTCACTGGAAAAAACCTACGGGTGGACTTTGGATGCCAAAGATATCGCCCGTTACTATCATAGGGCAGGCGCTTCTGTAAAGGCATATACCAACAACGATTATTCTATGCGTCTGCACCAGCTGTATTTTGCCGATTATGACTTTCTGTATGACAATTTCGGATCTTTCGAGCACAGGAGCCGTTTCGGAACCCGTCTGGAAAAGCGTTTCATGTCGCCACGTCTGGATGATTTCCGGGTAGGCGGACTCTTGTACGGTGAATATCTGCACAACGATTGGGATACGACGGACAGCCGCAAGGATGTTTGGCTGCTGCATCTGAATCCGTATACCTATATGCAGAAATCGTATTGGAACCTGCACCTTGGATTTGATGTTTCCCTCGGCGTGGTAAATGGAGAAAGTACGGTCAAACTTTTTCCGGATGTGACGGCAGCGTTTGATGTTGTTCCCAACATTCTCTCCTTTTACACTGGTGTGATTGGCGGTATGGAACAGATTGACTATACAGGCCTGTCTGAAGAAAATCCTTTTCTGGCCCCCAAACAGAACCTGGGACTGAATAACAAGTACCATTTTTATGCGGGAACCAAGACCAATTTGTCAAGGGATCTCTCTTTCAGTGCCAAGGTGGCGGTGATTTCGTATTCCGGTCTTCCGTATTTCATTCCGGATACCGCATCGGTTTTCATCAACGATACCACCTCTTTTATGTTGCAGAATACCTATCTGCTGAGGCAGACGAAGGCTCTTTCCACTGCGGTGCATCTGGACCTGTCCTACCGTTTCAGGGATGCCTTGGATTGTCGTCTGAATTTTGATTACAATACCTATTCTACAGCCGATTCGGTGACGGTGTATTACAAACCGCATTACATCTTCTCCCTGGATGCAGTCTATTCCCTGAAGCAAAAAATGGTGTTTGGTATGAATTTGGCACTGAAGGGTGAAACCTATTATCCGGAATTTTCTCCGGAGGGAATGTCGAATGCTACTTTGGCCAACTGGTTTGACTGGAGCCTTTATGGAGAGTACAATTGGAGCCGTCGCCTGCACTTCTTTGCCGAGTTCAACAATCTGCTGGGTCGTCTCAATCCGATGTATACCTATTATTACACGGAACGTTTCAACTGTCTGTTCGGTTTGAAATATATTTTTGGCGGAGAGTAATGTACCTGAAGGAAATCCAGCTTATCAATTTCAAAAATTACGAAGATTCCCGGTACGCTTTTATTCCGGGCTTGAATGCCATCAGCGGGAAGAACGGCATAGGAAAAACCAATCTGTTGGATGCTGTGCACTATCTTTCCATGTGCAAAAGCTATTACAGTGCGACGGAACAGCAGAATATCCGCCATGGAAGTGAGTTTTTCGCTCTTCACGGGCGTTTCGATACCGATGGTGTGGAGGTGAAGGTGTCGTGTGTGCAGCAGCGGAATCAAAGAAAGATTTTTAAAATCAACCAAAAAGAATACGAACGTCTGGCCGACCATATCGGATGTTTCCCGTCTGTGATGATTTCGCCTTACGATCAGGATTACATACAGGGAGGCAGTGAATCCCGCCGCCGCTATTTCGACAGTGTGATATCACAATACGACCGGGCCTATCTCGACTGGCTGATGCAGTACAACAAAATACTGCTGCAGCGGAACACTCTGCTCAAGCAGTCCTATGAGCGTTCCTCTTTGAATGCATCGGATTTTGAAGTCTGGGACGACCGTCTCGTTTTTTTCGGAGAGCAGATACATGCTGCCCGCCACCGTTTTCTGGATGAGTTTGTCCCGGTTTTCCTGCAATATTTCCGGAATGTGGCCGATGAGGGAGAACTGGCCGGTATCCGTTACGAAAGCACCTTGGACGATCGTCCTTTAGCCGCACAATTGCAGGATTCCCTTTCAAGAGATTATTATTCCGGGCATACCTCTGCAGGCATCCACAAAGATGATTTTCTGTTCCTGACGAACGATTATCCCGTCAAGAAGTTTTCTTCCCAAGGACAGCAGAAAACTTTTCTGATTGCTTTGAAATTAGCGCAGTTCGAGTACATTAAAAATGTAAAAAAACAAAAACCGCTTCTGCTGCTGGACGATGTGTTTGACAAATTGGATGTCCGCAGGGTACAGTGTCTGACGCATTTGGTGTCCCAAGATCAGTTTGGCCAGGTCTTTCTCACCGACACCCACCCCGAACGCTTGTCAGAGGTCTGTACCGCAGCCGGGGTGGATTATCGTCCTATTGAAATCCGGTAAACGGATTTGGCAATGATTTCGTGACAGTCGGCAGCTTACTGGAGGACCGGACGTACCGAGAATCCATTATATCGGGCTGATGTCATTTCTACGCTGAGATTTTGTTCGGAAAACAGAATGTAATAGGCGTTTTTCATACGATAGGCGGAAGTGGTCCAATAACTCCCTGTTGTGCCGCAGTTTTTCACTTTATTGCCGTTGTAGCGTTCGCCAGCAGCCGGAAGGAAAACGGCGCCGGTTTTCTCCATCCGCAGCCATTGTGCTTTGGTATAGATATTTGAATTCCATCCTTTGGCTCCATCAGAGACACTGTTAAAAGGCAGGCTGGTCGTGTCAAGTGGTACGTCTGAAAGGACAACGAACCCATGGACATCGTTCACTGTAGCAGGGGCAAATTTGTTATTCGAGTTATTGCGTCCACGAAACAGGTAGTCCCATTCATCCATTGTCAAGGTGCGCCACATATGTGATTTCCTGACTTTGACAGCCAAAATTCAGTATCATTGTAAATTATTGAAAAACATAAATATCGGAAAATAGTCTCGGTGCCTTGGGTGCCTCGCTTCCAAAAAATGACTATCTTTGCGGCATGTTTGTGCGCAAAAAGGTTAACAGGAGTGGCACGACCAGTGTCGTGGTCATTGACAAGAGCGACGGCAAGTTCCGTCAGGCGAGGTGTTTCGGCACATCATCGGATCCATCGGAAATAGAGCGGCTGTGCGGGCAAGCCGCAAACTGGATCATGCGG
>JAZLLH010000050.1:0-15371 GCA_045598025.1 Bacteroidales bacterium | reverse complement strand
AGAATATGTTTAATGATTTCAGAAAAAGAAACTTGCAGGAAAAAGTTCCTTTTGCCATACCGGAAATGCCGTATGTGTTAAAACAGAATTTGTGGATTCGAAACACAAAGCAACTCATTGACAGAAAAGAAAAATATATATATGGGGCGGCATTCGTTCAGAATGATGTGTTTGCCGCTGTTGATATTCTTGAAGCAGATGGAAACGAATGCATCGCATACGAAGTGAAATCTACAGATTCTGTTAGAGATGTCTATCTTACCGATGCATCTTTACAATATTGCGTCATTAACGCCCATATCCCCATAAAGGACTTTTATATTGTTTATTTGAATAAAGAATATATTGACGAACTGAATATTCCCGTTGACGAATTATCATTGGAAAACTGTGACATACACAAATTGTTCCTCAAGAAATCTGTATTGAATGACGTTTTGGCAAATCAAACCCTTATCAAACAGGATATGGATGAATTTCTGAAGGTAATCAAGAGTAAAAATCAAATTCCTCAAATAGCGGTAGGAGAGCAGTGCAATGTCCCGTACGAATGCGTTTTCAGGCAATATTGTTCCACTCATAAAACTATGCCTGCCGAAACGGACTCTAGTTTCCTTTCGGTGCTTTTTTCAGAATCAGGGCGCCGAGGATGACGAGTCCACCGCACATCAGTGTCCATCCGTATTCGCCCACGTTGGCGGAGTAGAAAATGCCGAAAGTGCCCAAAAAGACAAAGAGCATGCTGATGAGTTTGCGTACCATGACTTATCGGATAAGGTTTTCAATGGCTAAGCGGTAACTGTCCAGACCGAAGCCGGCAATTACGCCCCGGCAGACGGCGGAAAGGCAGGAGTGATGACGGTAGCTTTCTCGGGCGAACACATTGGATAAATGCACTTCGATGACGGGAATGTACAGACCGCGCACCGCATCGGACAATGCGATGGAAGTGTGGGTGTAGGCCCCCGCATTCAGCACTACGGCATCGGCTTCGCGTCCGGCCTGCTGCAGAGCGTCAATCAGAGCGCCTTCGTCATTGGACTGGAATACAGTCAACTGATGCAGGGGATACAACTGCTGCATCAGTTGAAAAAAATCTTCAAACGGCCGGTTCCCGTATACGGCCGGTTCCCGAGTGCCCAAAGTGTTCAGATTGGGCCCATTGATGATGCAGATTTTCATGACAGATTATTTTTTTTCCGTTGAAACCGGAGTGGCAGGAACCACATGAAATATATCTTCGTTCCGTTTTTTCAGATTATAGTATTTGCGCACATGCTCTTCCTGCAGCATGGGGTCCCGCTGTATGCGTTCCATGTATTGTTCCACTTGGGTGATTTTGGCTCTTTCCTGACGGACGACCATCTCCTTTTCCTTAATCTGCCGTTTGAGGTTCGCATTGGTTCTGACGGGATTGTTTCCGCAGAAGATGACCAACAGAAAAATCACGATGGCAAGAGCATAGCGGTGTTTTTGGACAAATTGCAGAATTTTCATAAAAAAATCTTTAAACGAGGCAAAAGTAGACAAAAGAAAGGTAGGTTAAGAACCTTATTGCGTTTTTTTTTCAACCGAAGGAATGTGTGTAAATTACAGTCCTCTGCTTGGCCGGGCTTGTGTGGGAATGACACTGCTGTGCTCCCGGACCCCCTTGCTTTGGACTGCCGGTTTCGTTGTCTGCGGTCTGCTTGCCGTAACTGCAGGGGTGGTTTTGGCCGTGGAAACCGGCCGATTGCTGCTTGCCGTCTTTCCGGGTGCACCTGCACTCCGGGACGGGGCAGCGGACGGGCGCTCCGGTTCGTTGGGAACTTTATCTGTTTGTGTAGCCGGATAACTTTCTGTCTCTTCCACTACCGGCCGGTGCTGGTAAGAGGTCATGGAATGCACTCTGTTGATTTTGGAGGAAAGGTTGTGGCCTCCGGTCGTGAAAAAATCGTGGTAGGTGATGACACAAGAGGGAGTCTTGAGATAGGGAGCACATTTTCCGGACAGTTGCCGGCAGTAGGCACTCATGACATCGGCCAAGTCTGTCCCTATCAGGACGAAATGGTTTTTTCCCAGCATGTGGGCCAGCTTCTTGATCTGCTGTGCCTGCCGGTAGGTGCGGTAAGTTTCCGCATCGCGGACAAGGGTAGCGCGCGGATAAGCAAGATAGCGGCATAGCCGGGTGCGGGATTCCTCCGAAAGGGAGGATAGCAGCTGGCGTACTTCGGTAAACTGCTGTATCAGCTGTTCTTTCTGGTCTTCGCGAATCCGTTGGCGGATCTGTTCCTTTTCCTCTTCTTTGTATTGGAAACCGTATCGATTTTCGGCATCGGCAATCTGACGGTTGATTCTTTCTCTGTGGAAACCTTCGAATTGGATGCGCGTCACCGTGTCGGTGAGGTGCTGTATTTCATCCGCGGACAAACTGCCTATCTGCCCCAGCAACTTCCGTACGGCATCGGTGAGGAGGTAGGGCTTGTTTTTGGGCGGGCAGTTGTGCAGGTCTCCGCTATACCGGATATCATTGTCGATGAACAGCTGGTACAGTGCCGTGTATTGAACCACACGGGCCAGGTCCGTATTGCCGCTGCGGGCAAAATAGGCATAGGCCTTTTGCTCATAATTCCTGCCGGCCGAAGTAGAACGCTCTTGGGAAAGGAAATAGGATACCGGAAGCGAGCCGGTGCGGTTGAGAGAGTAGAGCGTTTTACCTTCCGTATCAATGGCATACATCACATCGGTGGTGTTCCAGTTGTATACCAGTTCGTTGACGCCAAGCAAATCGAAAAGCGGTTGGGGAAAGGGGTAGTATCCGGGATGGGGATAACGGTAATAGGCTTCGCGGATGGTGCCGCTTTCCGACCAGTCCTTCAGGAGAATGTCGGTCAGGGTAAGCAGGTCGCCGAATTCGGTGTTTTCCAATTTCCGGCTCAGATAGGTGGGACACCAGTCGCGTCCGTCCCCCATTTTGCCGGCCATGAGATCATTGATATCCAGACTCTGAGACAGTTCTCTGTCGTTGATGGAGGCCAACAGCAGTATGGTTTCCACCTGCAGCGGAGGCAATTCATTCAAAGCGGATTCCCTTTCTCTTCCGATGATGACCAGACTTGCACTGTCGGAAATGGCAGCGAGGATGAGGTCTGCATCCAAGGTAAAAGGACGGATGTCGCTACGGTATGCGGTGAGGTCCCTGTGTTTGGGAAGTACCCAGGCCACGAATCCGGGCAGTTGGCTGAAATAGACTCCGTATTTTTTTCCCGAAAGCAGTTCCTGTACGCTGTAGGTATGTGCGGTGTCCTCCAGTTTCAGAAAAAGCTCCGGTGTCTCCAGAAACCAGGTGTTGATTTCACCCAATGAAATCCGGTAGTCCAGCTTCCCGGAAGAGAAATATACGCGCTTTTCCTCGGAGGGAAGTGCAAAGACCGGTGTTTTGTAATCTGAAAAATAAAGGGCCTTAGAGAGTTTGCGGACCAGGTGTTCCACATTTTCCGAAGTGGCATTGCCCAAAATGACCACCAGATCGGTGATGTGCCCGTCGTATCCGATGCGGTGCTGCCGGCGTTCTACCTGTATGCGGAAGGGCTCAAACAGTCCGGGCAGGCTGTCGGCCACCAGAAAAGGTGAAGGTTCCGAAATCAGCAGCATGCGGCTGCTGTCTGCAAAAGAAGCGCAGCCTATACCCTGATAATGAAAGCGGAATTTTTGCCGGAAATCCTTGTATAGGGAATCTTTTCGGGCAAAGGCGAGGGTGTTTTCCACGCGCACATCCTGCTGCGGAATGTATTCCACTTTGCGGATTTTAGCCGCCTGTTTCTGCAGGCTTACTGCTACTTTCGAATGAGGGCGCAGGTATAATCCGGCCGCACCGCCTATCAGCAGAGCAGCGCATACCGCCACTATCCGTTTTCTGTTCCAGTTGATTCTCATTTTTCCGAAGCCGTCTTCCGAATATGCAAAAGTAGTCAAAAAAAACAGACGGAACAATGTACTGCCCTCTTTTAATTTTTTCCGGAAACAGCTTTGCATATCCTATTTTTTCGGATATTTGCAAACGGAAATTCAAAACTGTGAGCCAATGAAAGAATCTGAACGTCTGTGTGTCGTCTGCGCTGTGCTGTATCGGCGCTTCCGTTATTTCTGCGTGCGCCGGGGAGATGCAAAATATCCCTACACAGCCCACAAATGGGAGTTTCCCGGCGGAAAAGTGGAAAAGGGGGAGTTCGGACATCAAGCCATCATCCGGGAAATGAAAGAAGAACTGAATCTTGATGTCAAAGTGGACGGTCATCTGTGCACGGTGGAACACGATTATCCGGACTTTACCATACAATTGGAGGCTTTTCTTTGTGAACCCTCTCGGAAAAACGATTTTGCATACGAACTGAATGAACATGAGGAAGCCTGTTGGGCGAGTCTGCGCGAACTCCGCAAAATGGATTTCGCCGAAGCGGACAGGAAAATCATCCATAAACTGTCTGTCATGCGGTTTTGGAACATAGTGAGTTTTTTGTCTATTTTATGTCTGCCTATTTTCATTGCTGTTTCCTTGGTCTAGAAAAAAATGCTACCTTTGCAGATTTGTAAAAGTTACAGTTTTTTAACTGTAAAAAAATGATTTTTAGTATATTAGAAAAATAAAAAGCAAGGAAATGGCGTTTCTGACGACAAAAAATCTAAAAGGAGACCTCTTTGGGGGCGTAACGGCGGGCATAGTGGCCCTGCCTTTGGCATTGGCATTTGGTATTCAGGCATTCGGTGGGGTGGAGGATTCCTCTGCAGCCGCCATTGGGGCGCAGGTCGGTTTGATGGGCGCCATCATGCTGGGTTTTTTTGCCGCTTTGTTCGGCGGTACTCACAGTCAGATCAGTGGTCCTACCGGCCCCATGACCGTAGTGACGGCCTCTTTGGTCAGCGGTGTCTGGGCTTCCAGCAATGGAAGCATTTCCGGAGTGCTGATATCCATGGCTTTGGCGGCCATTTTCTGCGGTCTTTTTCAAATACTGTTCGGCCTGATCAAATTGGGAAAATACATCCGCTACATTCCGTATCCCGTTCTTTCCGGATTCATGAGCGGCATAGGTGTGATCATTATCCTGCAGCAATTGTATCCTTTGGTCGGATTGAAAGGAAGCGGAACCATGATTGACCTGGTCATGGGAATACCCGCTGCTCTCGGACAGGGCCTGTCCTTTACGGCTCTGTGTTTGGGTTTGGGTACCATACTGATTATTGAATTTTTCCCGAAAATCACCCGAAAAGTGCCGTCCACTTTGGTTGCTCTTGTGGTGATGACGGTGGTATCTCTTTTCTGTAATCTTTCGGACAGCCTGGTCATAGGCAATATTCCATCCGGACTGCCGCAACCGTTTTTTGCCAAAGAAGGATTGGAACTGGGCGGACTGAATTGGGGACAACTCATCGTTGCTGCCATTCTTCCGGGCCTGACTCTGGCCGGTTTGGGTTCCATTGATACCCTGCTGACCTCTGTTGTGGCCGACAACATCACCAAAACCAAGCACAACAGCAACAAAGAACTGATAGGACAGGGCATCGGCAATGCGGTGGCCGGTTTGTTCTGCGGGCTTCCGGGAGCCGGTGCCACCATGCGGACGGTGGTCAATGTAAAGAGCGGCGGCCGTACGCAGATCAGCGGTATGGTGCATGCTATGCTGCTGTTGGCCATTCTGTTGGGAGTCGGCAGTCTGGTAAAGTTTGTCCCGCTCTCTGTTTTGGCCGGCATATTGATTACGGTCGGTTGGGGCATCATTGATTTCAAGGGATTCAAGGATCTGTTCAAGATTCCGAGAGCCGATGCCGTCGTGCTGGTTGTGGTCTTCCTGGTCACGGTTTTTGTCGATTTGCTGACGGCTGTCGCCATCGGAATGGTGATAGCCTGCGTGCTCTTCATGAAACGGGCAAGCGATCTGGTGGAAGGCGGTTACAGCTCATCTGAAATGACCAATTTCGACAAGGAATCTCCCTGGGAGGACGAGGGGGGCATGCCTCAGGAAATCCGTCACAAAATCTATGTGCAGCGCTTGAACGGGCCCATTTTCTTCGGTACCATCACCCGTTTTCAGGAAGTCATGCACGACATCCCTGACGATGTGAAAATCGTTATCATCCGCATGCGTTTGGTCAGTTTCATGGACCAGTCCGGACTTTATGCAATGGAAACAGCCATCAAGGATTTGCAGGAAAGTGGCAAAGTGGTGCTGATGACCATCATTCAGCCCCAACCGATGTACATGCTGAAAACCTTGAACGTGATACCCGAACTGATTCCGGAGGAACATACATTTGCCACTTTCGAGGCATGTACCGACTTCCTACGTGCCACTTTTATGTAACGTTTTTCCCATAATTTGGAGTAAAAACACGTATATTTCCGGTATAATATTTAAATTCAGTGTGTTATAATTTTTAAAAAAATAGCACACTGAATTTTTTTTAATTGATTTTTTTGTATATTTGCGGGCAGGAAATCCCAGACTTTGTTTCCCTCACTAAATCTCGGTGTCATGAAAACAGTCAGTAAGGTTGCAGTGTCCCTATTAATGCTGCTTTTTGTATCATCCTGCCCTCATTTGGGCGCACAGAATTCATCTTCAGTCGACAGATTCATAGCATCCGCTTCCCTTGAGGAAAAGGTGGCTATGCTGGTCGGAGCCCGTCAGGGCCATTTTGCGGAAGTCCGGGACGAAATGCCGGCATCTGCCAAAAGTCGGACGTATTCCGACTTCAAACCGGCCCTTTCTTTTGTCCATATCAATGGAGGAGTCTGCACAGGAGAAAAACAGGAGACTTCCATGCGCACGACCGCCTTTCCGGTCCCTTATCTGCTGGCCATGTCCTGGAACAAGGACCTGTTGTACAAGGTCGGAGTGGCAGAAGGGAAGGAGGTCCGTTCCTGCAGTGCGGACGCTGCCTTTCTTCCGGCTTTGAACGTCATCCGCAATCCTTTGGCCGGGAATGTGGGTGAATGTTTGTCCGAAGATCCGGTAATGATATCCAAATTGTCGGCTGCCCTTTTGAAAGGTCTGCAGTCACAAGGAGCGGGCGGATATCTGAAATACTTTTTCATGAGCCCGCAGGAAACCAACAAAACCAATGTCGATGTGCTGTCGGATCAGCGCAGCATGCGGGAACTCTATATGAAACCCTTTGAGACACTCATCCGCGAATCCAAACCTTGGGGCGTTCTGGTGGGATATCCGATGGTGAATGGCCGGTATCAGGTGGAAAATCCTTATTTCCTGAATGAACTGATGCGGAAGCAGTGGCAGTATGAAGGAGTGCTTGCTACCGAATACTGTGCCGGAAAAGATGTCGTGGAACAGCTGAAAGCCGGCATCAACCTGGTGCTTCCCGGATGCCGGCAGCAGTACGACAGCGTGCTGTCAGCCGTTCGCAGCGGCCGTCTGGATGAACAGACCATCAATGAGCGTCTGGTCAGTCTGCTGTCAGCCGTATGGCGTGCTCCTCTTCTGCAGTCTCCTGTCAATTCCAAGGAACATGCGGAACTGTCCCGTCAGGCCGCGCTTGAGAGTATGGTGCTGCTGAAAAATCTGAATGAGTCGCTTCCTTTGGCTTCTCAGACCAAAAGAATCGCTTTTTACGGAGTGTCGTCCTACCATTTCATGCAAGGACCTGCCGACGGTCCCTTCGTCGTGTGGGCAACGGAATATGCTTCTTTGCCGGTTTTGTTTTCCAAAGCAGGCTATATAGTGGATCCCAATGTAGCCAATCAGTATACGAACCATTTGAAATCCTTCCTTCCGGAAGAGAAAAAAGCCCAGACGCCTCCGGCCCCCAAAGCCGGAGCATCTGCTGCTCCCAAAGCCGGAGCATCTGCTCCTGTCAAACCGGGTGCTTCCACTCCAGCCGCTGCGGAGCGTTTTTACAAGGAACAGGCTGCCATTGCATCCTGCCATTTGACCGCTCAACCTTCCGAGTGGAATCTCAGCAAAACCTCCATACAGCAATATGTGAAAAATAACCATGCGGCTATTATCACCATCGGGCATGCGGGACAGTACGGCCGTGATCGCAGTCTGAAGGGGGGCTATCTCCTGACGGAGACGGAAATCGAACTGATTCGCAATGTCTGTGCAGCCTATCACGTATGGGGGAAAAGGGTTATCGTGCTGTTGAATGTGGATGGTCCCGTGGAAATGAGTACCTGGGAATCCTATCCGGATGCCATACTGATGTGCGGTCTTCCCGGACAGGGCGGTCCTCAGGCCATTTTTGACCTGTTGACCGGACAAGCCAATCCTTCCGGCAAACTGAATACGGTCTGGGCCAAGAACTATACGGATTATCCTTCTTCGCAGTTTTTCCCGTATGAATATCAGGGAGAACGCCGTCTGCCGAAAGTGGGGAATGATTATCCGGCCACCGGTTTTCCGTTTGTGGATCAAGTTGATCTGTCCGAGCGTATGCATATAGGATACCGTTATTTTGACGAGCATCAGGAAAAGGTGTTTTATCCTTTCGGATATGGATTGAGCTATACTGCCTTTTTCTACGATAAAATGACGGTTTCCCGCAAGGCGGATTCCATTCTGGTGAGCGTACGCATCACCAATACCGGAAAATTTCCGGGAAAGGAAGTGGTGCAACTGTACGTCAGTCAGCAGAGAAAAGGTCAATCGGTGGAAAAGCCCCAGAAAGAATTGAAGGATTTTGTCAAAACCAGGCTTCTGCGGCCCAACGAAAGCCAGATAATCAGCCTGCGCATAGCCGAGTCGGATTTGTCGTACTATAGCGAATCCTCTCAGAATTGGGTGACGGACAAAGGCAGCTATGTACTCAAAGTAGGAGCTTCTTCCCGCGATATTCGCATACAGTATCCCGTCCAACTGCAGTAAGAGCGGAAATTTCCGCCGTTTTTACTTTTGCTGTTGAAAATAAAAATTCCCATTTTGGCAAAACTTATCCAATTTATGTCTACATTTGTAACTTCGAAAAAAAAAGACATAAAACAAAATTATAGATAACAAAATGGAGATAACAGCAGCGCAAGTAAACCAGGCCCTGTCTCATGTGGACGATCCCGATTTGGGACAGGATCTCGTTTCCTTGAAAATGATTGACAACATTGCCATTGAAGGCAATAAAGTGAGTTTTGACCTGGTGTTGACCACGCCGGCCTGTCCGATGAAAAACAAAATGAAAGAAGAGTGCATTGCCGCCATTCACCAGTACATCGGAGCAGATGTGGAAGTGGAAGTGCACCTGACGTCGAATGTGAAAGCGACGGAAAAGGAGTCTGAATTGAGCGGTGTGAAGAATGTCATTCTGGTGGCTTCCGGCAAGGGCGGAGTGGGAAAATCCACCGTTGCAGCCAATCTGGCCGTTGCCTTGGCCAAGACAGGTGCCCGTGTCGGTTTACTGGATGCCGATTTCTACGGTCCGTCCGTTCCCATGATGTTCCGCTTGACCAAACAGGCCATACAGGGTATTGAAAGGGATGGAAAAACCCTGATGCTTCCCGTGGTGAAGTACGGAGTCCAACTGATGTCCATCGGTTTCATGATGGAACCGAACAAAGCCCTGATTTGGCGTGGACCCATGGTGGCCGGTGCATTGAAACAGCTGGCTACGGAAACGGCATGGAACGACGTGGACTATCTCGTAGTCGATCTTCCTCCCGGGACAGGCGATGTGCAGATTACCATTGCCCAGAGTCTTCCGGTCAGCGGGGCTGTGGTGGTGAGTACACCGCAGCAGATTGCCCTTGCAGATGTCATTCGTGCTGTGGAAATGTTCCAGGCCAATGAAATCAACATTCCTGTTCTCGGTTTTGTCGAGAATATGGCCTATTTTACTCCGGCTGAACTTCCGGATAACAAATACTACATTTTCGGAAAGAATGGATGTCGCAATCTTTCGGAACAGATGAACCTGCCTTTTTTGGGAGAAATTCCTTTGGTGCAGTCTATAACGGAGGGCGGAGACAATGGCGAACCTGTGGCTTTGGATGAAAACACTCCCGAAGGAGCGGCTTTCATGCGCATGGCCTGTGAGGTTGCCAAGCAACTTTCGATGGTTAGCCGTAAGAAATAACGAATGATTTTTCAGATTAAAAAAAAAATAGCAATGAACGATTTTCAAAAAGAAATACTGGAAGGAATTCCGGCGCAGTTACCGGAACCGAAACCATTTGATCCCAACATCAATCACGCACCCAAGCGCAAAGATATTCTGAGCAAGGAAGAAAAACGCTTGGCTGTCCGGAATGCGCTCCGTTATTTCGATCCCAAATTTCACGCGGTCCTGGCTCCTGAATTTGCCGAAGAATTGGAAAAATACGGACGCATCTACATGTACCGTTTCCGTCCGAGTTATGCCATGTATGCCCGTCCCATTGACGAGTATCCGGCCAAGTGCCGTCAGGCGGCCGCCATCATGCTGATGATACAGAATAATCTGGATCCCGCCGTGGCGCAGCATCCCCACGAACTCATCATCTACGGAGGGAATGGTGCCATTTTCCAGAACTGGGCCCAGTACCGTATCGTGATGAAATATCTGGCCGAAATGACGGAAGAACAGACCCTGGCCATGTATTCCGGCAATCCGATGGGATTGTTCCCTTCGCACAGGGAGGCTCCGCGGGTGGTGGTAACCAATGGCATGATGATTCCGAACTATTCCAAGAAAGATGATTGGGAAAGATACAATGCATTGGGCGTAACCCAGTACGGACAGATGACTGCCGGTTCCTATATGTACATCGGACCGCAGGGAATCGTTCATGGTACCACCATTACCGTACTGAATGCAGCCCGCATGCAGGGCGGTGATACAGCGGGCAAATTGTTTGTGACTGCGGGCCTGGGCGGCATGTCCGGAGCTCAGCCGAAAGCAGGCAACATTGCCGGTGTCGTGTCCATTACGGCCGAAATCAATCCTGCCGCTACGCAGAAGCGTTACGAGCAGGGTTGGGTGGACGAAGTCTATGATGATTTGAACGAACTGTTCCGCCATGTGCAGGAATCCATTCGGAAAAAGGAGGCCCGTTCCTATGCTTATCAGGGAAACGTGGTTGATCTGTGGGAATATGCGGCCGCGAACGACATCCATATCGATTTGGGATCGGATCAGACCTCTCTGCACAATCCCTGGGCCGGCGGTTATTATCCGGTTGGCCTGAGCCTGGAAGAATCCAAGCAGATGATGGCCGAAAAACCGGAAGCCTTCAAGGAGGCGGTGCAAGCCAGTTTGCGTCGTCAGGTGGCTGCCATCAATAAATTGACAGCTAAAGGCATGTATTTCTTTGATTATGGAAATGCCTTCCTGCTGGAATCCAGCCGGGCCGGTGCCGACGTGCTCAAAGCCGACGGAGGATTCCGTTATCCTTCCTATGTGCAGGACATCATGGGACCCATGTATTTCGACTACGGATTCGGTCCTTTCCGCTGGGTGTGCACTTCCGGCAAACCGGAAGATCTGGATTGCAGCGATCACATTGCCATGGATGTGCTGGCTGAAATTGCCTCGCATTCTCCCAAGGAGATCCAGCAGCAGATGCACGACAACATCCAATGGATTAAAGGTGCAAAGGAAAACCACCTGGTTGTGGGGTCTCAGGCCCGCATATTGTATGCCGATGCCGAAGGCCGCATCAAAATCGCTGCCGCCTTCAATAAAGCCATCAAAGAGGGAAAAATCACCGCTCCCATCGTATTGGGACGCGATCATCACGATGTTTCCGGAACGGATTCTCCTTTCCGTGAAACCTCCAATATCTACGACGGCTCCTGTTTTACTGCCGATATGGCGGTACAGAACGTCATCGGCGATGCCTTCCGGGGCGCAACTTGGGTCAGTATCCACAACGGCGGTGGCGTCGGTTGGGGAGAAGTGATGAACGGCGGATTCGGCATGGTGATTGACGGTTCCGATGACAGTGACCGTCGTTTGCGCTCCATGTTGTACTGGGATGTGAACAATGGTATTTCCCGTCGTTCCTGGGCGCGCAACAAGGGTGCCATGTTTGCCATCCAGCGTGCAATGGAAGCCGAGCCGAAATTAAAGGTGACACTTCCGAATATCGTGGAAGACAATATTTTGGATGGTCTTTTCAAATAGTCTCCACCATGCGGATGACTACGCTTTGCTATTTGGAGCGCGAAGGCTGCTATCTGATGCTGCACCGCACCAAAAAGGACATAGCTTCGGACGACAGTCACAATAAGTGGATTGGCGTCGGCGGTAAATTTGAAACGGACGAAAGTCCGGAAGAGTGCATGCGAAGGGAAGTCCGGGAAGAAACCGGATTGCAGGTGAGCCGTTGGCGTTACCACGGCATAGTTACCTTTGTGTCCGATGTGGCTCAAAGCGATTATATGCATCTTTTTTCTGCTACCGAATGGGAAGGCGAACTGCATGATTGTGACGAAGGGGAACTCCGTTGGATACCGAAAAACGAACTCGGCCGTCTGAATCTGTGGGAAGGCGACCGGGTTTTTCTAGCACTGATGGAGCAGGAGCGACCCTTTTTCTCTCTCAAACTGACGTATAAAGGAAATACGTTGGTACAGGCCGTCTTGGATGGCCGGCTGATCGATGCTGAAAAGTGTAAGATTCAATGATATATAAGCGATTGTGGATCGCGGAGCATTTGTTGCTGTGTGCTGTTTCTGTATGGATATTGTGCTGTTTCCGACCTCATCCCGAGGGTGAAAACAGACGCTCATGGCAGTGTATGCAAGCCTCTGGAGAGTTGAGGATAGGTGTTCTCCTGAATCCGATGGAATATTACATTTCACAAGGAAAAGAGGGGGGATTTTCCTATGATTTGAGCCGTACACTGTCGCAATCACTGGGTCTGAAACCTGTTTATACCGTTTTCTATACGTATGAGGCTGCCTATAAGGCACTTTTGCTCAATAAAATCGATTTGATGGCCGTAGGTGAACTGCCCTCTCCGGAATGGGCTCCTTTTTTCGAATATACCCGGGCGGTTGCACAAACCGATTTGGTACTGCTGCAACACAAAGAACACCGGATTCTTTCGGAAGGAAGGTGTACCTGTGATTCGGCAGCTGAATTGAAGGTTTCCCTGCCGATGAAATTCGTGGAAGAGTCGGCTCGTATCAAGCAACGCTATAAGGACAGTGTGCACCTTTGTTTTTATGCGGCCTCTTTTGACCAACTGATGACTGATGTCAATGAAAACGGGCAAGGAATGATGTTGGCGTACGGACCTCAATGGAAAGCCAACCGCTACATGTTTCCTCAGTTGGAAATAGCTGAAGTTCTGGCAGACAGTCTGTCTCTCCATTGGCTGGTTCGCAGGGGAAACGACACTTTGCTGTCAAAATGCGACAGCGTTTTGTCGGTTTACGAGTCCACCCGTAATTATCCCCGTTTGTTGAAAAAGTACAACGATCCGGTATCCAGAGAGCGGTCCAAACTGGCAGCCGTGCATCAAACTTCTCCTTTCGGAGCCATATCCCGATACGATACTTATATGCAAAAATACGGAAGCAAATATCATATTGACTGGTATATGCTGGCCTCCCTGATTTATCAGGAATCCAAATTTCACCCGGATGTGGTAGGAAAAGGGAATACTTTTGGCTTGATGCAGTTTTCACCGGGCACAGGACACAAATTCGGTGTAAACGCATCCTCTTCTCCGGAACAGCAGATTGAGGGCGGATGCCGTTATCTGAACCGCCTGCGGCAGATTCTTGAAAAAGAAGGCGTCCATGATTCGGCCCAATTGGTTCCTATGGTATTGGCTGCCTATAATGCCGGAAGCGGGCATCTGATTGATGCTATTGCCATTGCAAGTGAAGAAGAACATTTGAATCCTCAGGTTTGGGAAGGAGGGGTAAAGGAAGCACTTTTATTATTGGGTGAACACAAATACGCCCGTCACCCCTGTGTCAAACACGGTATTTACAGAGGTTGCCGTCATACCATACGCTATGTGGACGCTGTACTGGAAAGGGGAGAACATTACAAAACCCTGGTCCGGCGCGACAGCCTCGTGGAAGTACGCTGAGGGCGCGAATAAGAATTGCATTTATACATTATAACTGTACTTTGGAATGATTACTGGAGAAATAAAGAACCGCATCGACAGTATATGGGACACCTTTTGGACAGGTGGTATCACCAACTCCATCACCATCCTCGAACAGATGACTTATCTGTTTTTTATTAAAATGCTTGACGATGCACAAGTCAGGAAAGAGGCAGCTGCCAATATGCTTGGCGGCAAGGTGAAAGACCCTTTGTCTTCATCAAGAACCTGAATACTCAAAAAAATGATGTGAGATGAGCGGAGCCAACACTACCAAGACATCGATACGTTTCTATCACGACCGCGAGGTTCGAGCCGTATGGAGCGAAGAGGAAAGCAAGTGGTTTTTTTTGGCCACCGATGTGGTTAGAGCCATCAACGATGAGGACGATTACGTGAAGGCTGGCAACTATTGGCGTTGGCTCAAGAAGAAGCTGGCCACACAAGGCATCCAACTTGTGAGTGACGCTCACGGGTTCAAATTTCCAACTCCCGATGGCAAGAAGCGCAAGGCCGATGTGCTTGACGACAAAGCCGTAAAAACTTTGGCCATACACTATCCCAATAATCGTGCCAACGAGTTTTTGGACTGGTTCACCTATAGCGACAATACCATCGACGGACAAAGTCGCAAGAAGGCATACATGCTTTTTGAAAGCGGGCTGTTGAAATCCTTAGAGCCAGGGAGCATCAGGTGCCTGCAGCAGATTCATGCCTATATCTTTGGCGGGCTGTATGATTTTGCAGGGCAGATAAGGACAAAAATATCAGCAAGGGCGGATTAACGTTTGCCAACTGCATGTATTTCCCCACCATACTGCCCAGTATCGAGAATATGCCCGAGACCACCTTCGATGAAATTGTGGCCAAATATGTTGAAATGAATGTGGCGCATCCCTTTATGGAAGGCAATGGTCGCAGCACCCGCATCTGGCTGGACTTGATGCTGCGCCGCACCCTGCAAAAATGTGTAGATTGGAGCAGGATAGACAAAAATCAATACCTTTCGGCCATGGAAAAGAGTGTGGCAGATGCCACCCTGATACGCAAACTCATCTTCGGTGCACTCACCAACGACATCAACAGCCGTGAGATGTTCATGAAGGGTATCGATTATTCTTATTATTACGAACAAACAGAAGAAGCATGAGTACGTTTGGGAGGCAAAACCCACGCAATCGCTGACGGAACGTTTGTTTTGTGTTCGGGCGGACTTGGCATTCGAACTTCAACATTCACAGCACAAATCCATCCCATTTGACATACACAAATGGAACGTACTGTATACAAAGAACTCTCCGCGCTGAACGTTACTCCATTAAACCCTATACCGAACAAT
>JAZLLH010000049.1:0-40553 GCA_045598025.1 Bacteroidales bacterium | reverse complement strand
CGAATCCACAAATTCTGTTTTAACACATACGGCATTTCCGGTATGGCAAAAGGAACTTTTTCCTGCAAGTTTCTTTTTCTGAAATCATTAAACATATTCTCACTGGCATCCTTTCCATCCGGGAAAAGATGCTGAGCCATTTCTCCGATATTATGACCTCTGTCAAAAGCATTTTGCAACTGTTCCGAAACGACTCTTTCACTGTATTTGTATTTATGCAGCCAGAATTGTTTTGTACATTGTTTTCCCATAACGAATGTACTTTTTGATAGTTTTGCGGTAAACAAATGGTGTCGAGTTATTTCATACCGCAGGTTACGCGCGGTTTCAGCCATTTTTTGAAGATCAGCATCGTAAATCGGGAACTCGCCTTGCCTAAAATATTGCTCTGTCCACCAGAAATTCTCTGCTGCAGTAATATAATCTTTTTCCTTCAAGGCATTCTCCCCAGCCTCAAAAGAGCCGTAAATATTTCCAAAATCAGACATTCCTATAAAAATTAGAAACCCAACCTTTGAGACGCAATACTATCAACATCCCCTTTTTTGGACAACCTAAAATCAGTTTGCAAGAGGAATGTTTTACAAAAACACAAAATCATGTTTTCTTGTGCGTTTTCTTGTGCGTTTTTCTCCTTACTTTTCTCCTTTGCTTGGAGAAATATTTTCTTTCTTAACAAACGATACTTGAAAAGACGAGCCGATTTCTTTCCACTTTATTTCCACATCATTATATTCGGCAAATTCTTCTTTGACCAGCTGCAAACCATTGCCCCATTGGGCAAATACGGCACGGCGCGCTTCGTCCCATCCGGATTATTTGCCGGAGACCTCTTCTTTATAGGTAATTTTCAGAACGCGACGCTCATTGTCTATCTCAATCTTTCCCAGACGGCTGAGTACAGACTGTCCGAGCAGCAAGGGGGCCTTCTGGCTTTTTACCACCGTAGCACGCACATTGTTCAAAGTAAGTCCGCCGATTTCCACCTTGTTCAGATTGATGGTGGTTCCTTCGGCTATTTCACCGCTGGCGGTCATGTAATTCTGCTTTCCTATCACATCCTTTTCGCTGAGATATCCGTTTTTGACCATAAAACTGGCTTCCACCATGCTGATGGTAACATCCCCGGCACCGGTATCAAACACGAAATACAGAGAAAGACCATTGACTGCGCATTGCACTTCGGTGACACCGTTGCGGCGATTGAAGGGAATTTCCACTGTCTGCTCCACCCTATGATCCAAGGCCTCCTCTATGGGACGCAATTCCTGTTCATACAGGTCCTTGTATTTTTTCACCAGTTGCTTGAATTCCTCCATCTGACGGATGTTGTCCAAATCCTTGTCACGCTCAATGTGATTGAAATTCCGATAGGCGTCCTTCTCAAAAGCCTTTGACAGATAGTCCAGAGCCTCCTTCTTATTTCCCATCAGGGAATGCAGACAGGCCGCATTATAATTTTCATCCGGTTTGTATTTCAGCAAGGTATCCAGATACTGCAGGGCCTTTGCACTGTCTCCCAGGTAGAAATAGCCATAAAAAGCGCAGTTCATTTCGGTCATATCCGTATCCAGTTCCACTGCCTTCAGGAAATCTTTGCGGGCAGCTTCCGGATTTTCCATTTTCAGATACAGACGACCGCGGGTCATGTACAGATAGGCATGCTTGGGATTGAGGGTAATACTTGTGGTGTAATCTTCCAGGGCAGAGTCTTTATTATCGGCATAATCCTGCATATGGCCGCGTAAATAATGATAATAGTAACTTTCCGGTTTCCGTTCTATACACCATGAAACATCGGCCACGGCTTCCTTGAAATTACCCATTGCGTCATAAATATGACTTCTGTATGCACGATAATCCACATCCGAAGTATCGGATTCTATGGCATTATTGATGCATTCCAAAGCATAACGGTAATATCCCAGATCATAATAACAGGTAGCTATCTCATATTGGAATATGCCATCCGGATCCACGGCATAGGCATCCTTATAATATTCCACAGCCTTGTCGTATTTTTTGACATGCTCACTCACGTAGCCCAGCAAATAAGGCCAATACGCATTGTTCGGTTCTTTGGATTTCTGCACTTTGAGCCGGCTTACCAGGGGAGCGTAGGCCGAATCAGCCATTTCGTAAAGATCAGTCTGGGCTTTCTGGTTATGATCCGCTTCCAGTGCTTTGACCATATTATCCACTGCTTCCTCTTTTTCACCCGTATGGAGATACAGTTCCGCTTTGAAAGCATAGGCATAACCGTCTTCGGGATCGTACTTCAGCACATAATCAAAATATTCAAGAGCTTCTTTGTACTTATCCTGACGCAAAGCATTTCGTCCCAAACCCTTATATGCCGTCAAGGAACTTTTGTCCAACGACAGGGATTTGCGATAGTCCTTGTCTGACAGGTCGTATTCTTTCAAATTGAAATAGGCTTCCGCCCGGGCCTCATAGGCAAAATGATTTTTCGGACTGAGAGAAACCAGTTTGCTATAGGACTCCAGTGCTTTCCTGTATTCGTCCTGACTGCTGTACACATCACCCTGTATGGCATAGGTACTGTACAGGTATTCTTTATCCTTTTTGGGCAGATACATCAGGGCTTTCTCTACGGCCTGAAGAGCATTGCCGTACTCACTGAACACTTCAGCGTACAGATAGGCCAAATAAACATAAGCATAGCCGTTCTTGTCATTTACAGACACCTCTTGTTTGAGGTATTTCAGCATGCCTTTGGTATCGCCTTCGCTGTTGGCTGCCATGGCTTTGTTCATGTTCACCGTATTTAAGTCCGGTCTGTTCTGTGCCCAAATGGAACAGGGCAACACCATCCATAACAACAGGATGTACACAAGTCTGCTCTTCTTATTTCTCATAATACATATTTAAGGTTGATAATCATTTTCCAATTCATTGATTAGATTTTGTGTAACGTATATAATAGCCCTTTTAGTATTTTCTTCTGTATTTTCTAAAATGAATTTGATTTTTTCAGCATCATCCATCCGATCAGCTGTCGGATGGAATCCAGTCCGATATCCTTCAGATCCACTTCGGACAAAGAGATAAAACAACAGTCGGCCGCATCGTCACCGGCCTGTAATGCGGAAAAATCATCTACCTGACAACGGAACGCCAAATCAATGGTGTGATACAGCAGGCTGTCGTACAGATACGTATTGGGCAAAGTCATGATAAATTCGGTATGCACGACTTGCAGATGCACCTCCTCCATTACCTCCCGGCAGACAGCATCCTCTGCTTTTTCTCCCAAATCGATAAAACCGCCGGGCAAATCCAAAGTTCCCCGAGCCGGGGCAAAACGCCGGTGCACAAAAAGCACTTCCTTTTTTTCGTTTTCAATCACCGCAATTACGGCACCGCCCGCATTGGTGTACAGTTTGTGTCCGCACTCGGTGCAACGGTGAGCCTTGACCCCGTCCCATTCAAAACGGGAACTTCCGCAATAAGGGCAAAAACGGAAACGCCGGGATGGATGGTACTCGTTCATCAGAATTCAAAGCGGAGTTTGACATTATACAAACGGGGTGTCAGATAGTTTGGCGTCAGGTAGGAATTGCCGTCGATGTCTGTCACCGCCGTATAGGATATAATATTGTAATAATTGAACATATTCAGTATTTCCAATGTCAGATAGGCAGACTTCAGCCTGGAAAAAACCGACTGTCCCGATGCCGTTCCGGTCAGGAAACGCCAGGAAAATCCGACATCGGTACGGAAATAGGCTTTCCCCCTGTAAGTATGGGTATACTTCGGCGTCCCTACGATACCGTTGGGCATGGGCGTAGAATAAATCAGGTTGATATGGACTTTGAGGGAAGGCATTTTCGGAATCTGGTCCTGGAAAAACAGATTGACGGCAAAACGCTGATCCGTAGGCCGTGGAATCCACCCGGGATACACCGTGTCACAGGAAACGGAACTTCCGGCATTTCTCACTCTGTTTCCAATTGAATCGTAATATCTTACATAATAATCATCACGCAAATCTTCCATGGTTTTCAGGAAAGAAAACGACAACCACGATTCCAAACCGGGAACGATTTCTCCGCTCAGTTTCACATCCGCTCCGTAGGCATATCCGTCGGCATCATTGGCACCGGAATAGAGAATGCGGACATTGTCCACCTCGTAACTGATCAGGTCCCAAAGGTATTTGTAATAACATTCTCCACTGAGTTTGAACGGGCTGTCTCCCCAATGGAAGAGATAGTCGCTGCCAACGATAAAATGTGCGGATTTCTGACTGCGCACAGAGGCATCCAGATTCCCGTACACATCACGCATTTCCTTGTAAAAGGTCGGCTGATAGTACATACCTGCAGCCAGGTAGAAAGAGAGGTTCTTTCTTGACATCGGGGTAGCAGTCCAACGGACGCGCGGCGTCAAAAAGAACTCTCCGTTGTAGGTGGCATAGGCTGCACGCACACCGGCAGTCAAGGTATGGCGGAGTTTCTCCAGTCCGAATTCCCACTTATCCTGCACATAGGCATTCAGACGGTTGTTGTGTACCCGGTTGTCCACTTTCAGATAATCCGAACTGGGCAAAATCCTCGCATCGTCGGACAAGGACACGGAATCTCCGGGCTGCGTATACGGATGGGGAAGGGAATATCCGCAGGAATCGTACAGATACCACTCGTTGAGACGGTCATGTATTTCTTCCTCTTGTCCTGATACACTCCAACTGAGCACATGGGGGCCCAGGATATGACGTCCTTTTACCTCCGCATGAAAGATGTCGGCATCGAGATAATTCCGTCCATGATGCAGTTCTCCGCCCACCGCCCGGGAGGAGCTGCTCTCTCCGAAACCATCGCTTCCGAAGTTCATGTTGATATCGCTCATCCAGTATTCGGCATTGAGATCAAAAGTCTCTCGCTCCATGGAACGGAAATACGTTCCCACAAACGAGATTTCCGTAAAGCGGCTGCACTGCCATCCGGCCTGGAAAGAGCCGAACAGGGTCTGGTAGGCATCCACCTCCTGTCCGTCATAATAAATGTTCAGGCGCTGCAGAGTGGTCAGAATATTTCCCACCGTGGCCTCGCCCGATTCCGGAATCAGACGGTACTCATTGCGGGCAAAGTTTCCAAAAAGCGAAAGTTTCCATTTCTCATTCGGCTGGTATCTCAGCAAAGCCTGCACATCCGTGAAATTCGGCTGGTAATTGCCCCTTGTCTGCATCTGCTTCAGAATATAGGCATTCGACTGATAACGGGCGCCCACCAGATAGGTCAGTTTCCCCTTGGCCGCCAATCCTCCTGCGTGGCCGGAAGCACCCAACAGACTGGCCGACAGACTTCCCGAAAAACGGTCCGGTTCCTTGTAATCCACATCCAGCACAGACGACATCTTGTCCCCATAACGGGACTCAAATCCTCCCGAGGAAAAACGGACTGCCGAAACCATGTCCGAATTGATGAAACTCAATCCTTCCTGCTGTCCCGAACGGATCAGAAACGGACGGTATACCTCGGTACCATTCACATAAATGAGGTTTTCGTCATAACTGCCTCCCCTCACATTGTATTGCGCACTCAACTCGTTGCTGGAGTGTACACCCAGTCCGGATGCCTTCACCAGGCCTTCCACTCCGCTGCTCATTGTGGGGATGCTTGTAATGGTTTTCGCATCAATATGCTCTACCCCATCATTCATCTCGTATTTTTCGGAAAACACATACTCACCCAATTCGCGGGTATTCGAAACAAGATGCAGGACCAGCTGCAGCCGTTTTCCGGGCATCACGCGCACCGTGGTATCCACCACGACGTAACCCATGGAAGAAAAACGGATCACCACATCGGTCTGTGCCGGAATTTCCAGTTCATAACGGCCCATCTCGTTGGTAACGGTACCTGTAGCCGTATTGGAAAGCATCATCACATTGACCAAATCCAAAGGCCGTCCGGAAGTATCGGATACTCTTCCGTACACCCGGCCCGTTTCCTGCGCCCACGCGCTCACGGAAACCGAAACCGTCAGGAGCAAAGCCCATGCGAATTTGCGGAAAGACAACTTCATCTTGTGGAGCTGGAGGGAGTCGAACCCTCGTCCAAACACGCTGCAAAAATGCTTTCTACATGCTTATTCCCGATTTGATTTTCGTCCGGGGACGGTACAGGACGGACCTAAACCCAGCTTATCCTCTGAAAATTCGGCACGCCCGCGAGGCCGGAAATGCCTATCCTCCTTTTTACGATGCCTCGGTCCGGACGTCAGGAAGATAAACTTCCGGGGAGACAGCTTCGTGCGCTAACTCTGGTTAGGCAGCAAAAGCGAAATTGTTTTCTTCGCCATTTATTATGGCTTGAAAGTTGGCTGTTACGGAACCTGCTTACAACGTCCGGCATGCTTACATTCCCACATACGAGCTGTCAAAACCAAGCAGCCCCTGTATACAAAAATGCAACTGCAAAAGTACTCTTTTTTCAAACATCGCATGCGGCTTTGCCATTTTTTTTTCAAAAGAGCAGTTTTTCCATGAAAGAAGCCGCTCTTTCAATGATATCGTCCGGAAAATCGTAATCCGGATGATGCAGTTCCGGACAATTCTCCCCGCTGCCCATTCCGAAAAAAGCACCGGAAAAGTTCATCAGATAATCAGCAAAATCTTCCGACCAGCGAAAAGGAGTAGCGGCCTCCTCGTACGGAAAACCGTTTTTTTCTGCCGTGCATTTCAGAAAAGCCACCGCTTCCGTATGGTTTTCAGTGGCATGAAAAGCTTCCCTCCATTCAACAGAAAGACGCAGGCCGTGCCGTGCCGCCTCCGATTCGGCTTTTGACAACACCTCGGATTTCAGCTTTTCCATCGCAGCATTGGTATAGGCCCTCAGCGTAAACATCAGTTCGGCCTCACCGGCCGAAGTACCGAAAGCCTCCTGCCCTACCCGCGCGCAAATGAGCGTTGCCTGACGGAAACGCCCGTCCATCCATGCCGGATCGGTATTGAGTGCACATACTTCCTTCATGGTGTCGGCTACAGCCAGTCCCGGATTGATACCCAGTTCCGGAAAAGCTGCATGAGTCTGACGGCCTTGGAAATGCAGCACCACTCCGATGGATGCCGCGGCAAACGTTCCCTGTCGGAACACCAGACGTCCCAAAGGGTAGCCAGGCAAATTGTGCATGCCATAAAATGCCATAATCCTGTATTTCTGCAAAATACCCGCCGACAATATACGGGCACTTCCCTCTCCGGTCTCCTCTGCTGCCTGAAACACGAGCAACAGCGTATATGGCAGTTTTTCACCATTTTGCAAACGCTCCGAAATTTTTTTCGCCAAATGGAGCAACACTGCCGCATGTCCGTCATGACCGCATTTGTGCGCCACTCCTTTCCGGGTGGAAGCGTAGGCAAGCGGAGTCCGTTCCTGTATGGGCAAGGCATCCGTATCGGCACGAAAGGCCACAGCCAATCCGTTTTCACTGCCGAAAACTGCAATCAAACCATACCCGCCCACCTGTGTGTACAGGCGGGTCGGATGTAGTTTTTCAAGATAACGGACCAGCGCATCGTGGGTATTTTTTTCCTGACCGGACAACTCCGGACAGGCATGCAGTTGCCTGCGAAAGGCTATGATATCTTCCAACATGATGCGGAAATTCAATCAGACTAATAGGCCCGGGCAAAGAGCACGCGCTGATGCGAAGGCTTGCCGGAATAAACACAGCGGCCTTCTTCCTGCGGATTGTCGAACGGAATGCAGCGGATAGTCGCCTTGGTAAGTTCCTTGATCTTTTCTTCGGTCTCGGCCGTACCGTCCCAATGACAATACAGGAAACCGCCTTTTTCTATCTGTTCCTGGAATTCTTCCCAAGTGTCCACACGGTAAATGCTGGCATCGCGGAAAGCCTTGGCCTTTTCGAACATATTCTTCTGGATTTTGTCCATCAGGGCAATGGCTTCTTCCACGGCTGCATCCGTATCCACCAACTGTTTCTCCATGGTGTCACGGCGGAACACTTCGACCTTTCCCTGTTCCAAATCGCGCGCACCGACAGTGATACGTACCGGCACACCCTGCAGTTCGTATTCGTGGAATTTCCAACCCGAACGGTATTCTTCACGATCGTCGTACTTGACTGTGATATCTTTTTCCTCCAAAGCGGATTTGATTCGATTGGCCACTTCAGACACCTGTTTCAGCTGCTCATCGTTGCGGTAGATTGGAATAATGACAACCTGCAGAGGAGCAATTTTCGGAGGAAGTACCAGACCGTTGTTGTCGGAATGAGTCATGATCAGACCACCGATCAGACGGGTAGATACACCCCAGGACGTTGCCCACACATATTCCAGTTTGTTTTCCTTGTTCAGGAACTGTACTTCAAAAGCCTTTGCAAAATTCTGTCCCAGGAAATGGGAAGTACCGGCCTGCAGTGCCTTACCGTCCTGCATCAGCGCCTCGATGCAATAAGTATCATCGGCACCGGCAATACGCTCGGTTTCCGTCTTATGTCCACGAATAACCGGCATGGCCATGTAGTTCTCGGCAAAATCGGCATACACATTAATCATTTTACGGGTTTCCTCCAGTGCTTCCTCCCGGGTCTGATGCGCGGTGTGGCCTTCCTGCCACAGGAATTCGGCCGTACGCAAAAACAGACGCGTGCGCATTTCCCAACGCATCACATTCGCCCACTGATTGATCAGCAAGGGAAGGTCGCGATAGGAATGAATCCAGTTTTTGTATGTACTCCAGATGATGGTTTCCGATGTAGGACGCACAATCAGTTCCTCCTCCAGTTTGGCCTCCGGATCCACCACCACACCGTGGGTTTCCGGATCGGCTTTCAGACGGTAATGAGTTACCACCGCACATTCTTTGGCAAACCCCTCCACATGATGGGCTTCCCGACTCAGATAGGATTTCGGAATCAACAGCGGAAAATACGCATTGACATGTCCCGTCTTCTTAAACATTTTGTCCAAGGCATGCTGCATGTTTTCCCACAATGTGTATCCGTAAGGCTTGATGACCATACATCCTCTGACAGAGGAATTTTCGGCCAGTCCGGCATTGATGACCAAGTCGTTATACCACTGAGAATAATTCTCTTCTTTTGTTGTCAGTTGTTCAGCCATTTTTTTGGTATGATTTTTGAATTTGGTATTACTAAAATATGTACTTTTGCAGTGCGAAATACGACGCACTGAAATTCGGTGCAAAAGTATAAAAAAAACAAACATCAAAACTGAAAGGAGAAGAAACGATGAAAGATTTAGCGAAATTACTGGTTCCCCTCGTTCTGGTTTGTCTGGCATCCTGCACGACAATGAACACCTTGGTTGACGACGGTTACTACAATTCCTACTATCGTCAGAGAGACCAACGCGCCCAAGCCGCCTCCAGTACCCCACAGGTAGTCACTCAGACAAGAGTGATTCATGACACTATCTACATTATTGAAAACGGAGGAAACGGTGACAACGGGAGCTATACCTATACGGAAACTTCCACCGCTTCCAACGGAACCACGGTAATCAACAACTACTACTATGACATGGACGACTATTACGACTACGCATACGCAGCCCGTATCCGCCGGTTCTACCGTCCGTCATACGGTTGGGGATATTACGATCCGTATCACACCAACGTGTATTGGTACAGCTACCACCCGGGAGACTGGGGTGTCAGCATATACCTGGGATACTCCTTCTGGTGGGATTCGTGGTATTATCGTCCGTATTACTACAGACCCTGCTATGTACACCATGGTTTCCACTGGGGATACTATGATCCTCATCACTACTACCACCCTTATCACCCTTATCATGGATTCGGACATGGACATGGACATGGACATGGACACGGACACGGATTTGACAGACCCGGAAAACCCGGCTACGGTCCCAGCCACCACAACAATTACGCAGACCATTACTACAACAGTTTGGACAACAACCGTTCCTTCGGTTACTCCCACAGGGAGGATGTGCGCGGAAGCGCCTCCATCGCTGGAACGACTGTCGGAGGCGGGAACCGCAAACCGGACGACAACATTCAGATGGCGTCCACCAGTTTCGCCAACCGCTACGAACAGGCTACCGGAACGGGTTCCTTCTCCCAGGGTTCTGTCAATGCCGGTGTAATCGGTGCGAACAACAGCCGTGGAAATACTACGACTGCTACCGCTACGGTCAACACCAGCAACAGCAACCGCGCCGAAAACGTGAACACAAGCAACACCGGCAACGCCGAGCTCCGTACCAATACGAATACCAATACCGCCACGGCCAACACCAGCAACAGCAACCGCGCCAATAACGTGAGTACGGGCAATACCGGCAACGCCGAACTCCGTACCAACACGAATACCAATAACACCAGCACCACGGCCAATGCCAACAGCAGCCGCAACAGCAATGCAGGAACAGGCAACGCGACCAATACGAAAACCAATAGCAACGACAACCGCGCCAACGTGACGACCAACACCTCCAGTACGGCCCAACCGGTGACGCCCAACACCTCTTCTTCCCGTCCTGCCAACGTGAGCACCGGAAACACCGGTTCCTCCAACGTCAACAGCAGCAACCGCAACAATACGACAACAACGACGACAAGAACGTCTACAAACAATGCCTCTAACGAGAGAGTGATTGGTACTACCACCAGTCCGACGGGGTCCAAGACCACCATCATCCGTAACACGGGCAGCAACACGGGTTCCGGAAACGCTCAGACGGTTTCGCCCAACACTTCATCTTCCCGCTCTGCCAATGTGAATACCGGAAACACCGGAAGCACCACCACACGCACTTCCAGCAGCAACAGCAGCGTCAATCGCAGCAGCGTGAGCACCAGCAGCCCGAGTTCTTCCAGCAACAGCAGCAGAAGCAATGTCAGCAGTTCAAGCAACAGAAGCACGAACACAAGCAGCAATGTCAGCAATTCGAGCAGCAGAAACACGAGCAGTGTCAACCGCAGCAATTCGAGCAGCAGAAGCACGGGCAGTGTCAACCGCAGCAGCGTGAGCACCAGCAGCCCGAGCCGCAGCAGTTCCTACGGATCTTCCCATACTTCCTCTTCCAGTTCCAACCGTGGCGGCGGATATTCCAGCGGAAGCCATAGCGGCGGATACTCCGGTGGAAGTCACAGTGGCGGATATTCCGGTGGAAGAAGATAAGCAAGATTGCATACAAACGCATACAAACAAAATACAGAATCAAAAAAAGCAATTGCAATGAACAGAAATAGAACAATCCTTACTATCGCATGCATGCTCCTCATCCCGACAGGGATTTGGGCTCAAAATGACAGAGATGCGTTCCGTTACTCTTTTCTGTCTCCGACAGGTTCGGCACGCTACACCTCTTTGGCCGGATCCATGGGTGCCTTCGGAGCTGACTTTAGCACGGCCAGTTCCAATCCTGCAGCCCTGGGAACCTATAACAAGAGTGAACTCTCCTTTTCTCCCTCCCTGTATTTCGGCAACACGGCCATGGAATACAACGGTGAGGCTTTCAAGGATTTCAAAGGCAATTTCAATTTCGGGAACATCGGTATGGTGCTGACCATCCCGAACAGCAACGGAGATTGGAAAGCCGTACAGTTTTCTACAGGTGTCAACCGCCTGGCTAATTTCAATCAGTACACCTATGCCACCGGTTCCAACGACCGTGCTACTTCCATAGCCGACCAATTTGCCCTGATGGCCAACAGAAGCGGATTTTCCATGGATGAAAATGGAGATTACCAGGGAGGAAGCATGTTAGGATATGCAGCCTACCAACTGTATCTGATTGACCGCGGTTCAAACGCCCAATACATCGGCCACACCAGTTCTTTGGACCTGCTGCAGGAAAAGTCAAACCACAACAAAGGTTCCATGAACGAATACGTACTCTCCCTGAGCGGTAATTACGATGACGTACTGTACATCGGTGGAACCCTGGGCATACCTTTCTTCAACTATGTAGAATCCAGCACCTATATGGAAACCAACCAACAGAAGTCTGAAGACGGATTCAGTTCTCTGCAGTATGGAAACTATCTGCACTCCGAAGGCGTCGGTATCAATTTCAAATTCGGAATGCTGTACCAACCATTCCATTTCCTGCGCGTGGGATTCGCATTGCACACGCCTACCTTCTACAGTGTGGATGAAAATTACGACAGCCACCTGTATGCTGTTGGAGACAGCATTGGCGGCAAAGATTATATTACCAGCAATGGAGAATACGAATACCGACTCACTACGCCCTACCGCGTACTCGGCAACGCTGCATTCTTTTTCGGAAATTATGGTTTCATCAATGTGGATTATGAATTTGCCGACTACGGTTTCATGCGCATGCGCGCTGACGACTACAGTTTCCGCAAGGAAAACATGGACATTCAGAACATCTACCGTGGCACCCATACCATCCGCATCGGAGGTGAAATCAACCTCAGCCCCATGGCTGTCCGTGCAGGTTTTGCCCACACTACCAACCCCTATGTGGCCGAAACGGAAAGAGATGGCAGCATGAACGTATTTTCCGCCGGTTTGGGATGGAGAGGCCAGTTCAATTACATTGATTTTGCTTACATGTTCCAGCAGACCAAGGATAGGGATGTGTTCTATGCCGCATCCCCCTACTACTACGAGAACACCATCAGCAAACACAATTTCGTCCTGACATTCGGATGGAAATTCTAAACAAACACATCAAACAATAAAACAAAGGATTCGTCATGAAAAAATTAGCGACATTATGCCTCAGTCTGGTTCTCCTGGCCGGTATGGGAGAAGTAACGGCTCAAAAGACCAAAAGTTTTGCCGGTACCATCAAATTCAGCATCAAATACGAAGGTGACTTCGATCCCCAACAGCTGGCCAACGCGCCCTTGGAGCAATCGGAAACCGTCATGGGCAATTTCACCCGTTCCACACAGGACCTTCAGGGTGCATACCGCCACACCATCAATGTCGTAGACTCCACCATCTATTTGCTGGATCTGCCCACTGAGAAAATAGCCTATGCCGTTCCGGCCTCCCTGATTCAGGAAAGTCTGGAAAATGTAAATTTTGAAATCAAGAAACGCGAAGACACCAAAGTGATTTGCGGATACACCTGCCAAGGATACGACATCACCGTCACCAACAAGGAAGACGAAGAGAAAACCGTCACTTTTTTGGTGTACACCACGGAAGAAATCGGTATTGATGAAAAAATCAATGCTTCCTCCGTTCCCGGACTGAAAGGCTATGCCCTTTATCAGGAACAACCCGCAGGAGAAGGGAAAAAGATCATATCCGAAGCAGTGGAAGTCAAGAAGAAAAAAGTCAGTGAATTCGATTTCATGATTCCCGCCAACTACAAATACTACACCATAGAAGAACTGCAGGCCAAATTCGGACAGCAGGGTGGTGACGAAGATGACGACTTCTAATGGAAAAAAAATAAAACAAAATATGATCAATCAGAAATTATTAGCTCCTCAAAGCATCGTAGTGTGCGGTGCCTCCAGTGACATCCACAAACCGGGTGGAAAAGTACTGAAAAATTTAAAAGACAGCGGTTTCAAAGGAAATATCTACGCTGTAAATCCGAAAGAGACGGAAGTGCAGGGCGTGAAATGCTATGCCAAAGTCGAAGATCTTCCCCAAGTAGACTGCGCCATTCTGGCCATCGCCGCCAAATATTGTCCTTCAACGGTCGATGTGCTGGCACATCAGAAAGGGACCGGCGGATTCATCATTGTTTCGGCCGGATTTTCGGAAGAAAACGAAGAAGGTGCCCGTTTGGAAAAACAGATTGTGGACCATGTCAACAGTGTGAACGGCTCCCTGATCGGACCCAATTGCACCGGTTTCCTGAACACCAACTACTGCGGTGCCTTTGATACCCCCATTCCCACTTTGGATCCCCATGGTGTGGATTTCATCACCGGAAGCGGTGCCACTGCCGTTTTCATTAAAGAATATGGCATTTCCAACGGACTGACATTCAACAGTGTATGGGCTGTCGGAAATTCTGCCCAACTGGGCATAGAGGACGTGCTCGAACACTTGGACAACACCTTTGATCCGGTCAAGTCCAGCCGCGTCATCATGCTGTACATGGAAAAAATCGGTGACCCGATGCGTCTGCTCAAACACAGCCGCAGTCTGATCAACAAGGGATGTCACATCGCTGCCATCAAATCCGGAGGCTCTGCTGCCGGAAGCCGTGCTGCCTCCTCACATACCGGAGCGTTGGCCACCAATGATGCCGCCGTAGATGCCCTGTTCCGCAAAGCCGGTATCGTCCGCTGTCAGAACCGTCAGGAACTGACCACGGTTTGCGCCGTTTTCATGCACCCTGAACTGAAAGGCAAGCGCTGCGCCGTCATCACCCACGCGGGTGGTCCGGCTGTCATGCTGACAGACGTTCTCTCCAACGGTGGCATGGAAGTTCCCGGTCTGAAAGATCACCCCGCTTCCCCCGCCCTGCTGAGCAAACTGTTTGCCGGTTCGTCGGTCGGAAACCCCATCGACTTTTTGGCCACAGGTACGGCAGAACAATTGGGACACATCATTGACGCCGTAGAGAACGACTATACCGATATCGATTTCTCCGTGGTGATTTTCGGTTCCCCCGGACTGTTCTCCAACCGTGAAGTATACGCTCTTTTAGATGAAAAGATGAAGACCTGCAAAAAACCGATTTTCCCGGTGCTGCCTTCTATTATAAATGTAAAAGACGAAATTCAGGAATTCATTGACCGGGGACGCATCAACTTCCCGGAAGAATGCGTGCTGGGAAATGCCATCTGCAAAGTGTACCACACTCCGAAACCGCAGCCTGAAAACGTGGAACAACCCGCCATTGATGTGGCCCGCATCCGCAAGACCGTTGAGCGCTGCAAAGATGGTTACATGGAAATCGCTGACTACAACGAGTTGCTGGATGCCGCCGGTATCAGCCGCAAGAAATCGGTTGAAGTCGACAAAGTGGAAGACGCTCTTGCTTTCGCCAAGGAAGTCGGATGCAGCAAAGACGTGCCTCTGGTGATGAAAGTGGTCGGTCCCTTACACAAATCCGATGTAGGCGGTGTGACCCTCGGCGTAAAGGATCTTGCCACTGTTGAAAAGGAATTCAACCGTCTCATCGTCATTCCGGAAACCTATGCTGTGGAAATGTATCCCATGCTGGACGGTACTGACGTATATATCGGAGCCATCCGTGATGCCAAATTCGGACATCAGATTTTCTTCGGTTTGGGAGGTATTTTCATTGAAGTACTGAAAGACGTTCAGAGCGCCCTCGCTCCCATCTCGGCAGCCGAGGCCAAGGAAATGCTTACCAAATTGCGCGGCTATAAGATTCTGCAAGGCGTCCGCGGCCAGGAAGCCGTCAATATCGACCTCTATGCCGACCAGATTGCCCGCGTCAGCGCATTGGTGCAGGCCGCTCCGGAAATTGCCGAAATGGACCTCAATCCGCTGCTCGGCAATCCGCGCTACGTCACGGCAGTCGATGCCCGTATCCGTTTGGAAAAATAAAAGCGGAAACGCTTCATACGAAAAAAGCCCGAAAGTTAAACTTCCGGGCTTTTTTTAATTCCTATGCGGAATCTATTTCTTGGCACTCTTCTGCATATCGCTCAGGATTTTGTTCTGTTCCTGACGATCCTTGTCAGCAGCTTCTATGTCCTTTTCCAGTTTGGCTTTCTGCTCCAGTAATTTCTGGTAATTTTTCTCGGCTTTTTCGCAAACCTTGATCTGTTCTTCTATCTGATACTTCAGTTCCACAGCCTTGACATCGTCCAACATGCTGATCATGTAATTCTTTACACAGGTTTCCTCCTGATCACCGATGGTGATGAAATTTCCGTTTTCGCGTTCAATATACAGATACACGGTGGCACTCTTTCCGGAACCGTCTACACGGGTATACACTGTGCAGTTTTGAGCGCAAAGGTCGTTGCAATTGACCTTGGAATACACCATCATGCCACTCGAAGATTTACCCTTCATCTTGTCTTTTTTGAAGCGATTGTCAACGGCTTCCTCAACCAGCTTTTTCGAATAATCCAACTGCATGGCGAACGCCGGCTTCACATCCTTGTTGAAAGGAGCTGTTACTCCATTAACCACTTGAGCATGAACTGCTCCAGCCATAAAGGCCAATCCTAAAACAGAAATAAGAATTTTTTTCATACGACTTGAGTTTTAATTTTTGCAAAGTTACAATATTTACTCATTCGAAATCGGTTTCCCGCTTTCTTTTTTTTGAAGGATAATTCCTCCACAGAAAAATTTTTAAGCAAAATTCGAGCCATTGTATACGCATTTCATGTATTTTTGCAAGTTGAACTGGATTATTGTAATTGTTTCTTTATATGAAGAAAGTACTGAAAATCATCGGAATAGTATTTGGATGCATCATCGCATTCGTACTTCTTATACTGCTTTTTCTCGGACCTATTGCCAAAGTGGTGGTACAGAAATATGACGAACAAATCGTAGGCCGGCAGGTTGAAATGTCAAAACTGAAAATAAACGTCCTTAGGGGAAATGCCCGCATCTACGATTTTTCCATCAAAGAAACGGATGAAACGACGGATTTTGTCACTTTTGATACATTGGATGTATCTATCCGACTGCTGAAATTGCTGAAATCAGAGGTAAACATTCCCCATATCACACTCGCCGGACCCGATATCCGGATCACACAACATGACACCGTATTTAATTTTACGGACATCATTGAACATTTTGCTTCCGACAGTACGAAAGATAAGGACACCAATTCCAATTGGAAAGTCGGCTTGTACAACATCCGTCTGACCCAAGGTGCCATATGTTATGAAGATGAAGACAGAGACAAGGAATGGGCTTTGAATAACCTGCATTTGGAAGTGCCGGGCGTATATTTGGATGGAGAAAGCAACACCGATGCCGGAATTTCTCTGACCTTTGCCAATAAGGGAACTCTGAATACCAAGGTAGGTTACAATATAGGAAACAATGATTTTGAAGTCAAACTGAAAATCGACAATTTCGCCTTGGAGAACCTGCTTCCCTATCTCTCCGACTTTTTGGCCATCAGTGAGTTGAAGGGAGTGTTTGGCGGGAATATCCATATCAAAGGCAATCTGGATGAAATCCTGAATCTTGATATAGACGGAACGGCTTCGGTGGCCCGGTTGAATGTCAGTGATGCAAAACATCAGAAAGTAGCATCCATGGATCGATTGGATGTAGATATGGAACGCATCAATCCGCAGCAGAATTCATTTGTATTCAATCATATATACATCAATGGATTCGATTCCCACTACGACTGCATGGCCGATGGAAGCAACAATTTTTCCAAACTCTTTGTCAGCAACGGGAACTCCGATGAAAAGACAGAAGATACTGTTTCAAAAGCCGATACGGACACCAGCAAAATGCATCTGCTGGTAAAGGATTTCAAAATCGAAAATACCAGATTTGCCTACAACGACTACAGCATGGAAGAACCCTTCCTGTTTCCGGTGACCAACATCCGCGTGAAATCCGAAAACCTGCAATTGGAAGGCGTCAACCGGATGAATGTCATGGCTGCTCTTCCAGGAGGCGGATTTGCCAATATCCAATGGAAAGGCACTTTGGACAACATCAAAACCTATCAGGACCTGGTCATCAACATCAAGAACCTGCCAATGAAGTGTTTCTCTCCCTATGTCGTCCACTATCTGGCCTACCCGCTCGAGGATGGAGTATTTTCCTTCACAAGTGAAAATGTGGTTAAGAAATCCCAACTGCAGGGTGCCAACAAAGTGGATATATACAAGCTGACGGTCGGAGACAAACGAAAGGAAATCAAACCGGAAGTCAAAATTCCATTGAAGGCCGCCGTGTACGTGCTGAACGACAAGGATGAAAAAATCCTACTGGACGTCCCAGTCTCCGGAGATTTGGACAACCCGGAATTTTCCTATATGAAACTGGTTTGGAAGACAATAGGAAACCTGCTGGTCAAAGTATCCGTTTCCCCGCTGCGCTATCTGGCCGATGCCGTAGGCATCAACGGAGACGATATGGAAAAAATGAAAATAGATCCCCTGCAGTTCGACTTCACATCGGAACAATACGATTTGCTCTCCAAACTGACAGAACTGGCCAAACAGGATACCAACATCATCATCCAAATGGAGCAGCAGATCCACTGGGACAATGCCGCACACGCCTTGTCCTTGTACAATGTAAAAAGGGATTACTATCTGGTGCAGCATCCTGAAAAACAGAATACCCGCCTGCAACTGGTTGATTTTGACAAAATCAAGGCCATCAATACAAAAGACCTGGATTTCAATACCTACCTGAACGACAGAGTGGGAGAATCCACGGAAAAGAAAAGCGCCGACGAAAAAGCCGAACATCTGTACCCGATAGCCGAAACAGGCAAAGAAATCACCGCCATTGCCGAACGCCGAAACCAATACATCCGCTACTACATGGTCAAGCAGCTCGGACTGAAAGACAAGCAGTTGGAAATCACCAATTCGGAAGAAAATGCGACGGAAAACATCTACCATATCCAGAGTACACTGAGGGAAGAAACCGATAAAACAGAAGTTACAGAAGAAACAGAATAAACGGCCCCAAAAACTATGAAACACGCTTTCCGTCTTATCTTTCTACTGATTATCGGCAACGGCTTCTGCAGTTGCAACAAAAACGACGAGCCCACTGCACAGAGCCGCTATACCCGTCTGTTGGGCGTTACAGAGACAAGGGATATCTCCGCAGATGAACTGAAGATCACAGCACAGCAAATGTTGGGGAACGCAGTCAATCTGAATGCCTTCAAAATTCCATGGCACGATGTGCGCATCGTAAGCATACGCTACCGCACCAAGGATACGGACGGAAAGGAAGTGACCGCATCGGGCGTTATCTACTACTGTACAGATATGGATTCGGTATTTCCGGGAATATGTTCCGTACAAAGGGGAACCTGCGAACTGGACTCCTGCCCTTCCCGACTGACATTCAGCATTGAGGCTGTTCCCTGCCTGAACGGATACATTGTTGCGGAAGCCGATCTGCTTGGGTACGGTTTGTCTCAGCGGACGGACCGTTTTCATCCCTATATGAATCAAGAATGTACGGGAACCACATGCTACGATATGCTGATGGCAACCAGAGAGTATCTGGATTCCATGCACATCCGCTATACCGACAGCACACACCTGCTCGGATATTCACAGGGAGGAGCCTCTACAGTAGCCCTTCTGAGGGAAATGGAAAGACAAAACTACGGGCACATCGGCCGTATCAATGCCGGAGGAAGTCCGCTCAGTCTGACCACCACTTTCCATGCTTTTCTGGAAGACAATGACGGAAAGACCGGATACAACAAAATGGCCTTCGTTCTGCTGATTCTCCGTTCCATGGATAAAAGTTACGGACTGCATACCGACTGGAGCCATATTTTCAAACCAGACTATGTTCATGCCATTGACTTTCTGGAATGCATGACATTCCAACAGATTAACGATACCTTGGGAAAAGACATCCGCCACATTCTGCAGGACGGTTTTTTCCAGCAGGATACCAACCTTTATACGGAAGACATGCGTCGGCTGTACAGGGCTTTGGACCGCAACGACCTGATCAAATACTATGAACCCCGGCACAAAGTCCGCCTGTTTCACAGTCCGACAGATGAAATTGTACCCTTCGCCAATTCCCGGAAAGCAGCCGAAACCCATTCCGCATACGAATTGCTGCTCCTGAGTGCCAGTACCCACCGCCAAGCGGCAGCGGAATTTTATCTCTACCTGATGTTCCAGGGTCTGTAAATCTCCTGCATACGCTGTCCGACCGGCCAAACAGAATGTTCAGATGTTCGGAAAATATCAGTAAACAAACGAAGTCACCCGTTCGAAAATGCCATTTGCATAGGCAATGCACATTCCGTAATTGGAAAGCGGCAGCGGATATTCCGTAATTTTTTTCAAACGATTGGCAATCTGACGCCGCGTTACCATACAGGCACCGCATTGTATGGCCATGGCGTATGGCTTCAGGTCCGGAAGCGGATCCAAGGAGGAAACGTAATCAAAAAACAGTTCTTTTCCTGTATATTTCCGGAGCAGTGCAGGAAGTTTCACACGCCCTATATCCTCACAGGAGGTGATGTGGGTACAGGATTCCAGCATCAGTATACGGTCTCCGTCCCGAAGCCGGTCTATATGCGGAGTGCCCTTCAAACACTCTTCGAAATTGCCCTTATCCCGGGACAGCAATATGCTGAAACTCGTCAGCGGAATTTCGGGCGGAACCAGAGTCTGTACCCGAGCAAAGACCTGACTGTCTGCAATCACCATCTGAGGACGCTGCCGAGACAGAAATAACGGAAGTTCCTCCGGCTGCAGGGAAACGGCAATGGCATGCAAATCCAACAGATTCCGTATCATCTGCACCTGAGGAAGAATCAGCCGGCCTTCGGGTGCCTCGGAATCCTGAGGCATCACCAATACCACTATATCGCCTGCACTGACAATGCCTTCGACCATATTGGACGAGCGGTAGGCGGAAGACGGAATCTGCTTCACCATCGCTTGGACCAGTTCCGGCACTCCTTCCTTTCGGCGGGCACTGCAACGGCACAGCGGCACAGCATAGCGGGAACTCAATTCGGCCTCCAAGGTAGAGAGCAAAGCATCCTCATCCTCCTTGTTATGCACAAGAACGAACGGAATGTCTTTCTTGAGCATTTCGTCGGCCAGGTCTGATTCGCAAAGCCCCCAATCGTTATGGGAAAACACCAGCAGGGCCAAATCAATCTCAGACAGGACCGCCTTGGTTTTTTGAATCCGCTGCAAGCCCAATTCAGAATCGTCGTCCAGTCCGGCTGTATCCACCAACACCGTGGGGCCGATGCCGAAAATTTCCATGGACTTCTTCACCGGATCGGTCGTAGTCCCTGCTATATCGGATACGATGGCCACCTCCAATCCTGTCAAGGCATTGAGAAGACTGCTTTTGCCTTGGTTACGACGGCCGAACACACCCACGTGAACTGCCTGACTTCTCATATACTATAAGCTCATTTTCAAAATATTGACTTCATCCGGACGCAAGAAACGCCAATGTCCCCGCGGAAGGTCTTTCTTGGTCAGACCGGCATAATATACCCTATCCAGTTTGACGACTTCGTAACCCAGATGCTCGAAAATACGGCGTACGATGCGGTTTTTCCCGGAATGAAGAGTTATACCGATTTCACGCTTGGTTTCACCTACATAAGACAATTCATCCGGCGCGATGAAGCCATCATTCAATTCCAGACCGCTGATGATTTGGGAAAAATCATCTCCCCCCAGATTGCGGTCCAATTCAACATGGTAGATTTTCTTGACTCCGTACCGGGGATGGGTCAGTTTTTTGGCCAATTCTCCGTCATTGGTAATCAGGAGAAGACCCGTAGTGTTACGGTCCAAACGCCCCACAGGATATACCCTTTGTTCGCAGGCTCCGGCCACCAGATTCATTACGTTCTTGCGATCGTACTCGTCGCTGGTTGTGGTTATGAAATCCTTGGGTTTGTTCAGCAGAATGTACACCGGCTTTTCCCGTTGCAGCACCTGATCGCCGTAACGTACCTCGTCGGTAGGCATCACTTTCGTTCCCAGCTCGGTCACGACGACCCCGTTAACGGTGACGGCCCCGGCCTCAATCAGTTTGTCGGCTTCTCTGCGGGAGCAGACACCGGCATTGGCAATGTATTTATTCAGACGAATCAGACCGCGTTCCTCATTCCACTCCAGGGAAAGCACCTTGGGTCTGCGATCGGAGGAACGGCCTTCGTCGCGACGTTTCTTGACAATTTCGTCAATGATGGCGGAATCCTGAATATAGCGGACCGGACGTTCGTCCTCCTGATCACGGCGATACGAACGACGGTACGGACGTTCGCTCCGGTTCCGGTTGTACCCGTTTCCGCCTCTGTCACTGTGTTCATAACGGTCATGGTCACGTCCTCCTCTGCGGTATGGACGCTCACTTTTGACCTGATTTTCATCATTTTCACGGTACTCCCTGTATTTGGGACGCCCGCTGCTATGGGAATCGTGCTGCTCCGTAAAAAATGCACGACGGGCTTTTCTCCGATTTTCTCCATCGGAAGCCAATTTGGAGGACAAAGTCCTTCTTTCTTTTCTGTCACCCTCCCGGTGATTTTCTTCGCCAGAGAATTCGCGACCTCTCCGGCTGTTTCTTTTTTCGTAATTCACGTGTTTTAATTTTAAAATAATACAAAGAACTTATTTTCTTGCTTCAACAGCAATATTTTTCGTTTCTATTTATTTCCGGAAGCGGAAGCAATGCCCAATTTCCGGAAACGCACCGGAGTCCGTATCACTTTCACGGCCTCTTTATAGGTATCATCGTCTTCCAGCCATATTTTGGCAGACTGGTGCGAATCATACAAATTCCGTGCTAACAACGTACGGACTTGCCTTTTGATATATTTTTCCGTATCAAAATCTGCCTGACGTTTACGGACATTTTCCCGCTCGTCACGGACATATTTCAGAAACATATTTTCCAAAGCATGTTGGCTTTCAACACTCTCGAAAGTGGGAAACAATTGATCCAAAGTATCTTTGTACTTTTTGGAAAAATCGCTCCAGTAATTTTTCAATTTAAAATCTTCTTCCTCTCTCACACCCTCCTTTTCCGCATAGGCATAAAATTCGGACAGGAAGGCATTGTCGCATGTGAAACCGTTGTAAAAACTGTCAAAATCCGGATATGCGGAAAGCAGGGAATCTTTTTTCCGATCCAGATACTGCAACACAAATTGATTGAAGATATTGTTGCGGTACAGCCTGTAATAATAATCGGATACTTTGACCGTATCCATGGGAATAAAGATATCAGGCATGATTCCGCCGCCACCGTAGACAATGCGGCCGCCTGTCGTTTTGAATTTGAGGGAATCCGGAAAATGAATGCTGTCGGCATGGGTCAGTTCCCCCTTGTTGTAACGGTTGATGACATCACGGCTGTAATTTTCGATGTCTTCGTAGGGTTTCTGAATGCAACGTCCCGACGGAATATAGTAACGGGAGGTTGTCAAACGGATGACTGACGAATCCTGCAAAGGAATCTGGCTTTGGACCAATCCTTTTCCAAAGGAACGCCGTCCGATCAGTATACCGCGGTCGTAATCCTGCACCGCTCCGGAAACAATCTCGGATGCGGATGCGGAATACTCGTTGATCAGTATGACCAGACGACCGTTTTCAAAGGTACCGGAATGCTTGGTCTGATAATCATAACGGTTCCCGCTCTGACTGTTTTGGGTATATACAGCCAGACGGTCCTTCCCGAGAAATTCTCCCACCATGTCTATGGCAGCCTGGAGAAAACCTCCGGAATTGTCTCTGAGATCGAAAATCAGATTTTTCATTCCCCTGGCCTTGAGTTCGGACACGGCCGCCTTGAACTCAGACAGGGTCTGTTGGGCGAAACGCTCCAATTGTATATAACCCGTTTCCTCATCCACCATAAAATAGGACTCAATACAGTGAATGGGAATTTTATCCCGGATAATGGTAAAATACAGAGGTTCTTCCTGATGTCCGCGATGCACGGCCACACTTACCCGGGTTCCTTTCTTCCCCCGAAGTTTCTTGTATACCCAGGAATTGGTACAAATCTTGCCAACAGCCACACTGTCATCGATACGGATGATTTTGTCCCCGGCACGTATGCCGACTTTTTCCGAAGGACCGCCTTTGACGGGCTCTACAACAACAATGGTATCCTTGACAATCTGGAACTGCACTCCAATTCCGTCAAAATTACCCTCCAAGGGTTCGTTCATCCGTTTCACTTCCCTGCCGGGAATATAGACCGAATGCGGATCCAAAATCTTCAGCATTTCAGAAATTCCCTTGTCGGCCAGTTTATCAAAATCGGTTGTATCCACGTAATAATAACGGATGTACTGCATCAGCCGATTTATTTTCTGCACATTGGCATCATATGATTTCTGCAGGCGCTGCTGCGCACTGGACGAGGTCTGGGCCGAGAGCATAGCTGCGGACGCCATGCACAGGACTGCAACGAATAAGGAAAGACTCCGTTTCATCATACACATTTTATGAAAATATCAAAATTTTGGGAACGGGAACCAGATGGAATACGAAAAGGGTTCTGAAAAACAGGACAACGGCACATCCCAGCAACAATACACCCGCCACCTGATTGACCCGCTTCACGGTTCGCTCGGACAGCATTTTGGTGATTTTGTTGGCAAAATAGGACTTGAGCATATCGGAGGAAAGCAGCACACATTCCACCCCTGCAATGAAACAGACAGCCTGTCCCAAAGTACCGCCGCCGGTTCCGGCCGAAATAATGGAAAGCCATAAAATCCAAAGAAAAGGATTCATGGTATTCATAAAGAAACCTTTGATTACTTCACTGAACACCCCTTTCCAATTGATATTCACCTTTACCTCGTGCGCCTTGCGTTCCCTTTTGGGATGGACTTTTTTAAAGAACAGAAACAATCCATAGCATACCATAAAGATGCTTCCTCCCACTCCCAAAGCAATCTGGAAAGTGGAATTTTCCATCACCGAACTGGCCCCCCAATAGCACAGAGACATAATCAGCACATCGCTGAGCGCTATGCCGAACGCCATCTGCGCACCCGAGTAAAACCCTTTGGAGATACTGGTCTGCAGTATGGAAAACAAGGCGGGACCCAGTACAAAAATGAACGGGAGTCCCACCATGAGCCCTTTAAGGAATGACCACAACATGTGTCCTATTCAGATTATCCGCAGTGATAGTATTCCTTGACGATATCGATCATCTTTTCGGGATGTTTTTCCAATTCTTCCCGTATATTCTGATCGTTGAAGGATTTCAATTTGGCGACCAAATCGTTGATGAGTTCGGGAGTGAATACGCCATGGCGTTCGTAATACTCGCGATGCTGTTCCAGAACCACTCCGGATTCATAGCAGGAAGTCGGAAGACTCTTCAAAGAATCGGCCTTGGCACGATTGGCCTCATCGAAAATATTGACGTCCACATAGGTTTCTTCTGCAAATGCCAGAGGATCTTTCATTTCGAAGCCACAACGAGCGGCAACGACCAGGCCGGCCAACAACAGATAAATATCTGCGGAACCGTCCGGGCAACGGAACTCTACGGTCTGTTTGAAGGAACCATCCACTGGATTGGGTTTTTCCATGGGGTTGGCATCCGCTACCATGTCCCCTTTGCCCAACCAGCCAAGGGGAACGCGGACCAGTACGGAACGGTTGCGGTCACCCCAACAGATGGAGGTAGGAGCTTCCTGATGCGGCACCAGACGGAAATATGAAGTAGGATTGGCATTGCCGAAAGCGGTCAGGGAAGCAGCGCACTGCATGTAACCGGCAATGGCTGTCTTGGCGGTTTTGCTCAAGGCACCGTTTTCCACATACTGATTCTTTCCGTTTTTGGTAATCTGGGTATGGATATGCAGGCCGCTACCGGCTTTTCCCACGGTGATTTTCGGTGCAAAAGTGACATCCAGACCATACTCGTAAGCCAGCTGACGGATGATCCATTTGGCAATGATCAACTGATTGGCAGCATCTTCCACATCGGCCACAAGGAACTCGATCTCGTTCTGCTCGTAAATTTTGTCATCCAAAGTGAAATTACCCACTTCAGAGTGTCCGTACTTGATGGTACCGCCAGCCTGGGCAATATAATACATGGCACGGGCGCGGAATTCACCGAATTTGCAATACGGACCGGCTTCGTGATAGCCTTTCTGATCGGTAGCCTGGAACAATTCCTCTTTGTCGCCGACCACGTAGTATTCCAACTCACCCATGGCTTTGAATTCCATTCCGGTGACATCCTGGAAGGATTTTTTCGCTTTTTTGAGGATGTATTCCGGAGAAGTTTCCAAAGGTTTTCCGTCCTTGGTGTAGTAAGAACACATCAGACAGAGGGTCGGAATCTCCGCAAAAGGATCCATGAAGGCCGTACGGAAACGCGGAATCACGTACAGATCGCTGGAACCGGCTTTCACAAAAGAGAAAAGGCTGGAACCGTCCACTCTTTCACCATAGGAAAGAATCTGATCCAGATAATCGCTGTCGGTCAGCACGAAACTCAAGGCTTTTAAACGTCCGTCTCCCGCCACATAACGGAAATTGAGCATACGGATGTCGTTTTCTTCAATATAGCGGATGATGTCCGCTTTGGTGAAATCCTTGGGAGCCTTGTGCAGGAACTCCACGATGGGATTCATACAGATTTTTTGTTCTTTGAAATTCTCCATATACATTGATTTTTAAGTTAAGAATGCAAAAATAGTAAATTTTACAATGCCCGACCCTGTTTTTTACAACTTTATTTCACTTTTCTGAACATGCGCTTCCACCGGATTTTTCCATCTCCGAATTTCTTGAACTTGTCCAAAGAAAGCCATACGAAACAGGCTTTGCCTGCAATGTGATCGGCCGGAACGAATCCCCAATAACGGGAATCCGCCGAATTATGACGGTTGTCTCCCATCATCCAGTAATAATCCTGGGCAAAAGTATAATGATCGACGGCTTGTCCATCGATGTGTATTTTTCCGTCGCGGACTTCCAGGTCGTGGTGCTCGTAATTTTTTATGATTCGGGCATACAGGCAAAGGGTAGAATCATTCAGCAATACAGTCTGTCCCTTGGCCGGAATCTGCAGCGGACCGAAATGATCCTTGTTCCACAGATACCTGGCATCAAAGGGGAAAATGTCCGGATCCGCATAACCGGCCGTATCAATCAGAGCCTCAATGGAATCAATATTACGCATACCACGTATGGCGTCCAATTGCTGCCGATGCAGATGGACGTATTCCTGCCCCTGCATCGTCATTCCGTAATCCTCCTCGTTGATATTCAATCTGGCCCTCACTATGGGAGCCAGACCGACTCCGTTATTGTACAGCCTGTAGGATGATTGCTGATATTCCGGTTGGTATGCCTTCTGTCCATTGACATACAGTACGCCGCCCCGCAGACTGATTTCGTCGCCCGGCATGCCGACACAGCGCTTGATATAGTTTTCCCGCTTGTCGGAAGGACGGGCCGTCACATCGTATTCCTGACGCAAAACTTCCCAGGCCTTGCCGGGATGATTGTCCCAGCCGTATTTGTTGAAGATTTCACCGAATACGTGAACTACGCCATCATAGTAGAAATATTCGCCGGCATACTTTTTCGGGTTGGCATAAGCCCTTTCCAACGACCTCAAAACACCGTAGTAACTTTCGTTCTGGCGCTGCAGTATAACCGTATCTCCGTCCGGATAATTGAACACCACAGCATCATTCCGTTTCACCGGATGACAGGCCGGCATGCGCAGATAAGGCAGACGCACACAGTCCGAATAAGATTTGTGGTATTTGGTCAGTGGCAGGGTATGATGCACGAAGGGAAACTGAAGGAAAGTCTGTGGCACGCGGGGCCCGTAGGCCATCTTGCTGACATACAGATAATCTCCCACCATAAGTGTGCTCTCCATGGAAGAGGTCGGAATCTTGTAGAATTCAAACATGAAGGTACGGATGAGATGTGCGGCAACCACTGCGTAAATGATGGCATCGCACCATTCCCGGGCGGGAGTCTTCTTTCCCTGCGGAAAATCCTTTGCTTCCTTTCCCTTCAATTCCTTTACGGAAAAGAAACCCAGCTCCAGAACGGGAAGTTCGGCCAGTTTGTGGAACACTTCTTTTGAGGAAAAACCCAGATAGGGAAAATACAGGCAAGGGAAACAAGTAGCCGGAATCAGCACAAGGTAAGATGTCTTTCCGAAACGGCGGATGGTTTTCCACACCATCAGGAAAAACATGAAGATGCCGAAATACGGGATGAATATGAAAATCAGCCACCACATCGGACGTTCCAGCACTTTCAGCCAGACAATCATATTGTAAATCGGTACGATGGATTTCCATCCGGCAAACCCGGCTTTTTCAAAAATTTTCCATAACCCTGCAAAGGTACCCAGCAGATACAGGATGGTAAAAACGAGCATGAATGTTAATGACAACTGCATATATTTTCTCTGTTTCTCTTAAAATAATTCACAAATCAATGATTTCCGTTCTCAGACGTTCAACAGATCCTTCATGGTAAAGAAACCCTTTTTCCCCTGCAGGAACTCGGCGGCGCTGACAGCTCCAATGGCAAAAGACTTGCGGTTAAAGGAATTATGAGTGATACGGATTTCGTCCATTGCCGAAGTGTAAACGACGGAATGCGTACCGACCTGGCTTCCCAGACGCTGTGACTTGATAGACAATTCGGCCCTGTTGTCATTTTCCTGATTAATCCAGGAATCTTTATGGGGTAAGGCAGCGATGATGTCTTCCGCCAGAACGATGGCTGTCCCGCTCGGAGCATCCTTTTTGGAAGTATGGTGGATTTCCTCCATGCTGACATCGTATTCGGCATGCGGAGCCATCAGTCTGGCCAGATAGCGGTTCAACAGGAAGAACAGATTGACTCCCAGACTGAAATTGGAAGCGTAGAAAAAACTCTGCTGTTGCGTCTCGCACTGTTTCTTCACTTCCTCCATGTGCTCATACCAACCGGTGGTTCCGACGACCAACGGAATATGTGCTTCAAAACAACGGCGGATATTGTCCATCACCACCGAAGGCATGGAAAAATCAATGGCAGCATCTGCCGTACGGAAAGCTTTTTCCTGTTTCCGCCAATCTTCTTCCGAATCAATGTAGGCGACAATTTCATGTTTGCGTTCGAGAGCAACGACTTCCACCTGCTCTCCCATTTTTCCATATCCCAAAATTGCGATTTTCATTGCATAGATATTTATCTGTTGTTATTTCAGTTGCAGCACGAAAGAAACTCCCAGCGACGGGGTTCCCTGTGCATATGGCATGCGCAAATCCATGGCGCAGGGTTGTATATTCAGACTCAAATCATCCGAAATATCGAAATTGCTGAAATGGGCATCCACTACCGCATCCAGGATGTTCAGGGCGTAACACAGTATGAAGACAAAGGCTCCCAACTCCTGGTTCCGCTGATAATAATCCTTATAATCCTTTACATTGTACGTAGACATGGAAGACAACTCCGGACGCAGGCCCTCGGTTTCCCCGTTCAGACGAAGACGATATTCCGTACGATAGTACATGTATTTGTCATGGAAATAATACACCACATAACCGCTTCCGCCTATGGCAGCATACACTATGGGAACTTTCCAGTACTTTCCGTTGTATACCTGGCCTCCACCCGGTATCAGAGAAAGGAGACCTGCCGTTTGCGGAGATTTGGCTCTTTTCTGCTTTACTGCAGAGGCCGTACTATCAGCCTGCTGTCCGAAAGCGGACATGGAGCAGAAAAGGAGGATGCATCCTGCCGAGCACAACCGACGTAAAACTTTCACGGCTATTGCATCAGGGAGAGGATACGTTCGAATTCCTCGTCCGATTTGAACTTGATGGTCACACTGCCGCGTCCCCGAAGATCGCGCTTGATTTCCACAGGAGACTGCAGATGATCGGACAGACGTTGACGGGCATCTTCATAATGCATAGGAAGAACGACCTTTACCTTTGCCGTTTTTTCCGTTTCAGGCTGTTGGATTTGGCGAACCCTATCCTCAACCTGTCTGACGGAAAGTTCTTTGCTGATGATTTCCTGCATCAGGGATTCCTGCTGTTCTCCATCTTCCAGAGCCAAAAGAGCCCGGGCATGTCCCATGGTGATTTCGTTGCGGCAGAGTGCCGCCTGCACAGGAGCAGACAATTTCAGCAGCCGCAGGTAGTTTGTGACAGCCGAACGGCTTTTGGACACCCGCACCGCCAGATCTTCCTGCGTGATTTTGCATTCGTCCTGCAGACGGTGGAGAGACAAGGCAATTTCAATAGGATTCAGATCCTCGCGCTGTATGTTTTCCATCAGGGCCATTTCCATCATCTGCATATCATCGGCCGTACGGACATAAGCTGTGATCATGGTCAGTCCGGCCATTTTGGAAGCCCGCAGCCTGCGTTCTCCCGAAATCAGCTGATACTTTCCGTTTTCCATCACCCTCACCGTCACAGGCTGTATCAGTCCCTGCTTTCGGATGGATTCCGAAAGCTCTGCCAGAGCCTCTTCTTCAAAGGAATTACGGGGCTGCCACGGATTGGTTTCTATATCGTCCAATGCGATTTTGGAAATGGTTCCCACCTTGATGCGGCTGGGAGAATCCTGGGACACGACGCCCACATCCGGAACTTCTCCGAGCAGCGCGCTCAGTCCGCGCCCCAAAGCGGGTTTTTTATCTTTTTTCTCACTCATCCTTCTTCTTCTTTTCTTTGACGTTGCCGTTCTGTTTCTGAATGATTTCCCTTGCCAGATTCAGATAGTTGAGGGCACCTTTGGATGCCGCATCGTACATCAGCACGGGTTTCTGATAACTGGGAGCTTCGCTCAGACGGACATTTCGGTAAATGACGGTGTTGAATACAAAGTTTTTGAAATGTGTACGGACATCCTCCAGCACCTGATTCGCCAGGCGGAGACGATTGTCGTACATGGTCAGCAGTATTCCTTCGATATTCAGGTCTGCATTCAGATTGGTCTGAACGATTTTAATGGTGTTCAGCAGTTTACCCAGACCCTCCAGCGCAAAATATTCGCACTGTACGGGAATCAGCACCGTGTCAGCAGCGGTCAGGGCATTGACAGTAATCAGGCCCAGGGAAGGAGCACAATCGATGATGATGTACTCGTACTCGTTGCGGACCTCTCCCAAAATCCGGCGCATCATGGCTTCGCGATCGGAAAAATTCACCAGTTCCAATTCGGCACCCACCAGGTCAATATGAGCCGGCAACATGTCCAGATTGGGAACATCGGTCCTGACAATGGCTTCACGTATGGGAGATTCCCCTATCATGACTTCGTAAATACTGGTCGATACTTCCCGGGGATCCACACCCAAGCCGGAACTTGCATTGGCCTGAGGGTCCGCATCGATAAGCAGGGTGCGATGCTCCAATACACTGAAACTGGCCGAAAGATTGATGGAAGTGGTTGTTTTTCCGACTCCTCCCTTCTGATTGGCGATAGCTATTACTTTACCCATAAGATAGTTTTTTGAATTTGCAAAGATACAACTTTTTTGAATGCGCTGTGTAGGATTGGCGAACGAATTATGTCAAAAAAAATAATCCGAATTTCATAAAAGGGTATTGTTTTTTTGACTACTTTAGCAAAATGAAATCATTTTAATTAAAATAATATGAGAAATTTTCGCAATGTATTATTTGTCAGTTTATTATCATTTTTGATAATAGGACCGACCCACGCTCAAATCAAGTCAAGTCCGGCTGCGGATGCAGACAAAGCGTTCAACACCTTCCAATACACGGTGGCTGCAGATTTGTACAAAAAGGCTTACAGCAAAGTCAAGCGCAACCCTGTCGAAAAACGCAGAATCATGTTTCAGATGGCGGAATGCTACACGCTGACCGGAAATCTGAAACTGGCCGAAAAACAGTACCTCCGCTTGGAAAAAGTCAATTATCAAAAGGACAATCCGTTGATTTTCCTCCGTTTAGGCGACATCTACCGTTTGCGCAAGGATTTCGCAAAAGCATTGGAATACTACAAAAAATACAAAAAATACAATCCGGACGATCCCCGTTGCGATGACCGGATCGAATCCGCTACGCTGGCTCCCGAATGGATCAACAACCCCACAAGGGACGAAGTAGAGAATATGAAGCGCTTCAACTCACCTCAAAATGAATGGAGCCCGGCCTGGGGACTTCCCAAAAAGGAAAACCAGATTGTGTTCACTTCTTCCCGTGAAGGAAATTCCAAAAAAACAGACGTGTGGACGGGTGAAAGTTTTTCCGACCTTTATGTATCCAACAAGCCCAAGAGCAAACTGACCGAATTCCCGGGTGAATGGACCACTCCTACCCTTTTGGACAACAGCGGTATGATCAACAGCGAATCCAACGAAGGAGAAGCGACTTTCAATCCCAAAGGTACGACCATCTACTTCAGCCGTTGCCTGGATGAAAAGAAAACCTTGAGTTACTGCAAAATCTATCAGGCCACCAAAAAAGGCAAATCCTGGGCCGAACCGGAAAACATCATCCTCGGACCGGATTCTTTTGACTACGTGCACCCCTGCATTTCCGCTGACGAACTGACGCTTTACTTTGTTTCCGACATGACGGGCACCAACGGTGGTTACGATATCTGGAAGGCCACCCGTCCGAAAAAAAACAAACCTTTTGACAAACCGGAAAATCTGGGCAGTGTTGTCAACAGTTACGACCACGAAATGTATCCCAGCCTGGAAAACGATTCCACTCTGTACTTCGCTTCCAAAGGTCATGTCAACCTGGGCGGATTTGACATCTTCGTATCCCATCTGGAAAACGGAGAATGGAGCAAACCCGAAAATATGAAATACCCGATCAACTCCGAAGCCGATGACTACGGCATCATTTTCGAACATTCGCCAGCCATTGACCCTGTCTCCGGATTTGCTTACCTGCGGAAGGGCTACTTCACTTCCAACCGCGAAGGAGGCCGTGGCGGTGACGATATCTGGAGTTTCAAACTGCGCCCGCTGATTTTCACCCTGGCCGGTTTTGTAAAAGACAGCGTCACACTGCAGTACATTGATGGTGCTTCTGTTACCGTAACCGGATCCGACGGTTCCGAACTCAAAACCACTACAGACATCCGCGGATACTACAGTTTCGACAAAACCAAGATTCTGCCGGAAGTCACCTATGAAATTCATATCAAAAAGAGCGGATATTACGAAAACGACAATTGCGATGGACGCGAGACCACCGTTGGCTTGCAGGAGAACAAGGATCTGAAACACAACTTCGTCATCAACCCGATTCCGAAAGAACCGGTCCTGATGCCCGAAATCCTCTACGATTTGGGTAAATGGAATCTCAAGCCTCAGTATCAGGATTCTCTGATGGGTCTGTACAAGATCATGAAGGAAAATCCGACTTTTGTCATCGAGCTCCGTTCCCACACCGACTGCCGTCCGATTCCGATGACCAACGATACCCTGTCCCAACGTCGTGCCGAATCCTGCGTCAATTTCCTGATTGATTCCATGCACATTGATCCGGCCCGTCTGGTCGCCAAAGGATACGCCGAACGTGTTCCCAGAACGTTGGAAAAAAACATCACATCCCGTGGCTATGTCTTTGAAAAGGGCACTGTCCTGACCAAGGAATACATTGAAAGCCTGAGTCCGAAGAACAAACAGGAGGCCGCTCACGACCTGAACCGCCGTACCGAGTTCATGATTCTGCGTGATGACTATGTCCCCTCCAACGACACTGTATTCGCCGTTGATCCGACACAGCCCCGCGTCAGCATCATCACCCAGAAATTCATCAAAATCTCCACCGAAAACGAAGGACAAATCGTACGTGGAGACTGCTATGTCAACAGCAAGACTTTGAAATTCCGTATTGAACCGGAAACGGAACAGTTCACCATGTCCTATGAGCAGGCCATGAACTTCCTGAAGGCCCATATCATCACGGTAGCCGATTTCGAAAAAGGAGCAGGTGCCATTGTTCCCGAAACGGGCAACATCATTGATGGTTCGGTAGTGTATATGGAAACCCTGCAAATCGGTGACGATATTTTGGAAAATGTGGCATTCACGGTGGTCAAAGATCAGAAAGATCCCATCGTTATCGGTTCCAAAACCTTCATTGACGAGTTCGGTTCCTACAACATCAATGTGTCCGAACAGAAACTGATTTTCGACTAAGACAGTAATCTCACAGACTGATGTAGAGGCAGCGTCCGCGCTGTCTCTACATTTTTTTAATAAGGAGGACAACATGACAGAAATTCCCACTACTTTTTACACAAAGTCTCCTTTTTCCTACCATAGGCGCGAAAGTAGAGAAGTATACGTCGGAGACGTGGCCATGGGAGGCAACAATCCCATCCGCATCCAATCCATGACCAATACGAATACGCTGGACACGGAAGCCTGTGTACAGCAGATATTGCGCATGGTGGCGGCCGGAAGCGAATACGTACGCATCACCACTCCCCGCAAAGAGGAAGCAGCCAACTTATACCACATCAAAAAACGATTGAACGAACTGCACTGCCGGGTGCCGCTGATTGCGGATGTGCATTTCACCCCCGATGTGGCAGAAGTGGCAGCAGAAATTGTGGAAAAGGTACGCATCAATCCAGGCAACTACACCGACCGCAAAATCATCACCCATTACAGTGAACAGGCCTATAGGGAAGCCATGGAGCGGACAGCCGAACGTCTGGTTCCACTCTTGAAAATCTGCCAACGCAATGGCACGGCCATCCGCATAGGAACCAATCACGGCTCCCTTTCTCCTCGAATAGTAGACCGATACGGGGACACGGCTCTGGGAATGGCAGTTTCTGCCATGGAATTCATTGCCATTTGCGAAGATTTCGGATTCCATAATCTGGTTCTATCCATGAAAGCCAGCAATGTACGGGTGATGACGGAATCCGTTCGCATCCTGGTGGCCCTCATGGATCAGAAAGGATGGAACTACCCCCTGCACCTGGGTGTGACCGAAGCTGGAAACGGATCCTACGGACGTATCAAATCGACGGCCGGCATTCTACCCCTGCTTTACGACGGTATAGGCGACACCATCCGGGTATCTCTGACCGAAGCCCCAGAAAACGAACTTCCCACTGCCCGCATACTGGCTGATCTGGCAGAGGAAGGGCCATCCTCAAACATATCTGCAGTACAGGAAATTGCATACGCCCCCTACCATTACCACCGCCGGGAAAGCGGGAAAGGTTTGGCGGGAAAAGCAAAATGCGTTGTCATCACATCTTGCAAAGGGAAAAAAGCGGAAGATATGCAAGAAGAAGAAACGCTTGCTTTCCCGCGCGTCCGTCCGACAGACGAGGTCTTTCATGGTACGGAAGGAATCGTCCTGGAGACAAAGGAAGGTGAATCCGTATTGGAATCCCGATATTTTTTCAACCGCCTTCTGCGAGAAGGGAAAAACATGCCCGTCATACTGCACAGAATATACGCAGAAACGGACTGGGAACGTTTCTGTGCCCGGGCCACTGCCGATTTTGCCTTTTTGCTGTCCGAAGGATGGGGCGACGGCATCTGGATCAGCAACCCGCATTTCGATTCGGACCGGAACTACCAGCTTTCGCTACAGATACTGCAGGCATGCGGCATACGCTACGATAAAGCGGAATACATAGCCTGCCCGTCCTGCGGACGGACACAATACCGCATTGAAGAGGCTTTGGAAGCCATACGGAAACGGACATCCCATTTGAACAATCTCAAAATCGGTGTGATGGGTTGCATCGTTAACGGTCCCGGAGAAATGGCGGATGCCGACTACGGATTCGTGGGCTGCGGAAACGGGAAGGTAAGTCTTTACAAAGGACAGACTCCCGTATATCACCAGGTGCCCCAGGAAGAAGGCATAGACATGCTTATCCGACTGATCAAAGAAAACGGAGATTGGAAAGAGCCCTGAGACAAAACCCGAAAGACCACCGACGGTGAATGAACTGGAATCCATATTGAAAGAATACTGGGGCTACGAACATTTCCGTCCCCTGCAGGAAGACATTGCGCGTTCTGCCCTTGCCGGCAGAGATACGCTGGCCCTTCTGCCCACAGGAGGTGGAAAATCCATCTGCTTCCAGGTACCGGCCATGGCCATGAAAGGTTTGTGCCTGGTCATTTCTCCCCTGATAGCCCTGATGAAAGACCAGGTATACAACCTGCAGAAACGGGGTATTTCCGCCGAAGCCGTCTATACGGGACTTCCCCGACGGGAATCCGAAAACATCATCCGAGCATGCATGGAAGGGCAGATCAAATTTCTGTACGTCTCCCCGGAAAGACTGAAAAGCCGTACGTTCAGAGAACAATTGACGCAAATGGATATTTGCCTGCTGGCTGTGGACGAAGCCCATTGTATTTCCCAATGGGGCTATGATTTCCGTCCTCCTTATTTGGAAATTGCAGAAATCAGGGAAATTCTCTCCCGCCCGGTACCCGTACTGGCTCTGACAGCTACGGCTACACCGGAAGTGGTGGAGGATATACAGGACAAACTGCACTTCAAAGCCCGCAATGTATTCCGAAAAAGTTTCGTGCGGGAAAACCTTACTTATTTCGTATTCAAAGAAGAAAACAAAGGGCAGCGCATGCTGGACATCATACGCAAAATTCCAGGATCCGGCATCGTTTACGTCCGCAACCGCAAAAAGACAAAAGAGGTGGCAGAAATGCTGCAACGCAACAACATATCCGCCGATTTCTACCATGCCGGACTGAATGTACGGGAAAGAGAAAGAAAACAGGAATACTGGACCAAGGGGAAAATCCGCGTGATTACGGCCACCAACGCATTCGGGATGGGAATAGACAAACCGGATGTGCGCTTTGTCATACACATTGATTTGCCGGACAATCTGGAATCCTATTTTCAGGAAGCCGGACGAGGCGGACGGGATGGAAAAGAATCCCACGCCATCCTGCTGTACGAAGATTCGGATTTGATCAACCTGGAACGGAATTTTGAGCAAAGCTATCCGCCCATACAACGCATACAGCAAATTTACAAGGCGTTAGGCAATTACTATCGCATCCCTGTCGGGAGCGGAAAGGGAGCGTCTTTCCCGTTTGACAATGCCGATTTTGCCCAAAAATGCCAAATCAAACCTCTGGAAATATACAATGCGCTGAAATTTATCGAAAGAGCCGGATTTATCCTCTTTACCGATCCTTATCAGAGTGCATCCCGCATTCTTTTTACCTGCCATCGGGAAGACCTGCATTTTTATCAGGTGGACCACCCCAGGTACGACCCCTTCATCAAACTGCTGCTTCGCTCCTACCCTGGACTGTTCACCCAATACACCCGCATTGACGAACAGGAACTGTCACGCCGTGCAGGCCTGCCCTTGGAACAGGTTTGCAGACTGCTGAAACAGCTGCAGAAGGACGAAATACTGGATTATGATCCCTGGAGCGAACTTCCCAAACTGGTTTGGCTGGAAGACCGTACCGATGAAAAATTCCTTCAACTGAGTCCGTCAATATATGCAGAAAGGAAGGCTACCGCCCGCAAGCGTCTGGATGCCGTACGCCGCTATGTCCTCTCCGACACTCCTTGCCGCAGTTTGCAACTGATAGGTTATTTTGGCGAAAAAAACGACAGCTGCTGCGGTAAATGCGATGTCTGCCTCCGAAAGAAGCGGGATGAAAAAGGCAAACGCTTCCCCGAAGTGGAAAAGGAATTGGAGACACTCATTCCAAGCGAGGGCATCCTTTTATCCGAACTGATTGGCAACAGCCGCTATGAGGAAGAGGAACTGATTCCTGTCATCCGCTTCCTGCTGGACAATCATCGCCTGCGGATGGACGGAAACAGGAAAATATACAAAGGGAAATAGCCTGCCCACGAACAGAATTACCTGATTCCGTATACAACAGAATCCTTTTCTCCCCCATTTTCGACTTCGGTAAAAAAAAATCTCCAAATGTGATTTCGCATTCAAAAAATGACTACTTTTGCAAACCCGAATATGCCACTTTGGCTCAGTTGGTAGAGCAACGCATTCGTAATGCGTAGGTCCCCGGTTCGAGTCCGGGAAGTGGCTCCAGAAGCGATCGCAGGATCGCTTTTTTTTATGGAAAATTGTGCATTGCACATTCCATGAAACCGAACACATTTCCTATAAATCGATTATAAAAAAAAGAGGATGAGCATAAAATGCTCATCCTTACAACACAAATAATATTGATTTATAAATAGTTACTCAACATCCTTCGCCAGGCGGACAGAACAGCCATTGTAGCGATTCCAACCGTTGCTCGGACCTAAATTTGTACTGAAGAAACCGAGGTTGTACGCGTAAGCGCTGTTGTTGTACGTCGAAGACCAGTAGTAGCCGTTGCTCCCTATATTGGCGAGCGTAGTCCCATAACGGTAGCCCGCAGCAGGCAGGAAAGCACAGCCCATAGCCTCCAGTTTATCGAAATCGGCTTTCCTGATGGAAACAGCTGTTTTATTGTTTCGGGGTAAACTGACTCCTTCTGAGAGAGCCGGTATAGCTACCGTTCCATCGGGGTAAATAATCAGACCCATAACGTTTGTGCCTTTGCCATCGGCATCCGTTACCGTCACTATACCGTAAATCCACCAGGTCGGGTTCGCACCTCCACGGGTGCCGGCTACGGTGCCTAACAGGTATGCCCATTCCGTATTTGTCAAAGTGCGCCAGGTGCCGGCAGGGTAAGTCGTACTGCCTGACTGTATCGCATTGTACACACCCCAGTCGGCATTGGCATAGTTCCCCGTCAGACTGTTGGTCTCTGCACCTCCGGGATAGTAATCCGAGTTGGTTTTACTTGTTGCATACGGCTGATATTCAGTGGCACCGCTACTCCAGCCGCTTGTACCCCAGCCGAAAAGGTCTATCCAACCCGTATACGTGGAAGAAATGCTTGTGTTGTTGCATTTTACACCTCCTTCATACACGGTACCACCTATATTACCTGACGGATCAGTACCACCGACCCAGTCCCACTGGTGTTCGGCGAAACGCCAGGTATTCGTGCTGGCTTGGTACTGCAGATTGCCGGAGGAGAAGGTGACTTGTAATGTAGGGCTTACGGAAAATTTGTACACCATAGGTTCAAAAGTTGCATCACCGAAATCTGCCTTCACCTCGGCCATGATGGAACGTGCCAGGCTTTTTCCGCTCCGGCTGAAAACATAGCTTCCTTTCAGGCCAGCATAGGTGCCGCTCTGCGGCCTGCCCGTCACCTTGATCTCCAAATCCGTGTTTGTAAAGGGAACAACGCACAAATAAAAGGCCTTGTCCGTAGTATTCGCCGGCAGGATAAGCGGTTCGGAAAGATACAGTATCACACTTTTCCCTGCTTCGCTTAATGTATCCAATCTGGGAGCAGAAGAGGCATCAATGGCAGTGCCTCCGTTCTTGAAGGTAAATGCTTGCTTTCCGGAAAGATTGGCTGTGCCGGAAGTAATGGTGATGCTTTCCAAAGCGAAGGCTTCGCTTCCGGTGGTAACATCCACCCGGATAATAGAGTGCAGATTCTTGAAATACAGCCGTCCGCTTGCCTCATCCAGACGTGCAGCCATAGGGGAACACATTTTCTGCTGTCCGCCAGCAGTAAGCGTGTAGGTCTGAAGAAAGGGGATCTCCACCGTACCGCCTGTACAATTTTTGCCGGAGCCGCTCAATGTGCTTCCAGTAAACGGATATGCCACAGCATAACCGTTCTCGTTTACTTCCACTTCCACTGTTCCATCGTTCACCGCTACTGCTTCTCCCGTGCCGTTGACCCGGACGGTATCGCCTTGCGTCCAGCGTACGCTGTGATCGTTGATGTAGGTTTTCTGCAGACCCGCAGGCTGCTCGAATTCCGCCGAAAGAACTACCTTTTCGCCTTCTTCTTTTTTGCAACCGCTCAATGTGAGCAGAGCCGCTGCGGCAAGCATGATGCCGCTGAACATTTTTCTGTTTGTGTTCATTTTCATTTTGCTATTACTTTTTTGCTTTTACTTTTTTTTGCTTTTATGCAAAAGAATGCTCTAAACTTCGTTTTCAGAAACTGATGCTTCCATAACCTTCATTGGCAGCATCGGGATCAGTATTTCCGTAAGATTCTGTGCCATTGTCCGTACCGGACGACCCATAATCCTCGGTCATCATACTGAGCGCAAATCCCTTTTCCGGAGCAAAATCACATATGCTTACTTCCGGAGCAAGGTATTCCTCAGGATTTTCTCCTGTAAAATCCGCTTTCTGATTCCTGAACAAAAAGTTTTTTAATGCAGTCCTTTTTTTATTCATAATAATCGTTTTTCTCTGTACTTCTGTATATTACATAATATGCGTCTGTAAAATGAGATACAAAAACATCAAAGTGTTGAATCAGAGACGGATGTTTTAACTCAAATAGACCAGTAAAGGTATGGCAAGTTGGGGTGTGATGAGCGCCTGCGGTAAATGTTGAATGATTCTTGAAATGGCAGATAGTGGAAAAAACTTGGCGGAAGAGTCGAAATAATTTGAGACGGTAAAAATATTATCATATTCCGTTTGCCGTTGTATCGAAAAAAGTAGTACTTTTGCAGACTTTTTTCGAGCGTACATTGACGTCGGAAGAGTGCGTGCGAAAAGTGTATCTGAATTTGTAGAAATAATTAAATGTTAACTGTTTTAAAAGTGTTTGATTACTATGAATAATAGTAATCGTTTGTTCTACACTTTTTTCTGTCGCGACTCCTAATAGCACCATTTTGCATGTACAAAAAATAAGGCAATTTATCTTAGTACATGACAAAAAATTGAAATTTTCGTATAATTTATTGTTACCCAAATAGTTATCAACACATTTTGTCGAAAACTATTTGATGGTCATTATTAAAAAAGTGATTGATATTCAGTAATTTAGAAGCAAAAAAACACCACATTTTTTTCTCTATGGAT
>JAZLLH010000048.1:0-31579 GCA_045598025.1 Bacteroidales bacterium | reverse complement strand
ATTCTATGTGTTCATAGATGAGATTCAACGGTCGTACAAAGTGAAGACGGCACAGGTAGATGAAAGCTTGGTGCCAGAAGAGGATAGGGATCTGTTGTACACAACGTTTTATGACACGCTGAGTTCACTGATGTCACTTCCGAATGTGGATGTGTATGTTACAGGAAGCAACAGCAAGATGCTGTCAAAGGATATCGTTACCAATTTCCGCGACCGTGGCTGTGAGATAAAGGTGTATCCGCTGTCGCTGTCCGAGTTCTATGGTTTTGCCGGCCTGGAGAAGGCAGATGCTCTGGAGCAGTATCTGCAATATGGTGGAATGTGAAGGGGAAGCGGTATTTTTCGTCTATCCAGAAGTATTATGCAAAGGACCTGGGATTGAGGAATGCTCGGCTCAACTGGCGGCAGCAGGAGCGTTCGCATCTGATTGAGAATTTGCTGTTCAATGAGTTGACGTCACGCGGATATGCTGTGGATGTGGGTGTTGTGGAGTTGGAACGTGTGGTTGACGGCAAGCGCTCGCAGAGCCAGTATGAGATTGATTTCGTGGTGAATACTGGCGCCGGAAAGGTGTATGTCCAATCAGCTCTGAATGTGGATACTCCCGAAAAGAAGGCACAGGAGACTTTCTCGCTCAGGAATACTGGCGACTTCTATCGCAAGATTGTGGTGCTGGACGGCAGTTCCCTGCCTTGGACTGACGAGGATGGTGTGATTTATACCGGCATCATCCCGTTTCTGCTCGGTGGAGTGGTGGAAGAGCTGGTGATGAGGTAGAGGTTATAGCACTTTGATGGTAAACTAACAATTCTGATGCGGAAGTTCTGCATTGAGATAAAATTGGCATGTATTTTTGTTTATTGAGAATATGCGTATACTAGTAATATCAGAGGTTTTTTATCCGGAAAGTTTTCTTATCAACGATTTGGTGAGAGAGTGGGTAACTATGGGGCACCACGTGGAAGTGCTCACGCAGTATCCGTCCTATCCGGGTAGTTATGTGTATGATGGTTACTCAAATGGTGGCTATAGTGTGGAAGAGTGGGAAGGGGTGAAGATTCATCGCTTTCATTTCATTGAAGGATATAAAAATAGTAAAATCAGGAAATTTATCAATTATTTACTATTTATACATCAGGGAAAGAAAATTGTCCGCAAGATAGGTGAAAATTTTGATATTGTGTTTGTTTCACAGACAGGTCCGCTTACGGTAGCTTATCCGGCACTGGTCGCAAAGAAAAAATATGGAAAGCCTGTAGCTATCTGGACTTACGATATCTGGCCAGATGTGGTTTATACGTATGGAGTGCCTAAGAATATACTTACTTCGGCTATCTTAAATCGTGTTATCTGTTCCATTTATGGTCGTTGTGATAAAATTTTCATTTCATCCAAGCGCTTTGCAGAGACCATCAGTCGCTATACCGACAAGCCTACGGTGTATGCCCCGAATTGGTTGCGTGAGTCAAATAATGTTCCTTGTGAATTGAGATTAGACAAGCAGTATTTTCATTTTACCTTTACGGGAAATGTATCACGCTATCAAAATTTGAATAATGTGGTTAGAGGTTTTGCCCAAGCACATTTGGATGGTGTTGTGCTGAATATTGTAGGAGATGGTTCCACCATGGAGTCCTTGAAAAAGTGTATAGCTCAATATCATATTCAGAACGTACTTTTGCGTGGCCGTTTTCCGTACGAGCAAATGAATGATTTGTTGGAACAAAGCGATGTGTTATTATTGCCGCTCATCGCAGATGAAGGCATTGAAAAAACAGAACCTCTCAAAATACAATCCTATTTGAGTGCAGGCAAACCCATATTTGGAGTTTGCAACGGCAGTGGTAAAGACATAATTGAAGAAAATCAATTGGGTATCTGTGTCCAACCGGACGATATAAACGATATTGCTCGCGGTTTTAAAGACATGATTTCCTTTGCGAAGAGTTATGCTCAGGATATAAAATCAAAGTCTTTCAAACTCATGCGTACCCGTTTTAATAAAGAGGAAATCATTAGTAGGATTACTAAAGAACTCTGATTGGTTCAACCAGCGTGCAAGCGAGGAATAAGCAGAAAATATGTAAACATTGTAAATATTGTGAGATGCAAAAAACAGCGTTGATTACCGGTGTCACCGGTCAGGATGGAGTGTAAACATAAAGACAGTATGGAAGAAAAAAAATATTTTGTGCATGAATCCTCCTATGTTGATGAGGGGGTGGAAATAGGTGAGGGTACCAAAATCTGGCATTTCTGCCATGTGCAGAAAGGGGCGGTGATTGGACGCAACTGCTCCTTGGGGCAGAACGTAAACATCGGCAACAATGTCAAGGTCGGGAACGGCGTGCGTATACAGAACAACGTTTCTCTGTATGAAGGTGTGGAGGTGGAGGACAACGTGTTCTGCGGGCCGAGCTGCGTTTTTACCAACGTGGTGACGCCGCGGGCGCATTTTCCGGTGCACGGCGTCTATGCGCGGACTCTGGTGAAGGAAGGCGCCTCTCTGGGTGCCAATTGTACGGTGGTCTGCGGACACACGGTGGGACGTTCGGCGCTGATTGCGGCCGGAGCAGTAGTGACAAAGGATGTTCCGGATTATGCACTCATGGCCGGGGTACCTGCCCGCCGCATCGGTTGGGTATGCGAATGCGGACACCGGCTTGATGCTTCATTGGTCTGCAGTTGTGGCCGTCGTTATCGGGAAGCAGGGAACCGACTGGAGTCCTTGTAATTTTTTTGTTTTAATGAAATAAGGATACAATATTTAACTTATTTATCCGTTGCATTAGTTAAACCAAATTGTGTATCGACGTGAAGAGAATTATCTTACTTTCTGCTATTTTGCTCGGCACTCTCTGTGTGTCAGCACAATCAGACAAAAAATCGGATCCGGACAGGGCCAAATATTTCATTAAGGGAAATCTGTCCCTCTCGGTGCAGGGAAACAAAGGAGTGGTATACCGTCTGGAAAATCCCACCCACAGCGAGGGCATCACTTTTGAAGAAACTTCTGTCATAGAAGGAAAGGTCACCGATCAGGAAGATGTGCAGTTCGAATTCCGCAACGCTTCAACTGATTATTCGGGCGGATTCGAGAACAACCGTCTGCAGTTCTGGCGTTATGATGAAGAACTGCAGGAGTGGCAGCCCGATGTGGAAACCCGTCAGGGCACGGCATCCTTCGAACAGACCAAGGTGATTTCCCTCTTGCTGCTGATTGACTGTTCCACCTCCTTGGGCAGCGATTTTGATTTGGTCAAAGAGAATGCTAAATATTTCATCAATCTGCTTCGCGGAGCATCCGGCAAGGGAAATGTGAAAGTCGGAATCATCGGCTTCTCCACCGTGAAGGATACCCGTATCTTCGACATCACCGAACTTAATGAAAGCAGCAGCAGCCGCATGCAATCGTTCATCGACGGTTTGGAACTTTCCAACGGCACGGCGCTTTATTACTCCATGGACAAGGCGCTTGACATGCTGCAGGACTATGTTGTCCGCAACCGCATCGGTCGTGACAACTACGCCGATTCCTACATAGTGACTTTTACCGACGGTGTGGATCAGACTTCACAGAACACGGAAAAACAATTGCTGACTGCCGATGAATATTACGATTATATTCGTCAGCAGCTCAATGTTACCCAGATTCTGGACCGCCCCATCGGTACCTATGTCGTGGGCGTGAAGGGACGGGATATCGTTACCGATAAAATGGCGGCCAAATTCGACCGTGTGCTTTCCGGCATTTCTCCCGAATACAAAACCATTGATCAGGTAAGCCAGTTGCGCGAAGAATTCCAGCGCATTGTGAGCGACCTCACCCGTCAGTGGACCACCCTCAAGTGCTACGTGCCCATGGGATTCAAAGGGAAAGTGGGCTGGACGTTCTCCAATGGTGAAACCGTCAGAAAAGATGTAAAAAAAGAAGTGAAGCAGGAAGCCGTGTCTGTTACTCAAAAAGTCAAACAGAAAGTTGAATCTGTCGGTCTGCCGCAGGACGCCTTTATGGGACTCAGCCTGGGCTTCGGTTGGGAAAACTATGGCAAAGTCCTGACCTCTTGGGGTATACCCGTGGATTTCTGCGTGGCGGTACCTTTGAAAAAAGCACCCGACTACTATCTGGGAGGGTATGTGATGCCGATGTTTTCTTCCATTATGGAACTCTGTTTCGGACCTTTGCTGATTATGCCCATAGCTGCCAGACCCAAACTCATGATCGGAGCAGGTCTGGATTTGGGATTTAACATTTTGGGTAAGCATGCGGACGAAGATACCTTTGTGTGGTATGATGCCAAAACAGGTGTCTCGAAAACGCTGGAACCTGGTCCCGGAAGTAAACTCAAGGGCGGTCTGGGACTCAACCTGAGAGGCGGTCTGGTGTGGCGCAAGTGCTATACCTTTGCCGATCTGAGCCTGGGTACCTACAAATATCACAATCAGTATCAGGATGATTACGGTGAAGGTCACTACAGGGATGCCCATCCGGTCAAATTCGTGTGCGGCCTGCATGTAGGCTACGTCTTTTGACAAGTAAAAAAGGCAAGAATTATGTGGTGGAGCAAGATACTGTTTTTTTTAGCATGCGTGGGCCTGCCTTTGGTGGTGTCCTCCCTGCTGAACCCGCGTATGGTATGGATTGCCTACCGCAAACGCATTCTGGATAATCCGAATTATCGCAAACTGCAAAAACGCCCGGTCCCCGTAATCGGAGGAGTCAGCGTACTCTTGTCTGTTTCTGCCGGCCTGATGGTGTGTGCACTGGTGCAACCCTTGGACGACATTTACGGGATTTTTCTCTGCATGTCCGCGATATCGCTCATCGGTCTGTATGACGACATGTTTGACCTGACTTACTACATCAAATTCATTTTTCAGGTGCTTGTCATCGTCTTTTTATGGCATTTCGGCTATCGGCTCGATACCCTGTGCGGACTGTTCGGCATATACCATATTCCGCATGTCTGGAGCATATTGTTCTCCATAGTAGCGGGAGTAGGACTGATGAATGCATTGAACATGCTGGACGGCATTGACGGGCTTTCCTCGGGAATGGGTATACTGACCAACCTGATAGCCATGCTGTTCTTTTATATGCACGGACATACGTCCACAGCCATCCTCTGTGGCTGTTTCGCCGGAGCACTGATTCCTTTTTTCATCTGCAATGTGTTCAGTGTCAAACTGAAGATGTTTATAGGGGATTCCGGCTCCCTCCTGTTGGGCTGCATGGCCTACCTGGTCTGCTGTGAGCTGGTACATACCTCGCACCATGATTTCAAGGGGTATTACATGGCCAGTCTGGCCCTGGCATTGTACGCCCTGCCGGTATTTGATACGCTGAGGGTCATGTTTTTCCGTGTCCGTAAGGGGCATTCTCCCTTTCGGGCAGACCGCATTCATTTGCATCATGTCCTGATTTCCATGGGATTTCCTCATTATGTATCCACTTTTCTCATATTGTGCATGCAGCTGTGCATCCTGGGTTTCTGGGCTGTGCTGGTTGCCTGCGGAGTAAGTCCGAAACATACAGCGTTTGCTGTTTTCGGTTTTGGCCTGTTATACGTCTGGTGTACCTATGTCTTCATCCGATACGTGCAGAAGCACTGTCCGGAAGTTTTCGCTCGGATACAGCGTCATGTTGCCGCTTTTTCCCACCGCTCCATGTGGCTGTATTCCCGCGTGCGCTATCTGGTGGACGGTCACCGCAACCTGTCGGATGTGAAGGCTTATCTGTTCGGCAGCAGCAAAAAGAACCTTTCTCAAGATGAGTGATCTCTGTTTTATGATACAGGCCCGTTTGGGTTCTACCCGCTTGCCGGGAAAAATACTCCGTCCCTTTGCCGGAGAAGATTGCCTTTTTGATCTGCTGATTGACAAATTGAGCCGTTTCGGGGCGCAGGCGGATTGCATTGTTGCCACTTCCGTGGCTCCTGCCGATGCGGAAATCGAGCTCCGTTGCCGTCAGAAGGGAGTGAAATGCTTCCGCGGATCGGAAAGCGATGTGCTGCAGCGTTTCATTGATGCCGCGCACACCTTCGGAAAACGCCGCCTCATACGGGTGTGTTCCGATAATCCTTTTCTCAGCCGGTCGGAAATCAGCCGCCTGCTGCAGGCCGCTGCCCATACGGCTGCCGATTATCTCAGTTTCGATGTGGGAGGCACGCCTTCCATACGTACCCATTACGGTTTCTGGACAGAGTACGTCAGTCTGGAAGCTTTGGAAAAGGTAGCTTCCCTGACCGGAGAAAGCCTTTATCACGAGCACGTGACCAACTACATCTATGCACATCCGGAAATTTTCCGTACGGAATGGCTTACGGTTGGAAAAGAGGTGCTTGCACATCCGCACGTCCGTCTGACCATAGATACTCCGGAAGATTTCGAAACGGCTTCCCGGGTGTATGCCGAATTGGGATCTGAGGCCGATATTCCCCAGTTGCTGGCTTGTCTGGATGCTCATCCGCAATGGAGCGCATCCATGGATGAACAGATTTCAAGAAATTCAAAATGAAATGATTAAAAAAGGAGAAACCTACATTATAGGCGAAATTGGACAAAACCACAACGGCAGCGTCGATATAGCCAAACTCATTGTGGAACTGGTGGCCCGTCCGGTGCACGAGGAGGTGTTTGATTTGAACCTCAAGCCCATGAACGCGGTCAAACTCACCAAGCGCGACCTTGGGGAGGAATTGGCATCCACACAGATGAACCGCGTTTACGACAGTCCCCATTCATTCGGACGCACGTACGGAGAGCACCGGGCCCGTCTGGAACTTTCCGATGAGGAGCACGAGGAGGTGTATCACTATGCCAAGTCTTTGGGTTTGGAATTTGTAGAAACACTCTGTGCCAAAGGCTGCCTTTCCCTGCTCAAACGTTTCACACCCGATTATCTCAAGGTAGCAAGCCGGGACGTAACCAATCTTCCCTTGCTGGAGGCCATGGCCGAGACCCGCATCCCGATGATACTCTCTACCGGCATGGCCGGAAAAAAGGAGTTGGATGAGGCCTTGGATACCATTACCCGCTATCATTCGGATATTGCCATATTGCATTGCGTATCCCAGTATCCTACGGCTCCGGATAATCTCAATCTCAACACTATACTCTATTTGAAAGAACATTACGGACAGTATCCTATCGGTTTTTCAGATCATACCATCGGCATTTGTGCTCCGGTGGTGGCGGTGGGTATGGGTGCCGAAATCATCGAAAAACACATCACCATTGACCGTCGCATGAAAGGGACCGATCAGGCCGGTTCCCTGGGGCCGGACGGTGTCAACCGTATGGTGCGCGACATCCGTGTGGCCGAACGGTGGATGGGAAGCAAGGATCTCTATATTGATCGCAGTGTGGCGGCGGCCAAAGTGAAATTGGAACGTTCCCTCGCCACACGCAGGGATATGCAGGCCGGTGAACTGATTCGGGAAGAGGATCTTCACCTGCTCAGTCCCGGTGACGGATTCCCGTGGAGCCGTCGCGAAGAAGTGGTAGGACACCGCCTCCGTACCGCGGTCCCGGCCAACGAAGTGATTTATCCCCAATACCTGGAAAACGCATGAACAAACTTCCTAAACTTATCCTGACCGACATCGACGGTGTTTGGACGGATGGCGGTATGTATTATGATCAGAGCGGCAACGAGTGGAAAAAATTCTCTACTTATGACGGTGGCGGCGTGGCAGCGGCACACGAGCGCGGTATCCCTGTCGGAATCCTTACGGGTGAGGACACCCGCATTGTTGAACGCAGGGCGGACAAACTGCACGTGGACTATGTGCTGCAGGGCCTGCGCGACAAGCTGTCGGCTGCCCGAAGCCTCTGCGAACGTCTGAATATCACCTTGCAAGACGTGGCCTATATAGGCGATGACCTCATCGACCTTCCCCTGCTGTCGGAGGTCGGCTGGAGCGGCATGCCCCAAGGTGCCTATATCGAAGGCAAAATCACCGTGGATTATACGACTGTGCGCCGCGGAGGAGAAGGTGCTTTCCGTGAATTCGTCAACCATATCCTCGATTGCGAACGTTGAATCTGCCTCTGTCTCTATCCGGTCTGAAGGGCAACAAGACTCTTCGCAACGGCAGCCTGTTTTCGCTGTTTTCCTTTACCAATCAGGGCATCAATTTCCTGTTGCTGGTCTGGCTGGCCAACTACATCCTGCCGGATGATTACGGACGCCTGAGTCTGTTCAATACGGTGGTCACGCTGTTGGGTTATTTCGTAGCCTTGTCCACACAGGGATTCCTGGGCGTATCTTATTTCCAGCGCAAGGAGAAGTTCCGGCGCGATTTTACGACCATCTCCCTGGTGGCGGTATGCAGCACGTTGCTGTTCTGTCTGTTGCTGCTGTTCGGACAGCATCGCTTTTCGGCCTGGACGGAATTGCCGGTTCTTTGCCTGTGGATAGGAGTGGGCGTTTCCTTTTTTCAGCTTTTTTCCAACATGATGCTGGATTACCTGCGCGTTCGGGAAAAAGTGCTGAAATACGGATTGTGGAGTTGCAGCTTCGCTCTGCTGAATTTCCTTCTGACCCTTTTCCTGATCGTTTGCCGTCGCATGGACTGGAAGGGGAGGGTGTACGCTCTCGGAGGCTGTACCCTGTTGTTCGGTCTGCTGGCCATCTTGCTTTTTGCCCGCAGTCGACTGTTTACCAAACATCTGAATTGGGAGGATACCTGCACGGTCATCCGCTGGGGGCTGCCTCTGATTCCGCATCACGCGGCAGCTTGGCTGAAAATGGGCTGCGACCGCTTTATTATCAAGCATTTCTATTCGCTGACTGAGGTGGGGGTCTTCAGTTTTTCCCTCAATCTCAACAGCGTCATCCATATGTTGGGTATGGCCTTCAATGCCACCCATTCCGTCTCGGTGTACCAGATTCTGTCATCCGAGCTCACACCTGAAGAAAAAAGGGCCCGGCTGTGGGTGCAGACGCGGAGCATCCGCCGGATTTACACCATCGGCTGTCTGCTGGTACTGGCTGGCGGTTGCCTGCTGGTACCTTTGCTGTTGCCCCGTTACGCAGCTTCCGTACCGTATTTTGCGATTCTGTCCGTCAGCGGATATCTGCAGTGCCTTTACTATCTTTATGCAAACTATTTGTTTTATTATCATCAGAATCAGAAGATTATGTATGTAACCTTCGTGTCGGCCCTGTGCCATTTGGGATTTTCCCTTGCTTTTACGCGCTATTCGCTTTACCTGACCAGCTGCATCTATGTGCTGACCCAGCTGGTGGTGGTGCTCATGGCCCGAAGCATGGCCGGCCGGATTCTTCAAAAAGAACTAGCTGTTGAACATGATGAAGCGCACATTTGATTTCAGAGATCTGAATTCCATTTATTTTTCTTCCTTCCGTCACAAGGCGGAGCATCCGCATTCTTTGGCTGTCTGCCTGCTGCTTTTTCTCTGCCGTTGGGGACGTAGCTTTAGCCGTACATTTTTGATTCCCAAAACAAAAAGAATATTGCTGGTGGCGCCTACCCTGAACAATCAGCGAGCGGTGAGATCGGTGCGGGAATATCTTTCTTCCTACACCTATTGGGATCACATACGGCTTCCGGAGGTAGCTGTGATAGGGCAGTCTCTGTTGCATCTGCCTTCCTTTCTCCGTTTTTACCGCAGTTGCGATGAAGACGACCGCAGGCTGGTGAGGCAGTTTTACGATTCCTTCATGAGTACACCCGGCCTGTGTATAGTATCGGAGCGTTTTTTTCGCAGGAATCCGCAGTTGAATGTTGTGCTTTTTGCCAATGACCACATCATACAGTCCCGTTGTCTGATTGAGACAGCCCGGGCTCACGGCGTGCGGACGGTATATGTACAGCATGCTTCCGTGACTCCCCGTTTTCCGAAACTGCGATTTGACTATTCCTTTCTCGATGGTTTGGAATCTTATGAAAAATACGCTTCCGCAGGTGAAATGTCGGGCCGAATATTCCTTTCGGGCAGCCCGCGTTTCGATCTCGTTTCGCAGGCAAAGGAGAGGTGTCTTCATTTTCAGAGGGAACATATAGGCATCGCTCTGAACGAGTACGATGATTATGACAAGGCATACGAACTCTGTTGCTTTTTGTCGGACAAGGGATTCAAATTGGCCCTGCGTCCGCATCCTCATGCGGAAAAAGACTTCGGTGCAAGCCGTTTTGAAGCACTCGGCATCTACATATCCCGGCCGTCTCAGGAGGATTCTTTCTATTTTCTGTCCCATATCGTGCTGATGATTGCCAATGAAACCTCTACACATCTGGATGCCGCCATGATGGGGGTCCCTTCTGTGCTCTTCAATTATTCCGACAAGCCGACGGTGGACTGGTATGGGTATATCCGTCAGGGGCTGGTGCCGGTGTGCCGGAATGAGGATGAACTCCTGGCGGCTGTGCAGCATCCTCCGAAAATATCCGGAAACAGTTTGCGCTATTATCATGCGGCAGCAGGAACGCCATACGAAGGAAAGGTGGGACAGTTAGTGGCCGGTTTCCTCGAAATCCTGAGTCGGAAAGGGGATGTGGATGGATATCTGGGCGGATATTTTTGTCGCACCTCAGCGTATTATGTTTATAAAAATGACAATATATGAGCGGATTACATAATTTTCTGTCCCGTCGGTACCATGCCTTGCTGACCGCTTTCTACACCTGCCGTGCCCTGCGCAAGGTACAGTCACATGGAGAGGGAGTGCGGGTGAATGCCCCTTGTATATTCACTCCCCGAACCATTATCGGGAATGGCTGCCATTTCAATGGCATGCGTGTGGCCGGTAAGGGCAGCGTCTCTATCGGAAACCATTTCCATTCCGGAATGGATTGTCTCATTCTGACATCCAACCACAATTACGATACCGGAGAAGCGCTTCCCTACGATGCTACCCACGTCTGCAGGCATGTTGAAATAGAAGACAACGTCTGGATGGGCGATAAGGTCATCGTTGTCGGGAATGTGCACATAGGCGAGGGCGCCGTGCTGGCAGCCGGGGCCGTGGTGGTCAAAGACGTTCCTCCCTGCGCTGTGGTGGGCGGCAATCCGGCCCGCATTCTCAAATACCGTAACCGGGAGCATTACGATCGTCTCAAGGCGGAAGGAAGCTTCCATTGAATCTGAAAGACCAAAGCATGCTGAGTGTCATTTGTCCTGTATATAACGAAGAAAAATACGTTGCTGCCTGTCTGGATTCCCTTCTGGCACAGGATTATCCTGCCGCCGATATGGAGTGGCTGTTCGTGGACGGGGGCAGCAGCGACCATACCCTGGAGATACTGTCCTCTTATGCGGAACGTTGTCCCCAACTGAAGGTGCTGCACAATCCCAAGCGCATTGTACCCTGTGCCATGAACATCGGCATAGCAGCCTCCACTGGCGAACTGATTGCCCGTATCGATGCTCATTCCCTTTATCCGCCGGACTATCTTTCCTCTCTGCTTGCCTGGCATGAAAAACTGCCTGAAGCGGACAATGTGGGAGGCTGCTGTGATACCCGGGTGCTGAAGCGGACGGCAGCGGCCTTGTCCATAGCCAAGGTAATGAGCGACCGTTTCGGCGTGGGCAACAGCAGTTTCCGTATCGGAAGCGACAGGGAGTACGCAGAAGCCGATACCGTGCCTTTCGGCTGTTACAAACGCCGGGTGTTCGAGCGTATAGGCGGGTACAACGAAGCATTGGTGCGTTGTCAGGACATTGAGCTGAATAAACGCCTGCGGCATGCGGGCGGCCGCATTTTTCTGGTGCCCGGCATCCGTTGCGCCTACATTCCCCGGGATAATTACCGGGATTTTTCCCGGAACCGCTACCTTACGGGGTATTGGGTAGTAAGGACCTGTTTCCTTACGGGTACGGTCCGCAATCTCGGCCTGCGTCATTTCGTGCCCGCTGTCTTTGTGTGTGCCCTTGTTCTTCCGCTTTTGTGCTCTCTGTTTTGGAGGAAAGCCTGTCTCCTGACCTTGGCCATACTCCTGCTGTATCTGCTGTTCATGGGCGGCCGTTCCCTACGGCTTTCCGACAGGGAAACTCCCGCATTCGGCCTGCTGTCCGCGTTTGCCCTGCTTCATCTGAGTTACGGAACGGGTTCGGTAGCCGCACTTTTTGTATCTTTGTACCAAAAACTCCGTGCATGAATTACGTATTGTGCTTCCTGGCTTTTCTCTTTCTGGTCGAGTTGGTTTATTTCCGGATAGCGGAGCATTTCCACATCGTGGACAGACCCAACAGCCGCAGTTCCCATAGCCGTCCCACTTTGAGGGGAGGGGGAATCGTCATTCCGATCGGGGTTTGTCTGTCCGTGCTGCTGTTTCGCTCCTGGTGGTGCCCTCCGTTTGCGCTTGGACTGCTGCTGGTGAGTGCGGTCTCCTTTTGGGACGATGTGCATTCTCTTCCGGGCCGATGGCGCTTGCTGGTTCAATTGCTGGCAGTCGGTGTGCTGTTGTGTGCTCTTGTTCCTCCGCTGTCTCTGTCCTTCCTGTGGATATTTCCTCTGGCATTGTTTGTAGGGGTAGGATTGCTGAATGCCTGCAATTTCATGGATGGCATCAACGGCATGACGGCCCTGTACGGTTTTTCCGTACTCATACCGCTCTCCGTTTGCTATGCAAGCGGATTTGGATTTCCGGATCTGATACAGGACACGGCTTTGTGTCTGCTGGTATTTTCCTTTTTCAACTGCCGCCCCAAGGCCCGCTGTTTCGCCGGAGACGTGGGAGCTGTCAGTCTGGGGTTCGTGCTGTTATCCATAACAGCTCGCCTTGCCCTGGCTGAGGAAACTCCCGTATATCTCCTGTTTTTTGCTGTCTATGGGGTGGATACCGCTCTGACCATACTGCATCGCATACAGTTGCACGAACCTCTCGGACAGGCGCACCGCAAACATGCCTATCAGTTGCTGGCCAACGAGCTTCACTGGCCTCATCTCCTGGTGGCATTTCTGTACGCTTCGCTGCAGCTGATTATTTCCATGGGCATGCTCCATCTGCCCCACGGCAGGGGATGGTATGCATTGGGAGTAATTTGCCTGCTGTGTATTGTGTATGTATTGTTTATGAAAAAATATTATCCGCTGCACGAAGCCACTCTGCGGGCCGGCTCCGGAGCAGAGAAAAAATAATCCGATTTTTCCCTCCCTCGCGCGCGCATGCGTAAGGAAAAAATGCGTATCTTTGCATCTTCATTCGTTGGTTTCAAAAGCAGCAGCATGAGGAAATTCTTGGTTGGTATAGGTCGCAGGGCTTTCGGAGCTTCCCAGCAGCATTCGCTCTCCAGGCGTTGGGTGTTGCTTCTGGATGTGCTCACCCTGGTGATTGCCTATGTTTTATCCCTGGCTATACTGTATTTCAAAACTTTCCGTGCGGATGTCCACATAGGACCGGATGGATTGCGTCTGCTTCCGCTCCTGTTGGTCTACACAGGGGCTTTCCTTTTGTTCAAGCCCTATTCCGGCATTCTCCGCTACTCCGGTTTCAACGATATCCGCAAGCTGATGTATGCCTGTTTTTCTGCCATTCTGTGCATTGTTGTCGTCAAACGCATCCTTGCCGGATTTGACAAGCCGCTGGCCATACTGCTTTTCCCGAAAATCACCGTCATCTGTTACCACTTTCTCATTTCGCTGGTTCTGCTGCTGCTTGGCCGGCTGAGTGTGAGGGCTTTTTATCAGGAATTCGTGCGGCCTGTGCAGTCCCGGATCAGTAAGACCGTGATATACGGAGCCGGTGATGGCGGTCTGCTGCTGTCCCGCAGTCTCAGTCAGGATGCTGCCAGCCCGTTCAAAATCGTTTCCTTTGTAGATGACAATCCTCAAAAAATCCATAAAGACCTCAATTCCGTTCCCATTCTGTCTCCCAAGGAAGTGCTGAATGAGGACTATATCCGGAAGCATGACATACAGGTGCTGATTCTGGCTATTCCCAGCCTTTCCCCGGAACGCCGTCGCGAAATCATCGAAACCGGCCTGCATCTGGGCCTCAAGGTCAAGTCCCTTCCGTATTTCCACAGTTGGGTTGAAGGCGGACAGCCGGGCCGGGTGGAGGATATCCGTATTGAGGATCTGCTGGGACGTGAGCCTATTGTGCTCAACGATGAAAACGTCAGCCGGGAAATCCGCGGCAAAGTGGTGATGGTGACCGGAGCCGCCGGTTCCATCGGCAGTGAAATCTGCCGTCAGGTGATGCATTACCGTCCCTCCGTACTGGTGATGGTGGATCAGGCGGAATCTCCTCTCTATGATCTGCAGTTCGAGTTGAAAGAGAGTCCTTCAGCCGAAACGGTCAGATTGGCTTTCCAGATCGCCGATGTGCGGGATGCTGCCCGCCTGGATGCCGTATTTGCAAAGTTCCGTCCCCAATTGGTGTTCCATGCTGCAGCCTACAAACATGTGCCCCTCATGGAGGATTTTCCGTACGAAGCCGTGCGGACCAATGTGTTTGGCAGCAAAAATGTCGCCGACCTTTCCCTGCGCCATGGAGTGCAGAAGATGCTGATGATTTCGACGGACAAGGCAGTGAATCCTACCAATGTGATGGGAGCAGCCAAGCGGATTGCCGAGATGTATGTGCAGAGCCGGGAAGGTGGAACGCAGTTCGTAACCACCCGTTTCGGCAATGTGCTCGGGTCCAACGGCTCGGTGGTGCCCCTTTTCCGGAAACAATTGGAAAAAGGCGGTCCGCTGACCATTACGGACAAGCGCATCACCCGTTATTTCATGACCATACCCGAAGCCTGCAATCTGGTGTTGCAGGCGGCCTCCATCGGACAGGGCGGAGAGATTTACGTGTTCGATATGGGAAAACCTGTGCGCATTTTCGATCTGGCGGAAAAAATGATACGGCTCTCCAATCACCCCCAGGTGGAAATCCGGGAAATCGGCCTGCGTCCGGGTGAAAAACTGTATGAAGAACTGCTGGCCGGAAAGGAAAGTACCCTTCCGACATCCAACAATAAGATATTCCGTGCCAAAGTGCGTCCGCAGGAAGCCGGGCAGGTAGAAACGGATCTGGAGCGTCTCTCCGCAGCCCTGGACGGGCAGGATGCCTTTGCCATTGTGGCAGCCATGAAGGCCATGGTGCCGGAATTCGTGAGCAACAACAGTGTGTTCTGCAGCATGGATAAAGCTGCTGAAACAGAACCAATCAAACGAAACGAGATATGATGAAAAAGAGAAAATTTGCAATTCTGGCGTCTGTGTCGGTGCTGTTGGCACTGACGGCCGCTTCCTGTATTACCCGGAAGCAGATTACCTATATGCAGGACATGCCGGAGGGAGAATCCGTGGCCTTGGGGAATTCCTTCGAAGCCCGCATCCACCCCAATGATGAACTGACCATCTACATCACTTCTTCCGACAAGGCTACTTCCGACCCTTTCAACCTGATGAGTACCTATAACAAGACCACCGGAGCATCTTACTCGTCCACGAATCCGGAAAATCAGATCGGTTACCTGGTAGATGTCAACGGCAACATCGAATTGCCGACCCTCGGACTTCTCCATGTTGATGGTTTGACCCGTCTGCAGTTGCAGGATACGCTGACCCGCATCCTCAAAGACGGATACCTCAGTGATCCGGTGGTACTGGTCCGTTTCAAGAATTACAAAATCTACGTACTGAGTGCCAACGGCTCATCCACGCTGACCATTACCAACGAAAGGGTGACGCTGTTGCAGGCCCTGGCCATGACCGGCAGCCTGACAGCCTATACCCATCGCGACCGGGTCCGTGTGATGCGGGAGGAAAACGGTTCTGTCTGCACGCACGTACTGAATCTGAAATCCAAGGAAGTGTTTAACGATCCCTATTTTCTCTTGCAGCAGAACGATGTGGTACTGCTGGAACCTTTGAAAGCCAGTCTGTTCAAGGAAAATGCGAGCTGGTTGTCCGGTTACATTTCCATCACCGCTTCTCTTTTATCTGTTATTACATTGGTAATCACGTTGTTATAATATAAATATGGAAAATAACGAAGTTCATCGTACCCAGAACAATTCGGAACAGGAAATAGCTATTGACTGGAAGGACCTGATGTATAAAGTCCTCCGGAATTGGTGCTGGTTTCTCTTGTCGGTGGTGGTCTGCCTGGCCGTCGGCATCATTGTTGAGAAATCAAGTTTGAAGTACTACACCCGTTCGGCTACCATCATGGTCAAAGGCAAAAAGGGGACCTCAAACCTGGTCTCTGTTTCGGACCTGATGGGAGGGTCTTCTTCCAACATTGACAATGAAATCTACCTGTTCAAGTCCCGCACGCTGATGAGAGGCGTGGTGGATCGTCTGGGACTGGAAGTTTCCTATAGTTACAAACCGGTCCTGAGGGAGTATGACCTGTATGGGGAATCCCCTGTGCATGTGCTTTTCCCGGACGAAAATCCGTATTCCAGTATGTCTCTCACCGTAGTGCCCCAAAATGACAGGGAAGTGCTGGTGAAGGGTTTTGATGACAAGTCGGAGCACCTTGTGCGCCTGCGTGATACTGCGAATACGCCGATAGGCCGTGTCGTGGTGCTGCCGACCTGGTCCTACCACAAGTATGTCGGCAAGGAAATTTTTGTCCGCAAGAACAACATCAAGAAGGTAGCCAACTCCTACTGCTCGGCCATGTCCATTGTCAAGCCGGGAGGAAACAAATCCGGCAATCTTTCGGTCATACAATTGTCCATGGAAGACCGGTCAGCCGCCAAAGCCGAGGACATCATCAACACGCTGGTGCAGATGTACCGGGAGGAATCGGTGAAAGACAAGGTCCGCATCATGGACCAGAGCCTGGAATTCATCAACGAGCGTATCGGAGACCTGGATTCCGATCTGGGCGCCATAGAGTCCGGTCTGGCTTCTTTCAAGCGCAGCAACCGCCTGATTGACCTGAACACCTACGGCAGCGAGTATCTGCGCAACAGCGACGAATATCTGCAGGAACGAAAATCTCTGGAAAATCAGATGGCGATGATTCGCTATGTGCGTGATTATGTGAATAATATGGGTGAAAAATACGATCTCATTCCCATGGATGTGGGAATAGCTGATGCCCAATTGAAGACAGTGATATCCGAATACAATGCCGCCTATCTGCAGAAAGAAAAATACGAGGCCAGCGGCAATACATCCCAAAATCCGGTGGTCCGTCAGATCAACACTTCCCTGCTCACTTTGCGCAAATCGGTACTGCAGGCGCTGGACGGGCTGCAGTATAACCTGAAACAGCAGATGGAGCGCAACAGCCATCTGGGCTCCCAGGCCAGCAGCAAGGTGCAGAATGTGCCGGAACAGCAGAACTACCTGACTTCCATCGAAAGAGAGCAGACCGTCAAATCGGAACTGTATCTGTTTTTGCTGAACCGCAGGGAGGAAATCTCCCTGTCCAAGGCTGCCATAGAGGACGACATCCGGATAGTGGACGCTGCGGACGGTCCAGATGCTTCCACAAGGCCGCGCGCATCCATGATTTACATGGTGAGTCTGCTTCTGGGTCTGCTCATACCGCTCTGCGTGCTTTTGCTGCTCACAATGCTGGATACGTACATACATACGCGCGCCGATATCCGTGCCGTATGCAGTTTGCCGATATTGGGCGACATCCCCAAGCAGACCAGTCAGCAGGAAAAGGAAGACATCTGCATCGTAAAGGACGGCAGCCGGGATGCTGTTTCGGAATCCTTCCGCATACTGAGGTCCAATATAGACATGCTCTGTGCCGATCGCGAAGGTTGTCAGGTACTGATGTCCACTTCCTTCCTCCCCAACTCCGGAAAAACGTTCACTTTTGCCAATCTGGCCGCCAGTTTCAGCATAGCCGGCAAGAAGATCCTGCTGGTGGACTTGGATATCCGCAAGGGTTCCCTGAACCGAAAGTTCAAGGCGGGGCCGGTCACAGGTCTGACCCATTATCTGTCCGGTCGTCTCAGTCTGGAAGAACTGCTGGCGAAGCGGCATGCTGTTGACAGAAATCTGGATATATTGTTCTCGGGTCCTGTTCCTCCCAATCCGGCTGAGTTATTGCTGAGTCCGAAGCTGGATGCCCTGATAGAGGAAGCCCGCAAGGAATACGACTATGTGATGCTGGACTGTGTCCCTGTCGGAATCGTTGCCGATACGGACATCGTCAAGCGTCTGGCGGACCGGACCATTTTCATTTTGAGAGCCAATTATACCGACAAACGTTCCCTGCCTGAATTGGAGACCCTTTATCGGGAAGGACATTTCCCGAATATGTCCGTTGTCCTGATGGATGTGGACTACAGCAACCGCAGTTACGGCTACGGTTATGGTTACGGGGCCGGCTACGGTTATGGTTACGGTTACGGATTCGGCAATGCAAAAGGTTATGATGGTGGAGAGGAAGTCCGTGAAAAATCCATTTTTCACAAGGCAATTCACAAATTGAAGTACATCATGAAGCCTTCCTCTTCCTCCCAAAAGAACAAAATGAAATAAAACCCTGTCAATACTACAGATTATGGAGTGGATAAAAAAATATTTACCGTCCGATTTTTTTAAAGGCGCTGTGGATGTACACAGCCATCTGTTACCCGGTGTGGACGATGGTTTTGCCACGGCGGACGATTCTCTGGAAGCTGTCCGCTACATGTCGGAAGCCGGTTTCCGTCATCTGATACTGACACCGCATGTCATGCAGGAGTATGCAGCCAACGGGCGAGGAACGCTGACTTCGCATTTCCGGGCTTACTGCGAGGTATTATCCGGAAAGGCGGACATCGGCCTGAGTCTATCCGCAGAATACATGCTGGACGACAACTTTGTGCGTCACAGACAGGATGGTCTGCTGGTATTGGGAAGCAGTAACAACGCGGTGCTGGTGGAAACTTCCTACCTGTTCAAGACCCCTCAGATGGACGACTTTATGTACGAACTGATGCTGGACGGAATCCTTCCGGTCATTGCACATCCCGAGCGCTATCAGTTTGCTGATGAAAGCCAGTACCGGCAGTGGCATGACAGCGGCTACCACATGCAGCTGAACCTGCTGTCCCTTTCCGGAGGTTACGGAAGAGAGGCCGAGCTAAAAGCACGCTACCTGTTGAACGAGGGTTATTATACCTATGTAGGTTCCGACCTGCACCATTTGTCCAAATGGAAGACGTGCGTTCCGGACATCCGTCTGAAAACGTCGGTCATTGACCGTCTGCACCGTCTGTATGAAAATAACGAAGAATTAATCAGCGAATAAAGATAAGAAACAACTAAAAATCCAAGCATATGAAAAAACAGATTACCTTACAAGAAGCAGCCGATTTGGTAAAAGACGGCATGACCGTGATGTTCGGAGGATTCCTCGGAGTGGGAAGCCCGGTTCAAATCACCGATGCCCTGGTGGAAAAAGGCGTGAAAGATTTAACCATCATAGCCAACGATACGGCATACGATCAAGTGGCCCATGGCAAATTAGTCGCCAATCATCAGGTGAAGAAAGCCATTGTTTCCCATACGGGAACCAATAAGGAAACCGCGGCCCAGAAAAATGCCGGCACGCTGGAGGTGGAATATGTTCCCCAAGGCACTTTGGCAGAACGTATCCGCGCATACGGAGCCGGACTCGGCGGCGTGCTGACCCCGACAGGAATGGGAACCGTGATTGCCGAGGGCAAACCGGTTATTTCCGTCGATGGCAAGGATTATTTGCTGGAGAAACCCCTGAAAGCCGATATCGCTTTCCTGCGTGCCAATATCGTGGATGAAGAAGGCAATATGGTGTTTCTGGGTACGACCAACAATTTCAACCCGCTGATGGCCATGGCGGCCGATATCGTAGTGGTGGAAGCCGAAAAACTGGTCAAAGCCGGTGAAATAGCCCCTGAGCACGTACACACTTCGGGTATCTTTACAACCTATATTTATGTCGAAAAATAAAACAGAAATCCTATGGAATACAAGTCAACTATACGTTTGCGCATGAGCGCAAAAGACGCCCATTACGGCGGAAATCTGGTAGATGGTGCCCACATGCTGCACCTGTTCGGTGATGTAGCTACCGAACTGCTGATCCAACGCGACGGAGACGAAGGTCTGTTCCGCGCCTATGACAATGTGGAATTTTTGGCTCCCGTGTATGCGGGGGACTATATCGAAGCCACCGGTCGCATCGTTTCGGAAGGTAAGACTTCCCGTAAAATGGAGTTTGAGGCCTACAAAGTGATTGCACCTCGTCCCGATATTTCCGATTCGGCCGCCGATGTGCTGGAAGAACCTGTTTTGGTATGTAAGGCTTCCGGTACCTGTGTTACATTGAAAGAATGCCAGCGTAAAGGGTAATCATCACGAAAAACATCAAGACATGGACAAATTGATCATTACTGCCGCTATTTGCGGAGCAGAAGTTACAAAGGAACAGAATCCGGCTGTGCCCTACACGGTAGAAGAAATCGTGCGCGAAGCCAAATCGGCCGTGGATGCGGGCGCTGCCATAGTGCATTTGCATGTCCGTTTTGACGACGGTACGCCTACCCAGAGCCGGGAACGTTTTCAGGAGTGTGAAAATGCTATTTACAAAGCCTGTCCCAACGTCATTCTCATCCCTTCAACGGGAGGAGCCGTCGGAATGACGCCGGACGAAAGGCTGCAGTCAACCGATACCACGCCAGTACCTGAAATGGCTACTTTGGATTGTGGAACCTGCAATTTCGGAGACGAAATTTTCGACAACACCCTGCCGACTATGCGGGCTTTCGGCAAACGCATGATGGAACGCGGCATCAAGCCGGAATACGAGTGTTTCGAAATGGGACATATCGATACGATATTGAATCTGGTGCGCAAAGGAGAGGCTCCCGGAGCACCCATGCAGTTCAATTTCGTGCTTGGCGTGCCGGGCTGCACTCCTGCCACCGTGGGTAATCTGTGCTGGATGGCCAATGCCATTCCGTCCGGTTCCACCTGGACGGTTACCGGTATCGGACGCCATGCCTTCCCGATGGCCGCAGCCGCTATTGCCATGGGAGGAAACGTGCGCGTCGGTTTTGAAGACAACCTGAATCTGGCCAAAGGCGTCCCCGCCAAATCCAACGGTGAACTGGTGGCCAAGGTTGTCCGTCTGGCCAACGAACTCGGTCGTCCCGTCGCCACTTCTGACGAGGCCCGCGAAATTTTAGGATTGAAAAAATAAAAACATTACAAGTAAACGAAGTATTAACTCATAAGAAAACAAAACATATGCAGAAAAAAGGAAACAAATACGGAACCCATCGCGTCATCGAACCCGTTGGTGTACTCCCGCAGCCGGCCAACAAGTTGGACAACAACATGGACGAAATCTACGATAACGAAATTCTGATTGATGTCCAGACCCTGAACATCGATTCCGCCTCTTTCACCGATATTCACAACTACGCTCGCCAGCAGGCCGGCGAAGGTGCCAGCACGGAAAAGGTGATGGAAGAAATCAAAAAGGAAATGTTTCTCAATGTGGAACTTCAGGGTAAACACCGCAACCGTCGTACGGGCAGTGGAGGTATGCTGCTTGGTAAAGTGGAAAAAATCGGTGATGCCCTCAAAGGTAAAATTGATTTAAAGGAAGGCGACCGCATCGCGACCCTCGTGTCCTTGTCCCTGACGCCTCTCCGTATAGATGAAATTCTGGCTATCCGTCCCGATGTGGATCAGGTCGATATCAAAGGCAAAGCCATTCTTTTCGAAAGCGGTATTTATGCCAAGATTCCTTCCGACATGCCTGAAAAACTCGCTTTGAGCGCATTGGATGTAGCCGGTGCTCCTGCACAAACTGCAAAACTGTGTCAGTACGGACAGACTGTCGTTATTCTAGGTGCCGGTGGCAAGAGCGGCATGCTCTGCTGCTACGAAGCCAAGAAGCGTGTCGGTGTTACCGGTAAGGTCATTGGTATTGCCAATAGCCCGAAATCAACCCAGCGCATCAAGGATCTCGGCTTCTGCGACATAGTGGAAAGCGCTTCCGGCATGACTCCGGTTCAGGTCTACGAACTCATCCACAATCTTACCGATGGCAAAATGGCCGATGTCACCATCAACTGTGTCAATGTGCCTGACCAGGAAATGACCGCTGTGCTCTGCACAAAGGATGATGGCGTTGTTTATTTCTTCTCCATGGCCACTTCCTTCACCAAGGCTTCCCTCGGTGCGGAAGGCATAGGTGCGGATGTGAACATGATCATGGGTAACGGCTACACCAAAGGCCATGCAGAATTCACGCTGCAGGAACTCCGCGAAAGCCCGGAACTCCGTAGGATTTTTGAAGAATTGTATGCGTAATTGATTTATTTGTAGGGATGTAGAATGCTGCATCCCTACAAATCAAAACATTTGATTTATGGCAGAATCAAGAAGAAAACAATTGTTTCCGAATGCAACTGACGAGCAGTGGAATGACTGGAAATGGCAGGTAAAGAACCGTGTGGAGACGTTGGAAGACCTGAAAAAATACATACAACTGACTCCCGAAGAGGAAGAAGGAGTAAGGAAGACGCTTTCCACCCTTCGCATGGCCATCACTCCTTACTATCTGAGTCTTATCCATCCGGAAGATCCCTACGATCCGGTCCGTCGTCAGTGCATTCCGACTGCAGCCGAAACCCATCAGGCCCAGGCTGATCTGCTTGACCCCTTGCACGAAGATGAGGATTCACCGGTTCCCGGTCTGACGCACCGTTATCCGGACAGAGTGCTGTTTCTCATTACCGATATGTGCTCCATGTATTGCCGTCACTGTACGCGTCGCCGTTTTGCAGGTCAGACCGACAATGAATGCGGTCCTGACCGTATAGAAAAGGCATTGGAATACATCGAAAAGACGAAATGCGTCCGCGACGTATTGCTGTCAGGCGGGGATGCTTTGATGGTCAGTGACAAGAAACTGGAATACATCATTTCCCGTCTGCGTCAGATTCCGCATGTCGAAATCGTCCGTTTGGGAACCCGTACGCCTGTGGTTTGTCCGCAGCGTATCACTCCCGAACTTTGCGATATGCTGAAAAAATACCATCCGGTCTGGATCAACACCCATTTCAACCATCCGAACGAGGTGACGGCAGAGTCAAAGCGTGCCTGTGAAATGCTGGCCAATGCCGGTATTCCCTTAGGCAATCAGAGCGTGTTGCTCCGCGGCGTCAACGACTGCGTTCATGTCATGAAGGACCTCGTCCACGAATTGGTAAAGATGCGTGTGCGTCCGTACTATATCTATCAGTGCGACCTTTCCATGGGTCTGGAACATTTCCGCACGCCTGTTTCCAAGGGTATAGAAATCATAGAAGGTCTTCGTGGCCATACCTCCGGTTTCTGCATTCCGACCTTTGTCGTCGATGCTCCCGGTGGTGGCGGCAAGACTCCGGTCATGCCTCAGTATATCATTTCGCAAGCTCCCGGCAAGGTGGTCTTGAGAAATTTCGAAGGCGTCATTACGACCTATACGGAACCTGAAGAATATCACAACGATTGTCACTGTGCTACGTGCGAAGCGGCAAAGACGAAAGCTCAAGTGGAAGCCGGACAGGCGGTGGATGGTGTCATTTCACTGCTCGAAGGAGAAAGAATGAATATTGAACCCTCGGCTTTGAAGCGTCACGAACGCAACGAACAGCGCAGATAATCATTGGAGAGAAGAAAGCTGGAGCGCTGAGGATGGATAAAGGCATGTCTTTCATTGACGAAATATTGAACTACAGCAGTTTATCCATCGTCGGATTGGAGAAAAACACGGGCAAGACCGAGTGTCTGAAATATGTTCTCGAACATCTTCCTTTGGACAGAAAGCGTGTAGCCGTAACGTCCATAGGTATAGATGGGGAGAGTGTCGATCAGGTGACCCGTACCGCCAAGCCGGAAATCTATTTGCGCGAAGGTATGTATTTCGGCACCTCCGAGATGCATTACCGGCAGCGTAGACTGCTCTCCGAACTGATTGACGTCAGCGATGTGAATACCTCGCTGGGTCGGGTGGTTACAGCAAAAGCACTGACAAGGGGCAAGGTTCTGTTATCCGGTCCGTCTACGGGGGCAAGCCTGCGCCGCTGGATGGAGAAAATGCGGCAGTATGGCATAGATCTGGTGATTGTTGACGGAGCCTTGTCCAGATTGAGTTCCGCATCGCCGGCCGTAAGTGAGTCGATGATTCTTTCGACGGGCGCGGCCTGTTCGGCAAACATGCAGACCTTGGTTCAGAAAACGGCGTTCGTGGTAGACCTTATTAATTTAGATGTCACCAGCCAAAGGAATCGGAACCTGCTTTTGCCCATTGAAAAAGGCCTTTGGGCAGTGGACAGAGAGGGCCATCTCCATGATTTGAATACGCTTTCCTCTTTGTCGAAGGAAATTCATTTCGAAGGGATGGAGCATTGCGCTACCTTGTTTGTCTCCGGAGCTTTGGTTGACGGTTTTCTTGAAAAAGTCAGGCTGAACAGTCAACTGAAAGGCGTTGAACTCGTTGTCCGTGACTTTACGAAGATTTTCGCTTCGCAGCAGGCGTTGAGGCAATTCTGTCATTCGGGCGGGACGCTTCGTGTGCTGCAAAAAAGCAAGTTGATAGCCGTCTGTGTCAATCCGATTTCGCCCAGCGGTTATGTATTGGATTCGCAATTGCTTTGCGATACTTTGTCGGAGACGCTGCACTTACCCGTATACGATGTGAAAAAAAGTTATTTATGCAGTGGAAAGATGTCATAGAATCCCCTAGCGGGCTGCGCTTTGTGTTCGATCGGCTTGACTTGCAGTCAGGCTTGAGCCGCCGTTGCCTGATGGAAATGCCGATGATGAAAAACGCATCGGAGATTGAGGAGTGCTATGCCGTGCTGAAAGCATTCCGGGATTTTGTTTCCGAATCGGGAAATGCGCCCTACTGTAGCACCTTGCAGTCAAAACTGCAGGGCCTGAAAGATATCCGCACCACCATTCTGCATTTGGCCGAATCGGCCGTTTTGGATGATATAGAACTTTTCGAAGTGAAGCACCTTGCCCTGTTGACGGATGATATTTCGGATCGTCTGCAAAAAACGAGACTGGATAAGGTTATTACATTACCCGACTTGCAGAAAGTAATCGGCATCCTGGATCCTGACGATCTGAAGATGGCGACCTTTTACATCTATGATTCCTACTCAGAGGATTTGAAGGAACTGCGTGCGAAGATGCGAAAAAGTGCCGGGATGCAGGAAGAACTGCTGCTGCAGGCGAACGAAATGGAAGACCGTATCCGTTTGGAACTGAGCAGAAAACTTCGTCCCTATGCGGTGGAAATCGAACGGGCGCAGCAGGTTTTGGCCCAATTGGATATCTGTCTGGCAAAAGCTTTGCAAATGAAACAATGGGGATTGGTTTTCCCAAGTATTTCCCAGGGGATGACCTCGTATCGGGGGCTGTTTCATCCTCAGGTGAAGGTGTCGCTTGAGGCGGCAGGCAAACGGTATCAGCCGGTTGACATCTGTTTTACTCATCAGCCGACCCTTGTTACGGGAGCTAATATGGGAGGTAAAACCGTGGTTTTAAAGACTTTGACTTTATGCCAATATCTTTTCCAATTCGGTTTTGGCATACCGGCGGCAGAGGCGGAGATGAGTGTACAGGATGAGATATATTTCTGCATAGGCGACGAGCAGTCAACGGAAAAAGGGCTGTCATCGTTTGCGGCAGAGATGAAAAACATCGATGCTGTGATTCAGGCATCACGCAGAGAAGGAAGGGTGCTGGCGCTGATTGACGAGCCGGCCCGCACCACCAACCCGACGGAAGGCGCCGCCTTGGTGACAGCCTTGATAGAGTTGCTTTCGGGTAAAAATGTGAGCCTCGTCCTGACCACGCATTATGATATAGAGTCGGCAAGTTCGAAACGCCTGCGCGTGAAGGGTTTTGTCGACGGACAGATGGATTATCAGCTGGTTGAGGTAAAGGAAGGCGAAGTGCCGCACGAAGCCTTGCACATTGCCGAAAATCTGGGCGTGGATGCGGAATGGATTGCGAAGGCGAGGGAAGTTTTAAAGTGGTCGAATTCGACCACTTATAAATGCAAGGGAAATTAGTTATGGCAAAGATTTATGTGCAAAATACGGAAATATCTGTTATTCAAGTGAATAGCAATGATTATATCTGTTTGACAGACATGATTAAAGCGAAGGACGGAGATTTTTTTGTAACTGATTGGCTTCGTAACAGAAATACTATGGAGTTTATTGGCATTTGGGAAAAAGTATATAATCCGAATTTTAATTATGGCGAATTCGCCATAATTAGAAATCAATCTGGTCTTAACAGTTTCAAAATCAGTGTTAAGGATTTTGTTAGCAGAACCAATGCTGTGGGACTTCAAGCAAAGGCGGGCCGTTATGGTGGCACATACGCTCATAAAGATATTGCTTTTGAGTTTGCCATGTGGATTAGTCCAGAGTTTAAAGTCTATTTGATTCAAGATTTCCAACGCCTCAAGGAAGAAGAACAAAAGCAATTCGGTTGGTCAGTGAAGAGAGAGTTGGCTAAGATAAACTACCATATTCATACGGATGCGATAAAAGAAAACCTTGTGCCTGAAGAGATTGATGCTTATCATCGTTCTTTGATTTATGCCAATGAAGCCGATGTGCTGAATGTGGCTCTGTTTGGCATGACGGCCAAAGAATGGCGCGACGAAAACCCTGATTTGAAAGGCAATATACGCGACTATGCCAACATCAACCAGTTGATTTGCCTCTCGAATATGGAAAATCTGAATGCCGTCTTTATTAATAGAGGTATGGAGCAGAAGGAAAGATTAATCGAACTGAATAAAATTGCCATCCAGCAGATGAAGGTGTTGGAAGGTGTGGAAGAAAGGAGATTGCTGAAATTATAAAATATTTGAATATGTATAAAACTATATATTAACTAATTAAAATACAAATAATTATATTATGATATGGTATTTTGTTTTATGGGGGGCTGTTATTCTAATAGGCATACTTTTTATTATGTCGGGATATGACAAGGCATCAATTCGTTGCTTCGACATCGTCACACCCTTGGAGAAGGATATCAGCAAGCTGATTTGCAGCTCATTGAGCTTGTCGAAATGAGAAGATTCATTTTGTAGTATAATTATGAACAGTTACTTAACAAATATTACAATGCAAAAGAGCAAATTAGGATTAGATTTTGAGAAAGTGGAGTACGCGCGCGGCCTGGCACGGAATATTGCCGGACAGGTACAGTCATTCGTGGATCAGTATACCACTGTCGCTGTGGAGCGGACCTTGTGCCGTCTGATGGGAGTAGATGGAGTGGATATCCATCAGGTGCCCCTGCCCAATGTGGTGGTAGATGAACTCAAGGCCAAGGGTGTCCTGAACGAAGGCGTGCTGTTTTTTATGGCAAATGCCATGATACAGACCAAATTGAAACCACAGCAGATTGCTGAGAAGGTGGCTGCCGGCGAACTCGATATCACCAAGGTCGTGACCAAAGACCAGAAACAGATAGCCGAAGTCCTGCAGCCTGTCATAGACGAGAGCATGGCGCGCATCCGTACCCGTCGCAGTCGCAGGGAACATTATCTGGATACCATTGGAGAAGGTCCGAAACCCTATCTCTACATCATCGTTGCTACCGGCAATATCTATGAAGATGTGGTGCAAGCTGAGGCCGGTGCCCGTCAAGGAGCCGATGTCATTGCCGTAATCCGTACCACGGGTCAAAGTCTGCTCGACTATGTGCCTTACGGTGCAACCACCGAAGGTTTTGGCGGTACCTTCGCTACCCAGGAAAATTTCCGCATCATGCGGACTGCATTGGACAAGGTAGGCGAGGAGCTGGGACGTTACATCCGTCTCTGCAATTACTGTTCAGGTCTGTGCATGCCCGAAATCGCCATTATGGGTGCCTTTGAAGGGCTGGATGTAATGCTGAACGACGCCCTTTACGGTATCCTTTTCCGCGACATCAACATGCAACGCACGCTGATAGATCAGTATATGTCTCGTATTATCAATAGTTTCGCTGGCGTCATCATCAATACGGGTGAGGATAATTACCTGACTACGGCCGATGCCGTTGAGGCGGCGCATACGGTGCTGGCCTCTGACCTCATCAACGAGCAGCTCGCTCTGATGGCCGGACTGAAAGAGGAACAGATGGGCTTGGGTCACGCTTTCGAAATGGATCCCATGCTGGAAAACGGTTTCCTTTACGAACTGGCTCAGGCACAGATGACACGCGAAATTTTCCCGAAAGCCACGCTGAAATACATGCCTCCCACCAAATTCATGACAGGCAATATTTTCCGCGGACATATACAGGATGCACTTTTCAATATGATTGGCATTTGGACACATCAGGGCATTCAATTGCTCGGCATGCCGACCGAAGCCATACATACGCCTTTCATGAGCGACCGCTATCTTTCCATTGAAAATGCCAAGTATATTTTCAACAACATGCGCAGCATAGGTGAGGAAATGCAGTTCGCTGAAGACGGTATCTGCCGCCGCCGTGCAAAAGAGGTGTTGGGTAAGACCATCGGACTGTTGGAAGAAATCAACAGAGAAGGTCTGTTTACGGCTCTTGAAAAAGGTATTTTCGGCGATGTGAAACGTCCGAAGAACGGAGGCAAGGGCCTGGAAGGCGTCACCATGAAGAGTGAAAACTACCTGAACCCGTTTGTCGAACTGATGAAAGGGAAGAAGTAGGTTCTGTTCTTTGTTTGGTGATTTCAGGTTCAATTCAAAATAAATAATCAAATAATTAAAAATATACAAGAATGAGCGAAGGATTGTATTCCATGGAAGCCAAGGATTTTGACAAAACCTTGGATTTAACGAAAGTCAAACCCTATGGGGATACTATGAATGATGGAAAAGTGCAGTTGAGTTTCACTTTACCGGTGCCCTGTGGTGCCGAGGCGGTAGAAGCTGCCAAACAACTGATTCGCCAAATGGGCATGGAGAATCCCCAAGTGGTTTTTTATAAAGAGCTGACTCCCGGTTTTACTTTTTTCAACTGTTATGGCAGTGCTACGCATACGGTGGATTACCAGAGCATCTATGTGCCGAAGGTGGAATCGTCGACCATGGATATGTATGAAACGGATGGATACATCAAAGAACATATCGGCCGTAAAGTGGTTGTAGTAGGAGCCAGTACCGGGACGGATGCCCATACGGTGGGTATTGACGCCATCATGAACATGAAGGGTTATGCCGGTCACTACGGCTTGGAGCGCTACGAGATGGTGGAGGCCTACAACCTGGGTTCGCAGGTCCCCAACGAGGAATTCATTGCCAAGGGACTGGAACTTCATGCCGATGCACTGATTGTTTCCCAAACGGTAACGCAGAAGGACGTTCATATCAAGAACCTGACGAACCTGGTCGAACTGATGGAAGCCGAAGGACTCCGTGACAAAATGATTCTGGTTTGCGGCGGAGCACGCATCACCCATGAATTGGCCAAGGAACTGGGGTACGATGCCGGTTTTGGTATGAATACCTATGCCGACGATGTCATTTCCTTCATCGTGCAGGAAATGGTAAAACGGAATGTACGTATGTAAGAATTTTTTCCCTGCGGAAAATGAAATTCAAAAATTGCGTATATTTGCGAATCCGAATTTAAATTTTTTATCGATAAATAAAAACATATAATACAAATAGTTATGATGGACAAGAATCAAATCAGAGAGGTGATAGCCAAACGCGCTGCCCTCGAATTGAAAGACGGCGATGTCGTCAATTTGGGAATTGGTCTTCCGACCCTGATTCCGAATTATCTGCCGGAAGGCGTGACCGTGACCCTGCAGACTGAAAACGGTGCCATGGGCATGGGCGTGGCTCCTGCCGAAGGTGAAGAAGATAAAAACCTGATCAATGCCGGCGGAGGATACATTACCCTGAATCCGGGTGCTTGCACTTTTGATTCTGCCACTTCGTTTGCCATTATCCGCGGCGGTCATGTCAATGTGTCCGTGCTAGGTGCTTTGCAGGTGGACGAAAAAGGCAACCTGGCCAACTGGATCATCCCCGGAAAGATGGCTCCTGGCATGGGCGGTGCCATGGACTTGGTAGTGGGTGCCAAAAAAGTGATTCTCGCCATGGAACACACCCAAAAAGGAAGTCCCAAAATATTGAAAGAATGCACGCTCCCTCTGACTGCTGCCGGACAGGTCAATATGATCATCACCGAAATGGGTGTGATGGACATTACTCCGGAAGGCATCGTTTTGAAGGAAATCAATCCCGAATTCACGGTGGAAGAAGTGCAGGCTGCTACCGATGCCCGCCTGATCGTGTCTCCGGATCTGAAACCGATGTGCTAATCCTCAAATCATAGAGTATGAGTGATTTTGTGTACTTAAAAGCAGATGCTCCCGAAGAGGGCATCTGCTTGTTGACTATTTCGGCTCCCAAGTCGCTGAATGCTTTGAATTCGTCCATTCTGAAGGAGTTGAACCGTTTTTTGGACGAACTTCCTTCTGAAGTCAGGGTGCTGATGATTACCGGTGATGGGGAGAAATCCTTTGTGGCCGGTGCAGATATTTCAGAAATGTGCGGACTGGACGAAGCCGGAGCCTTGGAATTTGCCCGATTGGGTGCTGCTGTTTTCAAACGTATTGAAGATCTGGAAATTCCTGTTATCGCTGTGGTGAACGGTTTTGCGCTCGGCGGCGGCTGTGAACTGGCCATGGCCTGTGATCTCCGTCTGGCTTCGGAAAAGGCCCGTTTCGGACAGCCGGAAGTCGGTTTGGGAATCATTCCCGGTTTTTCCGGCACGGTCCGTCTGACACGCATTGTAGGGCCGGCATTTGCCAAAGAATTGATTTACACGGGTAAAAATATTGATGCTGCCCAAGCCTATCGCATGGGACTGGTCAATGCAGTCTGTGCGCCTGAGCAACTGATGGAGGAAGCCCTGAATTGGGCCCGTCGCATCCGGGGAAACAGCCGTCCGGCTGTCCGTTATGCCAAACACAGCATACAGGAAGGGGCTGATTTGTCCGTTTCAGAGGCGATTGCCTTGGAAAACAAATATTTTTCCCAATGTTTTGCTGAAAGAGACCAGAAGGAAGGCATGCAGGCCTTCCTGGAAAAACGCAAACCGAAATTTACATGACGCACATCCGTCCGGATCTTCATTTTCATCCGGTTATCATGCGGATGTCCGGACTTTATTTTTCTGTACTTAAATAGGAAAGGGGCGCCGAATGGCGCCCCTTTCCGGTTATGGCATATATATACGACAGGTTAATTCGAAGCAGGTTTCTCCACATCCTGCACCAGACGCACGGCACCGCCATACCATCTGCTACTATTCCACGTGGGCCACGATGAAGGGTAACAGGAAGCTGTTTGAGGTCCCGTACCGGCTGTGCATTGGTCTGAGCTGAACGATGCAGACCAATAGAAGAAATCTGTATTAACACCCATGACGCGACCTGCATTTTCCGGTTTATTTACATATGTCGACATAACATGACTTTTAGGGTTAGTGTACCGATGACGGTATCCCGTAGCCGGCAAGAATGCACATCCTTCACCCACCAAGAGATTGTACTCATGCTCTGTAAGCGTAGCCTCTACCGGAGCAGAACTAGTAGTTGTCAAACTGCCATTGATAGTCGCTGATATGCCCGCCGGTTTGCTCCTGATT
>JAZLLH010000047.1:0-18013 GCA_045598025.1 Bacteroidales bacterium | reverse complement strand
CGTACGGCCGGGATAGACCGTGCCCCTGACTGCATACAGCGCGAAGCAGAAGGATGCGGAGAATAAGATGAGGGTCAGCAGTACGGATTTGCCTGTTTTGAAGGTTTGCATGACTGTTTGTTTTTATGGGTTGTCTGCTTTTTGTGTCTGCAAATATACAAATAAACAGAATATATACTATGTATTTAAAAAAATAAAAAAAATCTTAACCAAGCAGAAAGCATAGGCCAATAGTCAGAAAACAAAAAAAAAGGGCGCTCTATGAGCGCCCTTTCACATTGGTATATCTGAATTATTTCAGACCTTCTTTGTCTCTGTATTCTTGCACAATGCCTTTGACATCGGCAGGAGTCAGACGGCCGTACACCTTGTCACCGACCATGGCAACAGGAGCCAGACCGCAGGCACCAACACAACGCAGGCAGGTAAGAGAGAACAGACCGTCCTCGGAGGTCTGACCGACTTCCAGTCCGAGTTCTTTCTTAAAGGCATCCAATACCTTTTCAGCACCACGGACATAGCAGGCAGTACCCAAGCACACGGAAATGGAATATTTACCCTTCGGAGTCATAGTGAAGAAGGAGTAGAAGGATACCACACCATAAACCTTGGACGTAGGAACATTCAACTGTTCTGCTATCAGTTCCTGTACTTCTGCAGGAAGATAACCGAGATAATCCTGCGTCTGATGCAATACATTGATCAATTCGCCAGGCTGATTATTGAAACTATTGCAGATTTCAATAATTTTATTTCTGACATCTTTATTTAATTTTACAACGATTTTATCCATAGATCTTAAAATTTTTCTTGTTAATTATTTTTCTTCAACAGTCGTCTGTTTGTCGAAATAATGCGTATGCAACAATTCGTGTGATTTGTGGCTGCAAGGTTCGCCCAGGAATTCTTTGTAGATAGCCTGGATAGACGGATTTTCATGAGATTTACGGATCGGAAGTTCGCGGTCAGCTCTGTATGTGGCTTCCCAACGGGCTTTGACGAGACTGGAATCACCGTGGTGATAAGGTTGACCGGCACCGTCAATACAACCGCCAGGACATGCCATGACTTCGATTGCGTGGTACTTGCATTCACCCTTTTCAATAAGTTCGAGCATCTTGCGGGCATTACCCAGACCGTAAACGATGGCCAGATTCAAATCCAGACCGTCTTTTACATGGATGGTAGCTTCCTTGATGCCGTCCAGACCACGGAGCTCTTCAAAATCAATCTTGGGAAGCGTGCTTCCGGTAATGACTTCGTAAGCGGTACGTACAGCAGCTTCCATCACACCACCGGTGGCACCGAAGATAACGGCGGCTCCCGTGGATTGACCGAGCGGGCTGTCGAATTCAGCATCTTCCAGCTTGGTGAAATCAATGTTGTACAATTTGATCAGACGGGCCAGTTCGCGGGTGGTAATGGAGTAATCCACATCCGGATTGCTGTTGACACCCATTTCTTCACGGCCGCATTCAAACTTCTTGGCCACGCAAGGCATCACGGAAACGCTGATCATGTCTTCGCGCTTGCAGTTGATCTTTTCTGCAAAATAACTCTTTGCGATGGCACCGAACATCTGTTGAGGAGATTTTGCGGTGGAAGGATATTCTCTCAGCTGCGGGAAATGTTTTTCGAAGAAGTTCACCCATGCCGGGCAGCAGGAGGTCATCAACGGAATCTTGACATTCTTGTCACCGTTCAGGTAACTGGTCAGACGGCCGATGAGTTCGGTACCTTCTTCCATGATGGTCAAGTCAGCGCTCCAATCTGTATCGAATACGTAGTCGAAACCGATGGCCTTCAAGGCTGCGGTGAGCTTGCCGGTTACGATGGAACCCGGTTCCATGCCGAATTCTTCACCGAGAGCAACACGCACGGCGGGAGCCACTTGGACGACGGTCTTCTTGGTAGGATCGTTGAGGTCGCGGATAATCTTTCCGGTGTTGTCCACTTCCGTCAAAGCACCCACAGGGCAAACGGCGACGCACTGACCGCAGAATACGCAGGGAGATTTGAGCAGGTTTTCCTCGAAAGCGGTGGACACCACGGCCGGGAAACCACGGTTGATAGCGGAAAGTGCTCCCACAGTCTGGATTTCGTTGCACATGGTTTCGCAACGGCGGCACATGACGCACTTGTTCATGTCACGGACGATGGAAGGAGAAACTTCAATCTGATACTGGGACTGTTCGCCTTTGTCGAACGGGTTCTGACGGATACCGAAACGGATGGCCAGATCCTGAAGTTCGCAATTGCCGCTCTTGGCGCACTTCAAGCAATCATTGGGATGGTCGCTGAGAATCAGTTCCAGCACAGTGCGACGGGCATTGATAACACGGAGAGAATTGGTTTTCACCACCATGTCAGGCATGCATTCGGTAACGCAGGCAGGAGCCAGGTTACGGCGTCCGGCAACTTCCACGACACAAATACGGCAACTACCCGGTTTATTGTGAACGCCAAGACCTTTCAATTCAAAATGACACAAAGTAGGGATATCAATACCCATACCTTGAGCAGCTTTCAGAATAGTAGTACCTCTCGGCACTTCAACTTCTCTATTATCTATCGTTAACTTGATTAAATCCATTGTATATCCCTTTCTATTTGATGCTAATTGCGTTAAATTTACATTTTTCGATGCAGGTACCGCACTTGATACAGACAGACTGATCGATTTCGTGCGGGTTCTTGACGGTGCCGTGAATAGCGCCGACCGGGCAATTTCTTGCACAAGCCGTGCAGCCTTTGCACTTTTCAGGATCGATAACATACTGTTTCAGAGCTTTGCACTGACCGGCAGGACATTTCTTATCCACTACGTGAGCGACATATTCATCCCAGAAATTGTCAATAGTGGACAGCACAGGATTCGGGGAAGTCTGACCCAGACCGCAAAGTGCAGTGTCTTTGATGACCTTGCTCAGGTTTCTCAATTCTTCGAGGTCTTCCATGGTACCGTTGCCTTTGGTGATCTTGTCCAGAATTTCGCAAAGACGTTTGTTACCGATACGGCAGGGAGAACATTTGCCGCAGGATTCTTCCACGGTGAAGTCCAGATAGAACTTGGCCACGGAAACCATGCAGGATGTTTCGTCCATGACGATCATACCTCCGGAACCCATCATGGAACCGGCGGCCACCAGGTTTTCATAATCAATAGGCGTGTCAAGGAACTTTTCCGTCAGGCAACCGCCGGAAGGACCACCGGTCTGAACGGCTTTGAATTTCTTTCCGCCTTTGATACCGCCACCGATTTCATAAATAATTTCACGCAGGGTGGTTCCCATGGGAACTTCAATCAGACCGACGTTGTTGATCTGTCCGGCCAAAGCGAACACTTTCGTACCTTTGGATTTTTCCGTACCGATGGAGGAGAACCATTCCCAACCTTTGTTGATAATCACAGGGATATTGGCCAGGGTTTCCACGTTGTTCACGTTGGACGGTTTTTTCAGATAACCTTCAACTGCAGGGAATGGAGGTTTGAAGGTGGGTTCACCACGCTGACCTTCCATGGAATGAATCAGAGCCGTTTCTTCACCGCATACGAATGCGCCGGCACCGTATCTCAGTTCCACATCGAAATCAAAACCGGTTCCGAAAATATCCTTACCCAGCAAACCGTATTCGCGAGCCTGTTGGATAGCAATCTGCAAACGGTGGATAGCCAGAGGATATTCTGCACGGATGTAAATCAAACCCTTGGTGGCTCCGATACAGAAACCACCGATAGCCATGGCTTCTATCACGGTATGAGGGTCACCTTCCAGAATGGAACGGTCCATAAATGCACCGGGGTCTCCTTCGTCAGCATTGCAGATCATGTATTTCTGATCAGCTTTGTTCGGACGGCAAAGACTCCATTTTACACCCGTCGGGAAACCGGCACCGCCACGTCCGCGAAGACCGGATTTCTTGATATCTTCAATGGTAGCTTCCGGGTCATTCTGTTCCAAAACCTTTGCCAAAGCGGAATAACCGTCACGGGCAATGTATTCGTCAATGTTTTCAGGATTGATGAAACCGCAGTTACGCAAAGCAATACGCATCTGTTTCTTGTAGAATCCCATGTGTTTGGAATCGGAGATGTGTTCCTTGTTTTCAGGGTTTACATACAACAGACGGGAAACCTTACGGCCTTTGACAATGTGTTCTTCGATGATTTCACGGGCATCTTCAGGTTTGACCTGAGTATAGAAAGTGTTATCCGGCAAAATCTTCACAATCGGTCCTTTTTCACAGAAGCCAAAGCAACCTGCGGTAATCACTTGAACGTCATCGTTAAGATTCTTTTCTGCCAGAATCTGTTTCAGATTATTTACGATTTCACCGCTTTGGGACGACTTGCAACCCGTACCGCCGCAGCAGAGTATATGATACTTATAATGTGCCATAGTTAACCTCCTTATTTACTATTTTTTAATAATTCCATCTACCAACTCATTTCTGAGAATGTACTTGTCCACAATTTCTCCGGCTTTCTTTGCATCGACATGACCGAATACGACAGCGTCCTGTCCCGGCTTTTTCACTTCGATGGTAGGTTCTTCAGAACAATAGCCCATGCAACCGGTCTGCATGACGACGGCTTCTACTTTTTTCTTATCTAAATCCTCGATAAGAAAATCCATCAACTGCTTGGCTCCAGCTGCAATGCCACAGGTTGCCATAGCCACTTTGATTTGCACCAGGTTTTCCATATTGTCGCCGCGTTCGCGAAGACTCAAATTCGCCCGGAGATCTTCCCTTTTCTTTTTCAGATCTGCTAATGATTTAATTTTGTCCATGTTTATAGTTTTTTTTAATTGATTACTATAGGTTTATTTTAAAACGCGCAAAGATAGTCAAAATAGCTATATCTTTCCTCTGTTTTGAAAAAAAAATGCAGGTTTCCGGATCATTCTTCCGAATACCTGCATGGTATTTTCATTCACTCTGCTTCAGGATAAAAAACCACTTCCTTCGAAAATGGATTCAAGGCACGGGATCGTATCCACTCCCCCCACCGGGCCGGCAAGAAAGGATGCGTTTCAAAGTCATCCACCCTCCTTTTACGGGGCCGTATTTGCGAATAGCCTCAATGCCGTATGCTGAACAGGAGGGAGTATATCGACAGGTTCCCGGAAACCACGGAGAAATAAACCGCCGGTAACACCGGATCAGGAAAATGCACACCTGACCCACCATACTCCCCATGCACCGCCACAGGCCTATTTTTTTGTTTCGGACAGCCATATCAGGATTCGAGATTGAACAGACCGACATGCCGGCCCTTCATGCCTCTGTAAAAAGATTCGATAAAGACCATATCGGCCGCATAATCACCGGTAGGAATCAATTTGGGACCTATTCCAGCCCTTCTTGTACCCCAGTCAATATAGGACAGATAAATCGGAACATTCGCTTCACAGGCAATATAATAAAACCCCCTCTTCCACTGCCTGACCAGTTTGCGTGTGCCTTCCGGTGAAATCAGCAGAGCCATTTCTTCAGACCGGCCCAACAGTTCGGCCATCTGCTGCGGCAAACGAAGAGCATGCTTTCTGTCCACAGGAACTCCGCCCAAGGATTGGAGCAGATATTTCAGAGGGAAGAAAAACAATTCTTTTTTGATCATCGTTTTGGAATTCAAATCCATGGCGATCATGACCAATTTACCGATTACAAAGTCCCACATACTGGTGTGCGGGGCAAAAGTCATCACGCATTTCCGAGCTTCCGGCTCCACCGTATAATCCACCTGAAAGCGAAACACGTTTTTCAACAGGAAACGTACCAACCTGTGCCTTTGTTTTTCCATAAAACAACAGATAAAAGAAAAGGGCGGCGCCGAGGCCACCCTTTTCAATGTAATGTTCATTGCAGATTATTTTATAGCGGATTTGAAATCATCCGTATCTCTGTAGTTGTAGAATTCAACGTCCTTTGCGGCACGGGTCTTGAGGTCGGCATTGGCTTTGCAGGCTTCTTTCAGGTTCCTGTACAGCAAATCGGCATCATTGATGCGGGCACCAACGACGGCCAGCAGATAGTATTCTTCAGCTGTTTTGTTGCTGACACAGTCCAGAGCCTCCTTGGCGGCAGCGAAATTCTTTGTGGCCACATAATTCAGAGCCACATTGTAATCACATTTCACATTCTTCATGTTCTGCGAAGCGGCAGCGTAATCTCCGTTCTTCATAGCGATGATACCCTGATTGTAACTGGCATCCACACCGGCTTTGGAAGCTTCGTCAAAATAGGAAGCAGCTGCTTTGAAATCTCCATTCATCAGGGCAAGCACGCCGAGATTATTCAAGACAAGTCCTTCTTTCGGAGCTATTTCGTTGGCTTTTTCCAACAATTTCTGGGCCTCATTGCTCTGACCAAGAGCAATCTTTACGCAAGCGAGATCGTTGTATCCTCTGAAATCATCGGGATACGTGTCCATCACTTTCTTGTAAATTTCGGATTTGGTCTTCAGATCCTTGGCCATGGAAGCAGCATAAAGCAACTCGTTAGCGTTCAAAGTGTCGGGATGGTTGACAGCAAGATCGGAAATCTGTTCGTCCGTCATCTTTTCCTCTTCGCACACAGCCGTAATGACGGCACGGCGCAGATTCGGAAGAATGCTGTTGTCCAGTTCATCGTACATGGCAATCATATTGCGGATCTGCTGTTCGCGCTGATCGGGATCGGACTGCGATTTGATCACATTGACAATCTGATCTTTATCCTTAATATTGGAAGCATTGACAGCGGCAATGAAACCGTCCCAATCCTCGCCTTTATCGGAGGCATTCACCTTGATGTCCTTTTTGAGGGTGCTGGCTTTCACTTTCTGTTTTTTGGCTTCGTCCTTGATGTACTTGTCATATTCGTTCCGGAACCACTTCTCACCTACTTTGGAACGATTGGAGGCCAATTCGGAATTGCGTTTCAATTCGCCTTCAGGAGAAGCCCATCCGGTGACGGAAACTTCCTTCACATTATACTTGGAGACAGTCGGCATGATGGCACTCAAAGCCTCTTTGCTCTTGGAATCCTTGTTCTGTGAAAGATTCATGTTCAAATTGTCCTTGTTGAGTTCGAAATAAATGGCAGCTGATTTTTCAATGGTTTTAGGTCCATTGTAATTGTGATCGGAAATCATCAGATCACTCTTTCCGCTCTTTCCGCCGGCTTCCGTCAGATTCGGGGTGCAGGCAACGCGATCCGCGGTCACAATAGTTCCGATGGCCATAGGGACGGTATCGAAATCTGCCTGTTTGGATTTCAGGTAAGCGGTGCTGTTTCCGACCAGGGTGCAGTTTTCATAAGCCGGATTGTAAGGAACTTCCTGTTTCACAGAGAAGGAACCTCCGTTCTTGTAGGAAATCACCTTGCCGTCACCTTCAGCCTTTTCACCCTTCAGATTAATCGGAGTAAGACTGACCGTGCTTCCGTTTTCGGCCTGGATAGTAGGGACAACTGTCATCGTGGCCTTCTTGCGGAAATATTTCGGAGGGAAGGTCCCTTGAACTTCAATATTCATCTTACCGGCATAGACTTCCATGGGATTCGGAGTGACCGTGTAGGTAACCGAATTTTGTTTTTTCACCATCTTGTTGAGCCCGCATCCGGCGAATAAAGCGCAGACCAACAGACATACTGACATGTATTTTAGCGTCTTCATACTTGAAAAATTAAATTATTTTGTTTTTGTTATTCTCATTGCATTGTTTTTCACTCGTCCTCCATCTGAGTACTGTATTCGTGTCTTACATAGGAAATATCGTCCTTGACCACGAAACACTGAGGAAAGGACGCTTCAATCTCCTTCAGGAATCCGACCGCTTCGGCGCGTGTACGAAAATCACCGACGCGAACCCGGAAATTAGGTTCCTTGAAAGTCACATAAGCATTGGTCTTGGGATAAATGAGTGAAAACTCATTCTTGACCTTATAAGCCTGCTCACGGGAATTGTTGCCTGATGAAAAGAAAATCTGCACTCTGTATCCGCTCGACTTTCCGTCCATAGTGACATTGAACGACTTGTGTTTTTCCATCATCTGTAACACATTTTCGTCCGGATACAAACACACCTGCCCTTCGGCATACAGACACACACCGAAGAACAGAATCATTGCACAGAAAACACGCCTCAAGACCGACATGGCAGTTTATATTTCATCCTCTAAATCATGCAAGAAGAGGGAAATAACTTTTCCAGCCACCTCCCTCTATCCCGTAGAGGTACCGAGCGGAGTCGAACCGCTGTGCCCGGTTTTGCAGACCGGTGCCTAAGCCACTCGGCCACGGTACCGTTTTTGGATATGCAAAAGTACATCTTTTTTCAATACGATTTGTTGAAAGAAGGAAAAAAAATCATTGAAATTATTTCAGTCTGTATTTCATTCCTGATATACTACAAATCAAATCCTTACACTCTAATGACAAAAGTATGGAACTGAGTTCGGACACGGTAAAGCCGCTCTCTTCTGCCAATGTGTCCGCATCCGGTACAGCCAATTGTTGAACTAAATTGTATATTTTCTGTTCGTTTTCCGACAAATCGAACGGAATGGTCAGGGCTCTTCCGGAAACCGTCCCTACAGAATCCCACTGCAGAGAGACAGCCACATCTTCGGCTGAGAGAACCAAGGCCGCCTTATTGCTGCGTATGAGCATATTGCACCCCTCTGAAAGTTGGTCGACAGAGCGTCCGGGAAAGGCAAATACATCCCTATTGTAGGAGAATCCGAGATTGGCTGTAATCAAAGCTCCGCTCTTCCGTTTGGCCTCCACGACAACAACCGCATCCGACAAACCCGCAATGATCCGGTTGCGGGGCGGAAAATTCCGACCAATGGGAGGTACTTCGTACGGATACTCACTCAGGACACCGCCATCGGACAGCATCTGTTCAAAACAGCGCCGGTTGGATGCCGGATAAATCGTTTTCAGGCCGTGCCCCAGCACCGCCACGGTAGGCAGATGCTGATGCAAGGCCTCCTCATGAGCAACGGTATCCACACCGTAGGCCAGACCACTGACCACTACCGGATGGTATGAAGCCAAACCGGCGACCAGCTGTTGCGTAACCGATTGTCCGTAGGCCGTTGCCACGCGGGACCCCACTACAGCCAACATGCGGGGGCTGTTGATTGGAAGTTGCCCGAATCCGTACAGCACCAGAGGTGCATCGGGACAATGGGAAAGCCGGTACGGATAAGAGGCCTCACCTTTCAGGAAGGTCCGTATGCCGTACTGACGGATCAGATGCAATTCCTGCTCGGCAAATCGGAATACGGCGTCCCTGTTTTCCCGCAGCTGACGCACGAACAAGGGCGATAAGGGGGAGCCGTCTCCGGAACGGCCGGATGCTGCAGCGTCAAAGACCGCTCTGGGTGAACCGAAGGCTGAACAAAGCCGCTGCAAGGCCACTTTCCCCAACAAAGGAACTTGCGTAAGCGCAATCGTATAAAACAAAACCGACTCGCGATTTTCCATTTTTTTCATTTTTGACAAACCGAAGAGGTTTGTAGGATTATTGGTGATTCCGATGCGACTCGAACGCATAACCTATTGCTTAGAAGGCAATTGCTCTATCCAGTTGAGCTACGGAACCTTCCATTGGTCGGGATGACAAGATTTGAACTTGCGACCTCTTCGTCCCGAACGAAGCGCGCTAACCAAACTGCGCCACATCCCGCTATTTTGGAAATGCAAAAGTACAACTTATTCGAATACCATCATACTATTCTCCAAAATATTTTTTTCATATTATTTTCACTTAATTTTCAATATATTGAAAATTGCTTCCCCTGTTTTTTTCCATGATGTCCAAAACGACATCGCTGCGATGATGGAAGGAGCCATTGACCCAATTGCTCAAAAACACCATGAAAACATGATCGTACGGACGGTATAGCAACAGGGAATTATAACCGTTCCACAAGCCGCCGTGATAAACCAGCCGTCTCTGATGCTCATCGCAGGAAAGGCGCCAACCGAAACCGTAATTGGAACAGGAGTCCATATCCCCGTTTTGGGGCGACCATGCCTGCTGCAAAGTAGAATCCCCTATCAGGCTGCGGATATGAAAAAACCAGCGGTACAGATCCGCAGCGGTAGTCATCACGCCCTTGTCGCCCACCACACCGGACAAAGCATCACGGATGTAAGGCTTGCGGTTTTTGTAATGACCGATGGTATAGTTTACAGCCACACGGCAGCCCTCGGCATAAAAATACGTATCCGACATCTGCAGGGGCTCGAAAATGCGACGGTTTACAAAATCCACAAAGGATTGTCCGGACACCTTTTCCACTATGGATGCCAGCACGGCATAACCTGTGTTGCTGTAGCTGAAACGGGTATCTGGCGGAAATTCCGGAACGGGCTGATGCTCAACCATCATTTCCATCAGGTCCCGGTTGTTCATATATCCCTCTCCCTGAAAATATTCCGGGGCAAATTCCAGATAATCCGGCAAACCCGAGCGATGACACAGTAAATGTCGGATACTGACTCCGCTGTATGGAAAATCCGGAAAAAAACGTTTCACGGAATCATCCAGATCAAGCAAACCTTCCTCTGAAAGCATCAGTATGGAAACCGCAGTAAACTGCTTTGATATCGAAGCTACTTCAAATTGTGAATGAGGTTGCAGAAGTTGTCGGCCTCCTAAACGGGCATAACCGCTGAAATTCTGGTACACTATACCGGAATCGTCGGCCACTAGCATACTGCCGTTGAAATGACGGACTTCCGTCAATTCCCGGAAAAGACTATCCAACTGCCGGATTGCGACCGACCGGAGTGAATCATTCGATACGGCTACAGATTCAGCAGAAAGCCATAAGAACAAAGACAATATGAGGAGCGGTTTGCGCAAAGAAACCTCCTTCCTGCTATTTCTTGCCCTGAGCCTGAGAAGGACGGACGGACACAGGCTTACCTTCCGGCTTTGCGGGAACCGCCTTCCGGGCTTGAGGCTGTCCGGACGGATGGGCGGACGAAGCATTCCGAGGTTGAGGATGTTGTTCCCCGCATTGTGCAGCCGGAGCGTGTCCGCAAGCGTGAGCGCAAGAGGAACAGGATGTTTTACCAACTCTCTGATTGTCAGCATCGAAGCCCAACTGATTGATAGCTTTCCGAAGTTTGGCCGGATTGGTTTTCACATTGTTGTACACCACCTTGACTTTTGCACTGGCCAAATCATAATTGACACTTTTTACCCCTTCCTCTTTGGAGAGACCGGATTCTATGATTTCCTTGCTGCGCTGACAGGTACCGGAAGTCTGTATGACGATACTATGCCATTTGGAGGCAGAATGTCCCGGATTTACTCTCGACTGTGCCGGCAGCGACACGGACAGTGCCAAAATCATCAACATTGCTAAAAAACTGGATTTTTTCATCTTATGATTGTTTTTGTTTTTTGAAATACTCAATAGATTTTTCCTTTTTCCGGCTCAACAGCCACAAGAAACAGAACATCAGCAGACCGTTCAGCAGCAACAGTTCAAAACCGAATTCATACCCTCTGAACAGCACCTTGGAATAATGATCCAACAAGAAACAGAGCACCGGACAGAGCACGGCAAAAACAGGAACCAGCCACTCCTTTTCTATGCTGCGTTCCGTAAACAAACCAAAGGCGAACATGCCCAAAAGAGGGCCGTAGGTGTATCCGGCAACGGCAAACACCGTATTGATCAGAGAATCCTTGTGGAAAGGCTTGAACAGAATGATAATCAGCAGATAGAGCAAGGCAAAACCGATGTGGACTCCTTTTCTGATACGGATTTTCCGTTCCTCTGGCTGCTGTAAGGTGTCAAAATGCAGAAAATCAAAGCAAAAGGTGGTCGTCAGGGCGGTCAATGTGCCGTCTGCACTGGAATAGCCTGCGGCAACCAGACCGATCACAAAAACCACGGCAGTGACTTTACTGAAAGAAAAGGCTATAGTCGGAAAAATCTTGTCGTTGACCACGGCTCCGGAAGCATCGACCGGCAAGGCAAAACCGCTTTGCTCCGCATAACAGACCAGAGAAGCTCCCAAACAGAGAAAAAGGATGTTCACCAGCACGAAAAGCACGGACGAACTCAACACATTTTTCTGTGCATCCTTCAAACTGCGGCAACTCAGATTTTTCTGCATCATATCCTGATCTAGACCTGTCATGGCAATAGTGATAAAGGCCCCGCTGCACAATTGTTTTACAAAAAAGCGGGGATGGCTCCAGTCCGTTTCGAACATTTTGGTATATCCGGCCTGCGCAGAGGCCTCCAGCAAATCACTCAATGAAAAATGCAGGCTTTTCATTATGCAGACCATGGTCACTGCAGCCGACAGCAGCAGGAAAGTAGTTTGCAGGGTATCCGTCCACACAACGGTTTTGATGCCACCCTTGAAGGTATAAGCCAATATAATCAGAATAAAAATCAGCGCCGGCACCCAGAAGGGAATGCCCCAGTCCTTGAATACAAACTCATACAGGACAAAAACCACCAGATACATTCTCAAGGCTGAGCCCATGAGGCGGGAAAGTATGAAAAAAAACGAACCGGTCTTTTGGGAAGCAGCCCCATACCGATTCGCGAGGTATCCGTATATGGAGGTCAGGTTCAGACGATAATACAGGGGAAGCAGCAGAAAAGCAATGACCACATACCCGACCACATACCCGAGCACCAGGGGCAGATAGGTAAACTGACCCGTGTACACGCTTCCCGGGACGGACATGAAGGTTACCCCCGAAAGAGATGCACCTATCATTCCATAAGCGACCACAAACCAAGGAGACTGGCGGTTGCCGGTATAAAACGCGTTGTTGCCTGCCTTACGCGATGTAACATACATAATGGCAAACAACAACAACGTATAAACGACGAAACAAATCAGAATAACACCCGCCATAAGGGTTCTGTCTGTTATTTGGCGTAATTGATGGCTCTGGTTTCCCGGACGACGGTAATCTTGATCTGACCGGGATAAGTCATCTCATTCTGAATCTTTTTGGACAAATCCATGGACAGCTGGGCGGCCTGTTCATCCGAAAGTTTTTCAGAACCGACAATGACTCTCAGTTCCCTACCGGCCTGGATTGCATAGGTTTTCACCACACCGGGATAGGACAAAGCCAGTTCTTCCAGATCCTTCAGACGTTTGATGTAGGCTTCCACGATTTCCCGACGGGCTCCCGGACGGGCACCGGAAATAGCATCACAAATCTGGACAATGGGTGCAATCAACGTATCCATTTCCGCTTCATCATGGTGTGCGGCAATGGCATTGATGACCTCGGGTTTTTCCTTGTATTTTTCTGCCAGATTGGCACCCAACTGTGCATGCGGCACATCCGGCTCGTTATCGGGAACCTTTCCTATATCATGCAACAGACCGGCGCGCTTGGCCAGTTTTGCATTCAATCCGAGTTCGGCTGCCATGGTGGCGCACAGATTGGCCACTTCCTTGGAATGCTGCAGAAGATTCTGACCGTAGGACGAACGGTACCGCATTTTACCTACCAGTCTCACCAAATCATGATGCAGACCATGGATACCCAAATCAATGGTGGTACGTTTGCCTATTTCTATGATTTCCTGTTCAATCTGTCTCTTTGTTTTGGTAACAACCTCTTCAATACGAGCCGGATGTATACGGCCGTCCGTCACCAGTTTATTCAAAGAAAGACGGGCAATTTCACGACGGACGGGATCGAAACTGGAAAGGATGATGGCATCGGGCGAATCATCAATGATGATATCCACGCCCGTCAGGGATTCGAGAGCACGGATATTACGTCCCTCTCTTCCGATGATGCGGCCTTTCACCTCCTCATTTTCAATATTGAACACCGACACGGAATTCTCGTGGGTGTTTTCGACAGCCGTACGCTGTATTGTCTTGATCAGCACCTTTTTGGCTTCCATATTGGCCGAAGAACGGGCTTCCTCAATGATGTCACGGACCATGCCCGCTGCATCGGAACGGGCTTCGTCCTTCAGCAATTCCACGATTTCCTTTTTGGCATCTTCCTTGGAATACCCGGAAATGGCTTCCAGCTTCTCAATCTGCTGCTGCTGGATCTTTTCAACCTCTTCCTGTTTGCGCTTCAATGCCTCGATATGCTGCTGCGCCTGCTGTTGCTGCTGCTGCAGCTCCGTCTGCTTGCGCTGCAGGCTTTCCTGCTTCTGATTCAGTGAAGTTTCCTTTTGCTTGATGCGGTTTTCCGCGGCAGCAATATTCTTGTTCTTCTCATTGACGACCTTTTCATGTTCGGCCTTCAGTTGCAGAAACTTCTCTTTTGCCTGTAAAATTTTATCTTTTTTGATCAGTTCGGCCTCTTCTGCCGCATCTTTCAGCAGCTGCTGGCTCTTTCCAAGAATACTTTTTTTGAACAGGGTGTACGTCAGTGCCACACCGATTCCGATGCCGACGACTCCCGAGATGGTGATAACAATAGAACTACTCATAATATATATATATATGTTAAAAATTTCAAAAAAACCCGCCAAAATCACAATTAGGCTTCTTAAACTCCTAATTATTATGATTATGGATGCCCTCGCCTCTCAAGCTTCCGGTCGGCATACGCCTATTCCTAAGAATTCCGGCCCCCTTTACGGACGTCAGAAACACCCAATTATTTGTTACTTGTTGAGTTTAACAAACGAATCTGATTTTGTGCGGGATTAAATCAATTCCGAATCCAATGTCAATGATCGTATTACGCATCGTTCTCCATCTCGTTCAATACGTTTTGGAGAACGTTTTGCAAATCTTTCAAATTATCTTTCAACTTAGTGTCCACATAATTTTGCTTATCGGTCAAATAAGTTTCTTTTATCGCAAAATTTATCAGGGCATAGCCCATCTGGACCATACGGTCCGTAATATGATTTCTCTCTGCCAGCTGACGAATATACACGTTGATGCGCTGTTCCGCTTTGCGGTACAATTCCTCCTGGGAAACATTGACCGACAATTTGAACGGCTGCTGTGCAACATATAGGGTGATGGTTTTCTTTTCGTCCTGCATGGCTTGTTCTGTTTATTCTTCCAACAATTGGAGACAATGATCAATTTCCCGCACCAGTTTATTCAACTTCAATTTCGCTCCTTCCCGCCTGTCTGCTTCTCCGAAAAGACCCAGCATCTGAAGCTTCGCGATCTGTTCCGACTGTTCGTTGACTTTCTTTTCCAAGGTCGTAACCTTATCTCTCAGTTCTTTATTTTTGCTTCTCAAACTTATATTTTCCCGCACCGAATTCCGGTATTTCTCTACCAGTCTCGAACTTTTTTTCTGGATATCTTCTGTTAACTCCTTGAGTTCTTGCATGATAAGAGAAATTTCTAATACTGGAATACGATTTTGCAAAAGTAAGCATTTATTTCGAAATATCGGCAAAAAACGGCATGAATTTTTTCAATGAATTAATTTCTTGAAATTCCTCATGTTACCTCAGAGAAGGGCTCAGAATACCCATTCCATCCCTTCGAAAGCGGTACGGACGTCCGGAAATTCAGATACGGCTTCGTCATAAAATTCCTGCACAGTTGCATAACGGGCCGAATAATGCCCGAGGAGCAAATGCTTCACCCCTGCCTTTCGGGCCAGCCGGGCCGCCTGCAGAGCCGTACTGTGAAAACGTTCTTCCGCCAGCCGGGATTCGGATTCCAGAAAAGTGGATTCGTGGTACATTACATCCACATTTTCCACATAGGGAAGTATGGTTTCCGTATATGCCGTATCTGAACAGTAAGCGAAGGATTTGGGAGGTGTCTCTCCCCTTTCCGAAGGCTTTTCCCGAAACAGAAATCCCGTTGTATGCATGCCGTGCACCAGAGGAAAAGAATACACTTCCATGGTTTTGTCTTCAAACAGCAACTGCTGGCTGTCCCTGCCGGTGACAACAAAACGGAGAGGATAGGAAAGTTCGGTCTGCCCGACTTCCAACTGCATGCGGACAATCTGTTCCAATTCGGGAGGTCCGTACACATACAGAGGATTCCTCCGCCCGAAGAGGTGCAGGGACGATATCAGACCAACCAGACCGAAATAGTGGTCACCGTGCAGATGGCTGATGAGAATATGGCTGATTTTCTGCATATGGATATGATTGTCCTTCAAGTGCATTTGCGTAGATTCACCGCAATCAATCAAGAAAAAACGCTGGTTGTGACGAAGTACAAAGGCACTGGAAAGACGGTGTCCGACAGGCGTGGCCGAGCCACAACCGATGACAGTGAGAGAAAACGACATATCCCGATATCTGGTTTGATTTTATCAAAAAAACGCAGGTAAAATGAGTTTTATTGCTTCCATCGGAAAAAAGAAAAACAATAAACAGAAAACAAATTCGTTGTATTTTTTATTTACGTGGCATGGAAACGACCCAAAATACACAGCAAGAGCCGACCGTCATCATTGGTCTGGCCACCGGCACACAGAATATGGACCGGACCAACGAGTACTTGGACGAGCTTGATTTTCTGGTCCAGACGGCCGGAGGCAGGGTGGTACGGCGTTTCGTCCAGAACCTGGACCATCCCGACAGCCGCACCTATCTGGGCAGCGGAAAAATAGAAGAAGTACGCTCCTTCATCAGTGAAAGGGAGGACATTCACACCGTTGTTTTCGACGATGAGTTGAGCACTTCCCAAATCCGCAACCTGGAAGGCATTCTCAGTGGTTGCAAAGTAATTGACCGAACGCGACTGATCCTAGATATTTTCTCCACCCGGGCCCAAACTGCCCATGCAAAGATACAGGTTGAACTGGCCCAATACGAATACCTCCTGCCCCGTTTGACCCGTATGTGGACCCATTTGGAAAAACAAAGAGGCGGTATCGGTATGAGGGGACCCGGAGAAAAGGAAATCGAAACCGACCGCCGACTCATCCGCGACCGCATCAGCCTGCTGAAAGAAAAACTGGCCAAAATTGATGTGCAGAAACAAACTCAACGCCAGAACAGGGGACAATTCGTAAGGGTAGCCCTGGTTGGCTACACCAATGTCGGAAAATCCACGCTGATGAACCTGCTCAGCCATTCCGATGTATTTGCCGAAAACAAGCTCTTCGCTACTTTGGACACGACCGTACGCAAAGTCGTCTTCCAAAACATACCCTTCCTGCTGTCGGACACCGTCGGTTTCATCCGCAAGCTGCCCCATCATTTGGTAGAATCCTTCAAATCCACCTTGGACGAGGTCCGGGAAACTCACCTGCTCATCCATGTGGTCGATATCAGCCATCCGGATTTTGAGGAACAGATACGCGTTGTGGAACAGACCTTGAATGAATTAGGTGCTGCAGACCGTCCGACTTTATTGGTGTTCAACAAAATTGACCAATACCATTGGACACCGAAAGCGGAAGACGACCTGACGCCGGCTACCCGGGAGAACATTTCGCTGAATGACCTGAAACGCACCTGGATGTCCAAATCCAAAGTGCCCACCGTCTTTATATCCGCCAAAAAACAGGAAAACATTGACGAGTTGAAGGAAATCATGCGGGATGAAATACGCAAGCTCTACGCAGAAATATATCCTTACCGATACATTTCCGACCCCTACGCCTACACTCCCGAAAACGAAGAGACCTGCTGAATATGCCTAGTTTGAAAACGATTACAACACGTAATCGGTAAGTAACATTGAAAAAAACAGAATATAAATCATGAAAAAACTATTATTTTTTTTAGTATTATTTTCGATAAATTTACCATCAAGGGCACAGCAAAGCTGGCAGACAGCATCGCTCTTGACCAACGGACAATGGTCCGCAACCGACAGTGTGGATTTCGGTAAGGATTTTTATTACCGGCTGGACGTGAAGGGAGAGTCCTATCTCGATCTGATGTTCACGGCATGGGACCTGACGTCTTTCATCGATGTGAATTTTTACCGTCTGAAAGCCGATTCCACGCTGGAAACCATCTGGATGTCCGGCGGGTCCTCCAGCTCCCGTTTCTTTAAGGAAAATGCGGGGGACACCAGCCGCTATCATTTCACCCGTTTTTCGGGCGG
>JAZLLH010000046.1:0-16911 GCA_045598025.1 Bacteroidales bacterium | reverse complement strand
GAACTTGATGTAGGCATCCATGGATTTCAGTGCGCCGTAAAAGCCCTTGAGCGTGTTTCGGTAGGCTTCCTGCAGCTCCGGTTTGCCGATGGCCTGCAGCATGGGCTTGTCGTATTCGTCCACGAGGATGGCCACGCGGTGTCCCGTCTGTTCCGCCGCACGGCGGATGACGGCCTCAAAGCGGATATTGAGCGAATAGTTTTCCTTTCCCGTAGGATACAGGGCTTCCCAATCCTTCAACTGGGAATGCAGGTTCCCGGCAAGCACTTCCGGCGCATCGTACTTTTCGGTGTTCAGGTCCAGGAAAAGCACCGGACGCACCGTCCACTCCTTTTCTACCTGCATGATGTCCAAGCCTTCAAAGACTTCCTTCTTGCCTTCAAAATAGGCCTTGAAGGTCGACAGCAGCAGGGACTTCCCGAAACGCCGCGGGCGCGAAAGGAAATAATACCTTCCCGTGTTCACGAGCCGATATACAAAGCGCGTCTTGTCCACATAGGCGTAGCCGTCCTTGCGGAGCATCTCAAAATCCTGCTTGCCGATGGGCATCTTTTTCAGCAACTGTTCCATGATACAAAGTTTTAGGCAAATACAACGCTGTTTCCAGGCCGTTTATTGCAATGCTGAGTTCAATGAACAACTAATAATTAACAATTATTTTTTCAACACGTATGCAAAGGCTCGTCTCCTCATCAAGTTCCTTGGCATTGTAATCGAAATACACGAACGGCCGGCCTGCGGTCTGCTCCGCCCAGGAATTTGGGCAAGAAACTGATATGTTATGATGCAATATTATTCAAATAAATGATGTACAATTTATTCAAGTCATTTTATGCCGCCCTATTTTCGGGGAGGGCTACAAATAACTACGTACGGCGGATTTTGTGTACATTGGAGGCATCCAAGGCCTGCTGAAGTAAAATCCGTTGTATGGTGTCAATCAATAACAGGTACATTTTCAAATCCCTGTCCCTGAACCACTGCATTGCTTCCTCTTCCTTGCGGCAGGCTGCAGCGAACACGGAAAGGAAATCACAATGATAGCGTTTCAGCCACTCCGTGGCTTCATCTTCGTCATCTATGGAATCGCTCAAAGCAGCAAATTCCGGATAACCGTTTTTCAGCAGCCAGTCAAAAGCCTCTGTATCGGAATTGATACTGGCGGCTAAAGCAGCCAGTTCCGGGAAAGCCCGAAGGTAGATTTCCATGAAATTCTCCTTCTTCTGCAGGCACATATTGAAACCCATCAGTATCTTTACGTCATAGTCTGTTAGGCTGTGCATACGTTCTCCTTTCCCGATTCCGTCTGTATTTTTTCTCCAGCCGAAAGCCTTTCCTGTTCACGGGCCGCCTCTCTTTCCTTCTGCCTCTCGGCATCGGCCGCCTCCTGCTTCGCATAAGCTGCCACAATATGTGTCACCAAACGGTGACGCACAATGTCTGATGCATCCATAAAAATGACACTGACTCCAGGAATATCCTTCAGAATACGCGTGGCCTGCATCAGACCGGACTGCTGATGACGCGGCAGATCAATCTGCGTCACATCACCGGTAATGAAGAATTTCGCATTTTCTCCCATGCGGGTCAGAAACATCTTCAACTGAGTGGAAGTTGCATTCTGTGCCTCGTCCAGAATCACGTAGGCATGGTCCAGGGTACGTCCGCGCATAAAAGCTAAAGGTGCAATTTCTATCGTTTTGTCCTCCATATAGGAGAGCAGACGCTGCGGCGGCAACATATCGCGCAAGGCATCATAAAGCGGCTGCAGATAAGGGTCCAGTTTGTCGCGCATATCTCCCGGAAGAAAACCCAGATTTTCCCCTGCTTCTACAGCCGGACGCGTCAGGATAATGCGTTTGATTTCCTTGTTTTTCAAGGCTCTGACGGCCAAAGCAACGGCTGTATAGGTTTTCCCCGTACCTGCCGGTCCGATGGAAAAAATCATGTCGCTTTTTTCCACCTCCTGCAACATGCGCAACTGATTGGGCGTCCGGGCTCGGATGGCTTTCCCGTCCCGTCCGTACAGAATGATGTCGCCTTCCATGGATGCATCGGTTGCAGCTTCGTCCTCCCAAAGCCGAAGCATGTCATCGGTACGGATACGGCCGAATTTGTGATAATACTGACACATGCGTTCAAAATAATCCGAAAAGAGACGGATCTGTTCTTCGTCACCGATGACACGCAAATCCGTTCCTCTGGCCACCAGACGCAATTGAGGAAACAACTGCCCCAGAAAAATGACATTGTCGTTGTTTACGCCGTATAATTCCATGACATCGGCGGAGTCAACCGTTATTCTTTTCTCAATCATATCATTCTTTTACATTAGCACGAAGCGAATGAGTAATCATCTGCTTTAATTTTATCGTTTCGTTTTCCACCACATTCCGTTTTTCCGGTTTGAACAGATGGGCATATTGAGGCGTTTCCAAACGGAATTTCATATGATTAGGCAATCCGGAAACCTTCAGGCCCAGACGCATGGGAAGCGGACTTTCCACCAAAGAAAAATGACAATCGTAATTTTTACCGATTTCATAATGCCCTGCCACGATGGCCTGATACTTATCCATGGATATCAAGAAGGGATACAGATCCACTTCTCTTTGGAATACAGTCATTTCCACCGACACACTATCCACTTTGTTTTCCGTTTGTTTTTTAAACCTCAAATATTTGGCAATAGTGGAAAATGTCTGATTGTCCAGTACCACCAGATCTTTTCCGCTGATGGACATGGCCCCTCTCAGTGTGGAATATTTCAGGTCGTAATTGGATTTCAGATTCGTTTGGGCTGCCAAATGGAATTCCGCCTTTCCGGAAAAAGTCTTCAGCATGGGCACGATGGTGTCGATATCGGGAATCATCTCAATCAGATCTGCAATATGAATGTCCAGCAGGTGGAAATCGATGTAGGCAAACAAATTGTTCTTTCGCGGCGATTTATACATTGCCGTCAACTGCATACGGGCGGCATCGCAGGTGAATCCCATTTCTTCCATCACCAGCACTCCGTCCCTGATGGTCACTTTTCCGTCCAAATCGTCTATCAGGGTCTGCCCCACCAGCAATTCCTTGGCATGTGTGTGCAGCACCACATCCATTCCGAGGGGAACCATGAAAGGATCATCTTCTTCCGGAACGGTTTCATCCACCACTTCAACCGTATCGTTTCCGATATTCATCCCGCTGATGAAATCCATCAGGTAATTCACGTCCACGTAGTCTGAAACAAATTGCAAATCGGCTTTCAACAATCCCTCGTCCTTCATGTAAGACGCCAGATTGGTCACCAGTCCCGACAGTGTAAATTCGGATTGTCCCAGTCCGAGCGTACCGTTTTTGATGTCCAGGCATTCCGGATTCAGACGAAAACGGATGGACGGAATGCGCACTTCATCTTTCAAACCATCCATTTCTACATTTCCTTCCTGCAAACTGATGTTCAGGTTCGGGCTCCACTGGTCCAGAATCTGGGTCTGAGTGGAATCGTACACTACATTTCCCGAAATGGAAAGCATGCGGGTAACGGTTTTCAGGAAATTGCCCAGGCTCACAGCCAATCCGTTACTCCGAATATCACAACTGAATGCAGGGCTATACAGATCTTTGGGCGAAGGTGTCATCACCACATTCCCTTGAGGATGGTCCAACATCAGCGAAACAGTATCCGATACAGCATGTACCGAAGCCAAGTCAAAATCGCAGTCTACCGACAGCAGACGGGTTGTATCCATCACATCCGATACGCCGACTATCAGATCCGTATGTCCGACTTCGGCCGTCGGACCGGATTCCATATGCAGGTTCAAACCTTCCGTTTGGATTTTGGCTTGTAACAATTCCTTGAAATTCTTGTTATTGACGGGAGAAGGCAATTGCACTTTCAAGGCAGCGGCCTTGGTATCAAGGTGTATGCTGTCATAATCCACCTGTAATTTCTGCACATCCAAAGTCCCTTTTGCATTGATTTTCTGCAAATTTACATTTTGCAAATCCTCCAAATCAAAAGATGCTCTGATACTCGGACTGACAGAGCCCTTCAATTCCATAGGCATATCCTCTGGCAGAAAACACTTTACATCCGGCAACTGTACATCGCCGGTCAACAAGACATCACAATTGATTCTGTCAAAAATGTCCGTAATCATGCCACTGAGATGAACCTTGCTTTTTCCGGCCTCAACCGAAAAAGCCTTCACATCCACTTTGGAAGCGGATTCATCGTTCAAATCAATATCGGCATTGGCTTCCAGCACTATTTTCCGAATGGCATCGGGATACAATTCTTCATACACCAGTTCACCCTGTTTGAACAGCAGATTGGCCGTAATTTCCGGCATCAGAGAGTCGGAATAACGTCCCTGGACTGTGCCTCCCAAACTCAGGAAGCCATCTAACTCCATGCCATCCAACAGACCGGGACTGAATTTTTCCACCCATGGAAAAAGTTCCGGAACCTCCACCGTATGCACCGCATAGGCCAAATCACAATCAAAGACAGAATAAGCCGTATCGGCAATCCGGACATTTCCTTTCAGATCCATCACCACGCCGTCCACTCCTACCGCAGCTCCGTTCAAACGGAGCAAAGCGCTGTCCAGATTGTATGTCAACGGAATATCCAGACGGATATGGGAAGAATCGACCCACAGAGTAGAATCTGCCTCCAACTGCACCCAAGGCAAGTTCAACTGCAGATTGCCGGCGATATCACTGCCATCCCGGCTTCCTTTTACGTGCAGTTCCACGTTCTTCAATTCAGCTCTCAGGGATGTGGAATCTTCCTGTTGAAACGAAAGTCCATCCATGTTCAATCGGACATTGGCATCCAATTCGTCGCCAGACATGCCGAGTTTGGCCCTGGTGCTCAAATCCTCAACCTCCACCTGTCTGTGAGATGTCTCGTCCGTATAACACAAATGCAAATGCTCAACAAGCACTTTTTCTGCCGACAGCCATTCCAAAGGGAAAACCGAACTGCTGTCCTGTGACGTATCCGTCCGGAAAACATCGAAATTCATGCAACCGTCCTCCCGGACAAAAAGATGAGCCTCCCCGCCTTTCAATTCGGCTGTTTTGACTTCCAGAACATTTTCTTTCAAAAAACGACGGACATTGATGGCAGCTACCACCTCGTCCACCCGAGCCAAGGTGTCAGAAGACACCCTTTCCATAGGATTGACCAGACACACATCCTCCACATGAACGGCTATATTCGGGAAAGTGGAAAAAAAGGTCACATCCACTTTTCCCCAGTACGACTGACAGTCAACAAAACGGTCAGCTACCTTGTCGACAATCGGAGTCATGCGAGAAGGGGTCAGCACTGCATACAATAATACACAGACAGCCAATAACAATAGCCCCAATAAGGAACCTAATGATATGAGTGTAATTTTCAGAATTTTCTTCATGGATATTAATTGTTTGTCCGTATAAAATGATGCACTGTTCCCACATTATCAGAATACTGCAACTGGGATGCCGTCAATTTGGTCACTTTATAGGTTTTTGGGACAACGGCACTTCCGACTTCAAACTGATGATAATGCGTCAGATGGTCATCTGTCAATTCCCAAGTAAAGGAAAGGGCTTCTTCCTCCGACATATCGTCGGCAACATCCCATGTAACACCTGTCCGATCGGCATCGTATCGATAATACTCCGAACCTTCCCTCCATTTTCCAAGCAAAAGTTCCTCATCTAAATCCTCCTTGCAGGAAGTTGAAAGCATGCCCAAAAGGAAAACGCCTGCACACACGATACCCCATTTCTTTCTACTCATTTCCTGTTGTTTTTATCCTGTTCATACATAATGATTCTGTTTCTACAGTTTCAACGGACTTTTTCCAGCGTATCTGTTCTCAGCAAACGCCCGTCTTTATAATAACTCGTCCTTTTTACATTTCCCTCTCCGTCCAAAAACTGTTCCGTTCCGTTTTTCTGACTGTTCCGATATTCCACTTTTCTGATCACCTGTCCCTGATCTCCGTAAGCTTCCAGATTTCCGTCTCCGTTCCGGAAAAAGGCTTTTCCCACCAGAAATCCGTTCGCATCGTAATACCGCCATTCGCCATGGAACTGATCATCCTTGAACGCACCTTCTACCATCACCTGATCTCCATCGTGATAACAGGCATAGGGACCATTCTTCTTCCCCTTATGATAAACAAAACGTTCGGATAACCAGGCCCCGTCCTCGTCATATACCAGCATTTCGCCCTCCAGGGTATCCTGCTGATAATGAGAACGGCTTTCCAATGAACCGTTGCGGTAATAACGGTTGCAGACACCTTGCAGACTGCCGTGTACATACTGTGCCTCCATACGTTTCTTTCCATGCTCGTAATACCAGACAGCCTGTCCGTGCATTTTCCCGAAACGGTACTCTATTCTGGATTCAGTACTTCCATTCGGATAATGGGTTTCCACTCGTTTCGCACAAGATATAATCAGCACAGAAACAACCGATAAGATAAAAAGTATATTTTTTTTCCTAAAAAAATAATTTTGCATTGAAATTTATTCTACTTTTGCAATCGCGTCTCAGTAGCTCAGCTGGTAGAGCAATTGACTCTTAATCAATGGGTCCAGGGTTCGAGTCCCTGCTGGGACACTCCAATCGTTTGCGGTTTTTGCTGCAAACGATTTTTTTATTGTTCACTTTCATCGTACAGACGAATCCACTCATACGTATTTCCTGTATAATCCATAAACCGGACAAAATCAGCAAGGCGCAATATCAAAGAAGCGGTATTCACACAAGGATGAAAACTCACTTTTTCCGCCTGCCTCAGATTTTCGTCCAAGAACACATGTACATGGTGTTCCGAATCGTTAATCAGGCCAAAAGGCGTGACCGAACCGGGCTTTACGCCGAGATAACGCTCCAAGCGGGGCTCGGAAGCAAAACTCAATTTTCCCTGTTTCAGAATTTTTTCAATGGCATGGATGTCCATGTCCCGGTCACAGTCCAGGCATACCAGAAAATGCCGGTTACCCTTGTGATTCCGAAAAAAAAGATTCTTACAGTGTCTGGCATCATGACCGGCCCAATACTGCTTGGCAATAGCGATGGTCGGTGCCTCGGGATGCTCTATGTATTCGTATGGAATGCGCAAATCGTCCAAAAGCGCATATAATCTGGGATCTCCGTTCATTTTATATCTTTTGTCATTATTTCCAAAACCTGTTCCTCATGGCTGATCAGAATCACCAAGCGCTCCTTGCAGAGTGCAGGGAGGTGTTCACTGAAATTCCGGCGTCCTTCCGCGTCCATCCAGGAATTGGGTTCATCCAATACCAGTATGGGAGATTTCTTGTACAGGGCCCGGGCCAACGCAAGCCGCTGCCACTGCCCCATGCTGAGTTCCTGACCTCCATCGAAAATGCGGCCCAACTGTGTTTGTTCTGCGTGGGGAAGAGAAGCGGCTACCTTATCTGCCCCGGAGGCGGCCATAGCTTCCTGCCAACGGACCGGATCTTCTGCCTCCTCTCCTAAAGTCACATTTTCCTTGAAAGTGAAAGCATAACCCATGAAATCCTGAAAAATGAAGGAAATGTTGCGGCGCAGTTCGTTCAAATCAAAACGGCGAATATCAATGTCATCGATATAAATGGCCCCTTCCTCGCAATCGTACATGCGGCTCAGCAATTTCATCATGGTGGTTTTACCCATGCCGTTGGCACCGCGTATGCAATTCAACTGATGTGGAACAAACGTTTGATTGACTTCATCCAACACATATTTTTCACAGCCAGGATAGCGAAAACGCACATTTTCAAAGCGTATGCCTTTTTCTATTTTTTCAGGAAAAGGAATCGGATTTTGCGGAGACTGAATGTGATGTTCCAATTCCAGAAACTCGAACAGATTGGCAAGGAACAAATGGTTTTCATATACTCCCGACAAAGAAGCAACCAAAGAACGCAAAGCGGTTCCTCCCTTACGGAAAGCCTGAAAATACATAACAAAACCTCCGACAGTCAGCAGTCCCAAAACGGTCTGGTGCAACAGAAGGTAAAGAATAAGCAGAGCTGCCGCCACATCGGTCAGTGCTGTCAGCGAAGTAGTCAGCGAAGTGATGCGGGAAATTTTTCTATGCTGTCGGAACAGGCGCATGCGGATATCCCAAAAGCGCTTCTGCACGAACTCCACCATACCGAAACTGCGGATTTCCTTGGCAAAATTACGTCCGGTCAACAGACTGCCGTGATAATTGGCCTTGCGATTGTCTTTGACCCGGTTTTTCCTCCATTCGTACAGAATGCGGACCCGGTACAGATAAATGCCGAAAGACGGAATGCCGGCCAGCAGCATGATCAGCACCGACCACCAGGAAAAGGAACACAGCATGATGACCACGCCGGACAGGGTCAGGAATTCGGTCAATAGGGAAGTCAGTTGGGCAAACAGCGCCAACGGACGGGATGCAGCTTCCTGTTGGGCCATGTACATGGCATCGTAATAGGAAGGAGTATCGTAATAAGACATGTCCAAAGCCGCCGATTGCTGCTGGATTTTTCTTTGTATGTTGTTGATGGTTTTTTCGCCTAAAAGTCCGGAAACGTAATTATCGAAAATGGAAAAAAGGCGGCTGAACAGATAAATCAGACAGAACAGTCCCGCAAAGAGCCATATTTCCTTCGGAATTCCGTCCGAAGAATAACGGATCAGACGCTCTACCGCATCCACCAGATACTTGGTCGCATACAGCAGGGCCAGCGGCAGCAGACTGACGAACAGTAACAGCAGCAGATGCAGAACGCTCAAACGCTTGTCGCTCCGATATATCAGCAACACTGCTTTGCCCACATTCCGACGGATTTCCTTAAACTTTTCCACAGTCGCCCAAACTTTTTTTTACGAATTTCTCACTGCGTATCGAAATTTATTGTACTTTTGCAAACCGACTTTTGGTCGTTGAAAGCGTATGCCACATTCGTCTAGTGGTCCAGGACATCAGATTCTCATTCTGAGGATCGGGGGTTCGAATCCCCCATGTGGTACACGGCAGCCGCGGTTTTTCGCGGCTTTTTTTGTGCAATGCACACTCCCAACAGAACCAAAACTATACCGACCACTTTCATCACTGCCATATCCTCCTGTCCGATAGAGACAGCAAAAATAAGCGTGAAAATGGGGATGGCATTGTTGAACACACTGGCACGGGAAGCACCTACTTTCTTCACTCCGATATTGAAAAGAATATAGGCCAAAACCGAACATCCTATTCCCAGACAAGCCAGAGACAGCAGCATGGACGAAGTGAAATGCAGTTGCAGACAGCGATAGTGTCCGCCGCAGAAAAATACCGGCAGGAAATACAGCAGACCTATCAGATTGGTATAGATTGTGACGGTATAAGGCTTGTAATCATTTACGACCTTAACCAACAGAACGCTATATATTACTGCCGTAATGACCGCACAGCACAGACAAATCAAGCCATACGGAGTACAGGAATTGGTTTCACCTCCGCTGAAAATCATCACATATACCCCGAACATCGACAGTATCAATCCCAACCAATTGATCCAATGCAGTTTTTCCTTATACACCATGTACATACCGAAAGGCACAAACAAAGGGATGGTTGAAATGATGATGGAGGAAAGACCACTGGAAACAGTTCTTACTCCCGTATTCTCAAACAAAAAATACAAAAAAGGCTCAAAAAAGGCCAGCAGCAGGAAATATTTGAGATCTTTACTGCGAATTCTCTCCCACTTCCCCAGCAGACAAATCAGGGGAAGCAATAACAAAGTAGCCAGCAGCAAACGCACCGTTATGATGAAGACCGGCGTCAGCTGGGGCGCTTCCAGAAACAGAGAACGGGTGAACACAAAGGAAGCTCCCCACAGCAGGGCGGTCGCCGCCAAAATCACATAGATACCCGGACGTATGCCTTTTTTCAAAACAATTCTAATTCGAATGGTGATGATGTTGATGCGAACTTCCGGTCAGGGAACGACGCACTTTGCGAATGAATTTCTGCCAGCCGTTCTTTCCTTCCGATTTTTTGTCATCGTTTTCATAACCATAACCGTAGCCGTAACCATAACCGTAACCGTAGCCATAACCGTAGCCATAACCATAGCCATAACCGTAGCCATAACCGTAGCCCAGGCCCCTTCTGCTCTGCAATTTAGTAGCATTCAGCACAATGGCCATCTTCTTGAATGTCTGTTGCTGATATATTTTCTCCAGATCTTTCAACACCCTCTTGTCTGTCTGACCGGAACGCAGCACGAAAAGCGTCAGATCAGCCAGTCGCTTGGTAATGTCGGCATCGGCCACCAGACCCAAAGGTACGGAATCCAAGAATACATAATCGTATTTCGTTCTCAAGTAGGCAACCAAATCATCCAAACGTTTGTTCATCAACAACTCAGCCGGATTGGGAGGAACCGGACCGGTGAATATGATATCCATTGATTCGACCTCATTATACGGAATGATGATTCTGTCCATTTCCGGTACCTTGCCCGAAAGATAATTGGTCATGCCCGGTGCATTTTTGGGATAATTGAACGTACGGCCCAAAGTACCCTTGCGAATATCCAAGTCCACCAGCACCACTTTCATGCCAGCGTATGCATAGGTAGCTGCCAAATTGATTCCCAAAAAGGATTTACCCGCCGACTCCATAAAGGAAGTCAGCATGATGACCTTGCCTGATTTTTCATCCTCCAACTCCAGGTCCATGTATTCTATGTTGGACCGCAACATTCGCAAAGCCTCAGCCACGCTGCTGCGGCTGTTTTTGCGAATGACCAGTCCCCGTTCGGATGTTTCTTTGTTCAAAGGAATTTCACCCAGAAAAGGCATGGTCGTCCGATCTTCCACATCCTTGCGGTAATAAATGGAAGTATCCAACAGATGACGGAGCACAATAACCACTACCGGAATCAGCAAGCCCAACAGCAAACCGGTAGTCAGGGCCTTTTTCCGATTGGGACTGACCGGTGCATTGGATCCGGTAGCCGGTTCAACCACGCGGGCCAAGGCTTCGATAGTGGGTTTGGTCAGCAGCAAAGCCTCTCTTCGATTCAAAAGTTCCAGATACAGGGACTCTTTGATTTTCTGAATTCTCTCCACCGACAGATAATAACGCTGCTGGGTAGGAATCTTTTCCATCTGCCCTCTCACCATGGCCTTGTTCTGCCCCACAGCCTGGATCTGACGTTTCAGGGATTCCATTTGAGAGTTCAGCAGAATAACAATGTTGTCCCGCATGGACTCCAACGAAAGGTACATCTCCTGGACATAGGGATTGCTGGTCGTTCCACTGGCTTCGTAACGTTGCAGGCGGAGCACATTTTCGTTGTAATCGTCAATGACTTTTTCAATGGATTCGGAAACTCCGATATTTACGGGAAGCAGATTGTTCTTTTTCAATGTTTTGACCTGATCCAACAAGAATTTGGACATGGAAAGTTCGTTTTCCAGAGAGGTTCGTTCCCTGGTATAAGATACACTTTGATCAAATACATCAGTTCCATAATTCCTGACATCTAATACATCATGGAATATCTTGAAAGAATCCAAAGAATGTTCCAAGGATTCCAGATCCTTGTCAATGATACGTATGCGTTCCTCAATAAACTGCGCAGAATAGTCAATCACCTTCTGTTTGTCGGCTATGGCATCCTCGTTATAGATTTTGATGAGGGTATTCAATATGTCTTCCGCCCGGTTGGGAAGTACATCGCGTATAGCAATGTTGATCAGAGTATTATCATCGGAAGCCCTGGATACGGAAATAGCCGAACAATAATAGGAGACCAGTTCATCGATATTGTGATGAGTAACGGAAATTTTCTTTCTGTAGTAAGACGGGCCATAGGTTAGGGTCGGCTTGATGACGATGCGGCCAAACGGTGTTTTCAACAGTTTGTTCAATGAAACCATATAGGTTTTTCCGTCTCCGAAGTCGGCCACCTTGACATGGCGGTTATCGACCGGAGTCACTGTAAAATTAAAATTGCTGTAATCATTGGCTGTCTCAAACTGCACATCAATCGGGGACTGTGTATACAATTGCTGATCACGGTGCATCAGTTCCGTTGTATAACTGTAACCGGTCGTCAGATTCAGTTCGGTAATCACTTTGCGCACCAACGGACGGGAATGCAGAATGATAAGTTCGTTGTTCAGATTCGTATTGACCACACCCAACCGACGGTAACCGCTGCTCATCACTTCGAAATTACGACCGGATGACATCGTGCTTTCGGGACCGAGTTTCAGCATCACAGTGGCCTTCCTGGCATAAATGGGAACTTGACGATGCACCTTGTAAATGGCAATGCCCATACAGATGGCTACCGAAAGTACAAACCAATGGAAATTGCGCAAAAAGATAGCCACAATATCCTTGATACTCATCGCATTTTCCTGTTCTTTCAGGAAGGAAAGATCATTATTGTTCTGATTGTTTTCCATTTGTCAGTTATTTTCCGAATTTAATTATAAAAGCATCAAAATCATTGTCACCAGCGAAGACACCGAAGTGATAGCCGACACCCAGGACATCCAATAGGACAATTCGCGACGGTAGTATTGCCCGCGGAACGACTGTGTCATTACGATATCGTTTTGCTGCAACTGGAAATAGGGATCGTTGAATATCTTGGTCGAACGGGGATCCAGGGTGTGGCAGGTCATCTTTCCGTTCACCTCCCGTATCACTTTCACCTTGTCACGCCGGGAATACACGCTCAAATCACCGGCTAAAGCCAGGGCTTCAAACAAGGTGCAACGGTCATCATCCACATAGATTACCTTGCCGCCTTCCGGTCCGCCGATGAAATTAATGCGGAAATTACTGAATTCCACAGATACCAGCGGATCCTTCAGATAACCTCCGTCAACCAACAGACGGGTCAGGGTATCCTGCAGCTGCAGACGGGTCAGACCACTCACATGCAGGCGACCGAGTACCGGAAAATAGATATCTCCGTAGGCATCCACCAGATAGCCGTAATTCTCTATCCCGGAACGGGATGCCGTATAAATGCGCTTCTGATTGAACACATCCACCAGACCCGCATCCTTGGCAGACATATAACTGGACACAAAAATGCCCAAACGGTCGGAAGGAGCAATCCTGGCCTCATACCGCTGATTCAGATCCACCTGAGTGGAATCATTCATATCCTGCAAATAAAGCAGTTTTTTGGGAGTCATACAGGATGTTGCCAGCAATGCACCCAAAATCATGCACATTTCAATTATTCTTGCCTTCTTCATAAAGATATTGTTTGATTTTTCATAATTTGATTCTCGTTCTGTCCTGTTCCCTATTCTTTCATTCGCATTCTCTGTCAAAAATTTTGCGTATCCTCTTCCTTCATCTCTACGTTTACGGGAACAACCTTTGCTACCCGCTTGTTACCATGCATAAACAGATAACGGCGGGAAAAGAAAGTCCACAGGAACACTCCGATAATGGATACGATTTTCGCAGCCATGGGAGGACAATGCAAGTGATCCACCATAAGCCACATTACAGCCAGATTGATAACCAGACTTCCCACACCTAATGCGGTGAACAATGCGAATTCCAACCATTTGTTCTTCATGGTAGAACCGAACATCGTAGGCGTAATGCTCATAAAATAATTGGCCGTGCCTCCCAACATGGAGGAAATCACAGTGGCAATCAGATAATAAATGCCGGCAAAATGAATCAAAAGGTAGAAACAGCCTGCATCCACCAGATATGCGATTGCCGACACCCAAGCATAGCGGAACATCTGTACCAAGATGTTCGTGGTCGGGCGAAAGAACAAACGCTTCAAAAATACACTTTTATACTGCATTACAGACGATTTTTCCGATACAACTCAAGCAGACTTCTGCAAATACCAGCGACACATCCGTATTTTTGGACCATCCATTTTGCATTGCAAAAGCTGCAATAGATTATCAAACGTAAAAAACTCCAGGTTATTTTAATTCAGACCGCAATTATATTCATGTACCAATAATATGGGGTCCGCATCAGCTATTTTTCCAATACAATTTGACCAGGTCATTGTACGCCTTCGCAACAATTCCATTTTTCTGCGCCATTCGTTTTACATTGTTTCGCAAAAACTCACGGGCGTGAAGTCCAATCCACTGGAACAAATTATCACTCCAAAGTGTATGAGCCAATATCATGGATTTCTCTGGAAAACTTTCCGATTTTATGCAATCCACAACCTGTTTGGTGGAATGGAAATGCAATCCGTGATTGTTTGCCACGACATCCCGAATAGCATACTTTCCGCCATCCCAAGCATAACCTGTGTCCGTCATGTAGAAAATTTCATCGAAATTGAGAGACAAATAGGGTTCACCTATGAGCCCATAATCCGATAAATCGTATTTCTCCCACAGCAAGCGATTGTCATATTTTGACGAAGAACTGCCGTGCATGCAAACTACTTTTACGGGATAATACTGACGGAAATACGACAGATTTTTTTCAAATGACTCAATGGCCTTTTCAAAATCACCTTCGGCCAATGACAAATCCTCGTAATGATAACCAATAGCATGACCTAAGCTAACAATTTCCCGAATCACATCGGGTTTATCGCTTTGCTTCACAATCCGAAAGAAATATGTTGATACGATACCCAAATCGTGCTCAAGCTTTGCCATTTTCAAGGCATTGTCAGCAAGTTCATCAACATCATGCCGCAACATTATCACTTTGCCATCCATAGGATTTTGAAGATAATCCTCGAATTTCCGAAACTTGAAATCCGCATCAACAAATGCTTGCAACAGCGACTTGTATGCTTTTATTGTATGATCCAACATGAAATCAATTCGCTTGATTATCTTTATCAAAAGGTTCCAACAAAGGATTCAGATCCTTTACTATTTTTGCCGGCACACCTGCAACCAGCACTCTCGAAGGGACATCCTTCGTAACCACAGATCCCGTTGCAACAACTGCCTCATCACCGATAGTGACACCTGGAATTATGGTTACATTCGGCATAATCCAAACACCTTTACCTATCACGGTTTTTTTTATACTACGAGGATACAGTTTTTTCAGAATCGTATCGGACGGAATATTTGCGTGAGCTGTAATAATCGCTCTGTCTCCGATGGATGAATTATCTCCAATATAAATCTGATCAGCAAATACTCTATCAAATATCACCTCGTGACCAATATAGACACCTTTTCCTATGTTAATTCCGCGCCATCGCTGCATCACCGTTCTCCACGATTTGACGGGAGTGATAAAAATAAGTTTATCAAGAAAAAAACGCCATAAAAATTTTATCGCGTACCATATTTTTCCAAAGAAACTATCCAAGCCATAAAACTGAAGTACTTCTTTTGCAGGCATGATTATTTTGTTTTTAAATTATACAAATCTTTACAAGTCAAGAAATTGAACTCTTTCTTCTGAAAGAACTCCAATTCCCGTTCAAAGATAGGCAAAGCCTTTTCGCCCAAGTTCTTCACCTTGAGTTTATGACGCAGTACATCGCCCATCAGATAGGAAAAATAATTGCTGGCTCGACGCTGAATCTTGCCGCCTTCCCAATCTTCATCAATGAACTCATTCGGATGTGTGAGGAAAACGAACTGACGGCCATTGCACAGCGTTTCCCAATAAAGCATTTGACGCGTCATCCTGTTCAAGCCGGGGGCAATGCGCATGAAAGTGCCGATATACGGAAAACCCATGGCCGAAATCGGGATTTCCATCACATTGGAATTTCCTTTTTTGAAAATATTCTCTTCGTTCACCCTATAAGCCTTTCGCGGTGCCGTTATCCAATGGAGTTTTTTCAAAGCGCCAAAAGAGAAAAACATGTCCAAACGCTGCGAAGCCACGGAGCTATCGACCTTGAAGCCAGCCTCTTTCATAATCAGCGGAAACTTCTCGTCCACTCTAGCAGCTGGCGCACGGAATGAAATCACTTCGTCACCGATAATGTCTTCCAAAATCTGCTTGGATTGTCTTAAATGACTCAACTGCTCATCAGGTGTCAGCACATCGAAAGCCTGACTCACCTCATGGGTCAGTCCATGCGAACCGACTTCGTGACCTCGTTCGTAGGCCATTTTCACCACTTGAGGATACAAGGTCGCAATATGTCCCGTGAAGAAAAACGTAGCTTTCACGCCATACTTGTCATACAAATCAAGCAAACGCGGCATACCTTGATTCAAGACATACTCGCCAGTCTTATCCCTCAGTTTGTGATTGAGGATTGACGTTGTTTCAACATCGTTAGTGATTAAGCAAAACTTATCTTTTGACATAGCAGTCTGTTAAAAATCAATCCATTATCATCAACCGTTCCACAAATTCCATTTTCTGTGCATCGGGCATGGTGTTGAAACCCTTCTCCATGATTTCCATAAACTCCGCACGTTTCGGTGTAATGACATATTTCCTTTCAAAGCCATCAATCGAAGCCATGAGATGAATATTGCCATTTGCCGACATTTCGAAGCGCACATTGCTGACGCTGTGACCTTTAATCGTTTCGGAGAACTGATTGGGTTTCCAGGACGACATTTTTTCCTTGTATTCTTCTGGAACAAGTCCGTACAAATGCTCTTCAATGCAGTTTATCCAATATGACGACACGCCATTCGCCTTTGCAAAATCGCGAAATGACGCAACCGCCTCAAGCACCTTCCGGATAATGCTTTCCGGTCTTTTTATGCTATTGCGAGAGGCAAAGTCCAAAAGGTCATCAGCCGAAAAACCATCCGTTTTCCCTTGCAATGACAAGCAATGATGTTTTTCCCGATTCACGCCATCAGTGGCAAAAATAAACGTCATGTCGTAGGCCGGAGTGATGTGCCATTCGCCATTGCGATTCATCATAAAGGAAAAGTTCTTATTGTGATCGTCTGTGTTGTTGGCA
>JAZLLH010000045.1:0-22110 GCA_045598025.1 Bacteroidales bacterium | reverse complement strand
ACTTTGTGCTCTTCGTACTCTCGTACCACTGACAGTTTAAAGGACATGCTGTAATCCTTTTGTGTACGCTTAACGTACTTGTTCTCTTGTTTTTCCATATCGTTACTCTTTTTATTGTAACGCTATTTTAGGACAAGACAGTGAAAAACTAAAAAGAGGGCTGCCTGCGGCAGCCCTCTTTTTTATATCTGCAGGCAGACCGACTGCGTGCTTCGTACTTCCATATTCATTGGTTGTCTTTATAACGGAAATACAGGAAAAGGTCGATGCCGACCAGGCAGAAATTGAATGCATACAGAAAGGTCACGCCATCGAAACTGTACAGCACCTTGTGAATGATACCGAACACATAGCCCAACATGACGATAGCCATGAACATCGGACTTTTTCCCCTCACGACTTTGGTACGCAGTGATTTATAAATGGATACCGGCCAGCTGACGGCGAAACAGAGTAAAAATAAAATTTCGAAAATACTGTTTTGCATGCTTCAGTGTTTTTTTTGCAAAATTACAGACAATATCAATACCTTCGGAATGAAACAGCATCTTTTTTTATACGTTATACCCCGATGAGCCAGTGCCATTCTTTTTTCATTCCATTCAGTCTGCACAATAAAAAATCAGATACCGACGTTGTATTAAATAAATTTTTTTGAAATGAACCATTTGGAATACATGCGGGAGGCCATAGCCGTAGCCCGGGAGGGAATCCGGAAACATGCGGGAGGCCCTTTTGGCACCGTCATAGTCAAAGAAGGAAAAATCATCGCAAGAGCACACAACAACGTACTGAAGAACAATGACCCGACTGCGCACGGGGAAATCTCTGCACTGCGCGAGGCCGGTCAGGCTTTGGGCACGCACGACCTCAGCGGATGCAGCCTATACACGACTGGCGAACCTTGCACCATGTGTCTTTGCGCCTGCCTGTGGGCCAATATCGACCGGATTTATTACGGATGCACCATTGCAGACAATGCGTCCATCGGATTCAGGGACGGGGAATTCGACAGCCTGTTCGTCGGAAGGGAAAAACTGGAAAACCGACTGATTCCGCTCGGCAGAGAGGAATGTCTTGCACTCTTCGACGAATACAGAAATATGAAAGACAATGTCATTTACTGAAGAAACATAAAATTCCGCACATTCTATGAAAAATATCAGAACCATTCTATTACTCCTGGTTTCCGCATTGTATTGCAGTACCCTCTCTGCACAGGAAATTTCCACCGACCGCGCGGAAATGCAGAAACTCATTCTTAAACAATTCCACCAACGCGATGCCTCCCGGAAACATCTGCAGGGAAACATTCCCCTTGCCCGCGTCGACAGAATCGCGTCCACAGCACAGAACGAAGGCCTTATACTGCCTCCGGGAAGCTGGTTTCCAGGCGAATGGGAGGAAGTGAAAGCCATCGTCGTCACCTGTTCCTACGAGCATCTGGTTCCCGGTCACGAAAACAGCTACTACTGGTATGCCGACCCATTGGTAACCGGTTATGCTGACTACCTGTGCTACAATGGAGAGGACTGGGAAGTAAAAGGCGGAGGAGCCTATATTTCTGTAATCGACACCATTTCGAGCCTGGGAGAGGTCTTTTTCTATGTAATGGATGCCGTACAGATGGGTGGAGCCGAAGCATGGGTACGCATAGAATCGGGCAAGGATTCTTCCGTGGTGCTGCGCAAACTGGAACGCATGAACCTGAGGCACGACAATATCCGTTTTCTTGTCGGGCCCGGAAATTCCTTCTGGTTCCGTGACTGCGGTCCGATCTGCTTCTACTACGGAGAAGAAGACAGCGTGGCCATGCTGGATTTCATGTACTACTCCGGCAGAGCGCTGGACGACTCTCTTCCCTCACTGATACAACAGCAAATGGGTATACCCGATTACATCACTTCCATTGAATGGGAAGGCGGAAACTGTCTGGTTGACGGAGCCGGCATGGTAATCTCCTCCGATGCCATATGTCATTTCAACAGTGATGAATACGGACAACTCGTCTGGGACGGAAAAGACATTTCCACCCTGGCATACGAACAGAAGATTCCCCTCAGCAGCCAACAGGTGAAAGACTCTCTGTCCCACCTGCTCGGTTCACGGGCCACATACATACTTCCAGCCCTGAAATTCGACGGAGGAACCGGACATATCGACCTGTATGCCGACATGACAGACGAGAACAGTTTCGTCTTTTCCAGATATCCATCCGCATACAGCCGTTGGAGCGATTATAAAACCGCCAACAAAAACATCGGGACCCTCACGGCAGCCACCAGCGTATTCGGAAATGCCTTCAAACGTTCATTTATTCCTTTTCCCTGCGATGAAGACGGGAATGATTTCATCAGTCAGATGGACTACAACGACTTCTACACCCGCACCTACAGCAACCATACCTTTGTCAACAATGTACTGATACAGCCCTGTTTTTCAGCGGTCCAAAATGGAATGCCCACCGAAGAATGGGACAGACAGCGCATTGAGCAACTGCAGAAAGCCTATCCCGGTTATACCATCTACCCCATCAACGTGAGCGGATTCGACGGCAGCGGCGGTGCCATCCATTGCATCACCAAGCAGATTCCGGCCGATAACCCCATCCGCATACTGCATGCCTCCATCACAGGTAATACTGATGAAACCTATGCGGACAAAGACGTGGAAATCAGTGCTACCGTCACCAACCGGAGTGGAATTTCCCAAGTGAAGGCATATTGGAGAACAGACGGCGGAGAGTGGAACGAAAGCAGTTTGGAGGCCGAAGGAAACGATTGCTTCACCGGCGTTCTTCCTCTTTCCTCCATTGATTGCGAAGGCCGCTATGTCAGAGTGGATTACTATCTGAGCGCTTCCTCCAACAACGGAAAAACCATCACCAAGCCCATGACCGCCTCTCAGGGGGGATACTATACCTTCTACCTGGGACACAATCCCAATGTTGGCATTGCACAGGCCGAATCCGAAAAATTCGGAAACTTCTTCCCCAATCCGGCGAACGGGAAAACCCAGATTCGCATCCAAATGGGAGATAACGGCCGATACAGCCTGCGCCTCATTGACAGTGAAGGACGCGAATGCTGCTGCGACCGTGTGGAATCTTCAGGAGAAATACTGTATACCCTTCCATTGGAAGGACTGGCAAAAGGAGGATACTATGCTGTATTTCAATCCGATAATGGAAAAACAGTCGTCCGACATCTCATTGTACAATAAAACATTCATAAAACATCATGATAGAAATCATTTGCACCAATAATGGTCTGAAAAAGGAATATCCCATGAGCACCACTCTGCTGCAGATTGCAGAGGACATGGGCGTCAGTTGCGAATATCCCATACTGGCAGCTAAAGTCAACAACGAAGTCAAAAGCCTGCGCTACGAAATATACAAGAACAAGATGGTCACCTTCATCGATGCGACGGATACTTCCGGATTCCGCATCTACGAACGTTCCCTGCACTTTCTGCTGTACCGCGCAGTCAAAGACCTTTATCCTGAACAGAATCTGGTCATCAAACACTCCATTTCCGGAGGAAAATATTGCGAATTCGAAGGTCCGGACTTCCATATTGACGAAGAAGTGATTTCAAGACTGGAAAAACACATGCGGGAGCTGGTGGAAGCCGACATTCCATTTGAACGCAAGGAAATGCTGACCAAAGAAGCCGTTCAGCTGTACAAAAGGGAAGGCCTTACTTCCAAGGAAAACCTGATCAAAGACCGTAATTACCTCTATACCTCCGTATACTATCTGGGCAACTGCATCAATTATTTTTACGGATGCCTCGTGCCCTCCACCAAATACCTGAACGTATTCGGACTGAAAAAATACGAGAACGGCCTGCTGCTGATGCTGCCCTCCAAATCTCACCCGACGAAGCTGACCAACAGGGGATTATCACCCAAATTGTTCTCCATTTTCAATGAATACAAAACCTGGAACAAAATCCTCAACATATCTTATGTATGCGATATCAACCGATTCATCTCCAACGGAAAAGGAACTGAGTTGCTATTGCTTTCCGAAGCCCTGCAGGAGAAAAAAGTAGCCCAGGTAGCGGACCACATCGCCGACAAGGGAGATGTGAAAATCGTCCTGTTGAGCGGACCCTCTTCATCCGGAAAAACCACTACCGCCAAGCGCATTTCCGTACAATTGTCCGTATTGGGATACCAACCCGTCCCCATTTCCATGGACAATTATTTTGTAGAGCGAGATCAAACGCCCCTTGACAAAAACGGGAACATGGATTTCGAACACCTTAACGCTGTTGACCTGGACCTGTTCAACAGCCAGATGGATGATCTTGTCCACGGAAAAGAAATCGAAATTCCCACCTTTGATTTCCAGCAAGGCTCCAAACTTTGGAAAGGCGACAAAATGAAACTCGGCCCCCGTTCCGTATTGGTCATCGAAGGCATACATGCCCTCAATCCGGCCCTACTGCCCAACACCGCCGAGGAACAGGTATTCCGTATTTTCACTTCCGCCCTCACTACCATTGCCATTGACCGGCAAAACCCCATACACACAACAGATAACCGCTTGATCCGTCGTATTATACGAGATGCGCGCTACCGGGGATATTCGGCCGAAGACACTCTTCTTCGCTGGGACAGTGTACGCCGAGGGGAAGGCAAGTGGATTTTTCCCTATCAGGAGAATGCCGATGACATGCTCAACTCCGCCATCAGCTGCGAACTCAACATTTTCAAGCCTTTTGCTTTGGAACTGCTGTACAAGGTAACGGAAGCCTCCGAGGCCTATTCCGAAGCCCGCAGACTGATCAAACTGCTGGAATATTTCACCGAACTTCCGGAAAACGTCGTTCCCCAGTCATCTATACTGAGGGAATTTTTCGGAGGCAGTGTATTCAAATACTAATACATGGCTACCAGAAACGAAATCAAATTACTGCGATCTCTTCAGCAGAAAAAGTTCCGTCAGCTGCACCGCTGCTTTGTGGTAGAAGGCACCAAATCGGTGATGGAAGTGCTGCAAAGCGATTTTCAGGTTGAGCATGTGTATGCCACCGATGCCTGGATGGAATCCCATTCCGAACTGAAGATTCCTGATCTTCAACATATCAGCGAAAAAGAATGCGAATTGGCCAGCAGTCTTCAGACGCCGCCGGGCATATTGGCCTGCGTGCACTTCAGGGAAAACACTCCCCCACAGCCGTCGGATCTCTTGCCCGACCGCCTGCTCATTCTGGACGGCATACAGGACAGCGGCAATCTCGGCACCATCATCCGCACCGCCGACTGGTTCGGTTTGAAACGCATTGTCTGCTCCCAAGGAACAGTGGAATGCTACAATCCCAAAACCATACAGGCCAGCATGGGTTCTTTTACACGGGTTCGGACCGATTACGCAGACTTGCCGGCATTCCTCAAGACACTTCCGGATGACTATCGTATCTGCGGCACATTCATGGATGGACGCGACCTGCGCAAGACCCGCCTTCCACTCAAGACGGCTCTCGTTATCGGAAGTGAAGCCCGAGGCATTTCCGCCGAAGTAGAAGCACTGGTGCAGGAACGGATTTCCATTGCCCGCATTGCGGAACATCCGGTTGATTCCCTCAATGCGGCCATCGCCACGGCCATCGCATGTTACGAAATGACCCGATAGCACACGAGGAAAGATGTGATAGAAAAAAAATCATGAGAGACAGGCAGCCGGTATTGATTTTTTTTGTACGTTTGCAAATTGTAAAACTCAGACAAATAATAATTTAACTACTTAAAAATCAGATATATGCAATATACTGTATTTACAAAGAAGCACGAAGAACTGGGTGCAAAAATGGTAGAATTCGCCGGATTCTACATGCCGGTTCAATATGAAGGAGTTGTTGCCGAACACCTGCATGTCCGCAAAGCCGTCGGCGTTTTCGACGTTTCCCACATGGGCGAAATCTACGTCAAAGGTGCACGCGCATTGGAATTCGTGCAATGGGTATCCTCCAACGATGCCTCCCTGCTGACCGACGGAAAAGTCCAATACTGCTGCTTCCCCAACGACAAGAACGGTATAGTGGATGATTTCCTGACCTACCGCATTCATGAAGACGAATACCTGCTGGTGGTCAACGCTGCCAACATAGACAAAGACTGGGCTTGGGTCAACAAACAGAATCAGGAAAAAGGTTTCGGCGTGGAACTGACCAACGCATCCCCTGCAACTTCCCAGCTCGCCGTCCAGGGTCCTCTTGCACTGAAAGCCATGCAGAAACTGACCGATACTCCCATTGAAGACATGGAATACTATACGTTCAAATACCTGACCTTCGCCGGGATTCCCAATGTGCTGCTGTCCACCACCGGTTATACCGGAGCCGGCGGCTGCGAAATCTATTTCCGCAACGAAGACGCTTTCAAAATCTGGGACGCTGTCTTTGAAGCCGGTAAGGAATTTGGCATCAAGCCGATCGGTTTGGGTGCACGCGATACCTTGCGTCTGGAAATGGGATTCTGCCTCTACGGACATGAAATCAACGACACCACCTCTCCTCTGGAAGGCGGTCTCGGCTGGATAACCAAATTCACGGATACCAAGAATTTCATCAACAAGGAGAACCTGCTGCAGCAAAAAGCTGAAGGTCTGACCCGCAAAGTGGTTGGTTTTGAAATGATTGACCGCGGCATTCCGCGCGCCGATTATGAAGTAGTCGATGCCGAAGGCAACAACATCGGACATGTCTGCTCCGGCACTCAGGGACCTTCCGTACAGAAAGCTATAGGCACGGCCATTGTGAGCAAGGCTTTCACCAAGACCGGCAGCGAAATCTACATCAAAGTGCGCGACAAACAACTCAAGGCCGTGGTGGTAAAGATGCCGTTCTACAAGGGAGAATAATTCAACATTCTGTTTTACAACAAAATACGGATGTGTCAACATACATCCGTATTTTTTTTTTACAAACCTTGTTTTTGTATTTAAATTTCATTTATTTTTGCGAAACAAGCACGCTTGTGTGCATTTAACATTAAATATCTGATACTATGGAAACTAAAAAATCAGAAAAAGCCGATCTGGAATGGAGAAAACCTCTTTTCTTTGAAATCGGATTGTGCGCAGCCCTCGCACTCACTTTGATGGCTTTTGAGTTGGTCGGGCCTAGAGAAAAACAAGAGACTATCATTGTTTCCACAAGCGTGGAAGCTGAAGAAGAACAGGTTCTTCAAACCAAGAGAGAGCCTGAACTTCCACCTCCACCTCCAGCACCTGCAGTCAACAATTCGGTACTTGACATCGTGAACGACAACATGAAAATTGACAACGAAATAGAAATTGATGTAAATACCGACCAAGATGACATTACAGATCACTACGACTACGTAGAAGAGGTTCAGGAAGAAGAAACCCAGGAAGCGGAAATCTTTGAATTCGTGGAAGTGATTCCCGAATTCCCCGGTGGTGATGAAGCCCGAATGAAATTCCTGCGTGAAAATCTGGTTTACCCGACGGTTGCAAAAAATGCAGGACTGCAGGGAAGAGTGACTGTTGAATTTGTAGTTGAACCGGACGGATCCCTTTCCAACATCCGCATCAAGAGAGGTAAAGCACCGTCCTTGGATGAGGAAGCCCTTAGGGTTGTCAAGATGATGCCGAAATGGACTCCGGGAAAACAGAGAAACAAAGCCGTGCGTTGCCGTTTCACGCTTCCCATCAATTTCCAACTTTCCAATTAGCCGTTAACCTGTTGTTTGCGATAAATTTTCAAATAGAGGCTTTGATAATCAGAGGCCTCTATTTGATTTTAAAATAAAAAAACATGCCTAACTATACTTTGCAAATCAACGAATTCATAGCGTCACTTTCTATTCCCAAACGACCGGCCAATCTGTACGACCCCATTCGCTATACACTGGCGCAGGGAGGGAAACGCCTGCGTCCGGAATTGTGCATGATTGCCTGCCACACCTTGGGAGGCAATCCAAAACAGGCCATCTATCCGGCCGTTGCTCTGGAACTGCTCCACAATTTTACCCTTATACATGACGATATCATGGACGAGTCGGATTTGCGCCGCGGACAGGAAACTGTATACAAAAAATGGGGAACAAGCACGGCCATTTTGGCCGGAGACACGCTGCTTGGCCTTTCCTATGACCTGTTGCTGAAATACCCTTCCATAGGTGCCCACAAGCTGTATGACCTTCAGACGGATACCTTTATCAAAATATGCGAAGGACAACAGATGGACATTGACTTTGAAAGCAGGGAAAACGTTTCAGTTGAGGAATACATCGACATGATCCGTCTGAAAACCTCTGTTCTGCTGGGTGCCTGCATGAAAGCGGGAGCCATTGCGGCCAATGCTTCCCAAGAACGTCAGAACGCCTTTTACGATTTCGGTATTCACATCGGACTGGCATTCCAGATACAGGACGACCTGCTGGATGTATACGGACAGACGAAAAAGTTGGGAAAAACCATCGGAGACGATATTGCCACCAACAAAAAAACCTTCCTTTCGGTCAAAGCGATGGAACTGCTTCAAGGAGAAGAGTTGACAAAATTAAAATACTATTTTTCGAGAAACGATTTCCAAAGAGAGGAAAAATTTGAAACCGTCAAGTCTCTGTATGACAGTTGCCACATCCGGGATGTGGCCGAAACACAGATCAGAGAATACTACCAGAAGGCCTTGCATTTTTTAGACTCTCTACAACTTGATTCCGAGCACACTACCGAGTTACGAGATTTTGCCAAACGCTTAATGTACAGGGAATTCTAAATCCAATGGACGGGACATCCTCCTTCGCATACAGAAAAAAAATCATATTGTTTTTTTTCGGAACAGTCATCGCAGTATTCCTGCTGCGCCTGTTCCAGTTGCAGCTTCTGGATGAACAATGGGACATCAAGGCCCGGAAAAATGCCCTCCGCTATATGGATGATTTTCCTCCCCGCGGACTGATTTATGACAGGCATGGCAATCTTTTGGTTAACAATGCCATATCCTATGACCTGATGGTCATTCCGAGGCAGGTAAAATTATCCGATGAGAGCCGCAAGGAATTGTGCAGCATATTGTGCATATCCGATTCCGATTTCAACGAACGCCTTGAAAAAGCCAGAAAATACTCTACCTACGCAGCATCCATCTTTATGCGCCAACTGAGCGAAGAGCAGCATAATTATCTGGAGGAAAGCATGTACCGATGCGGAGGATTCTACATGCAAGCCCGTACTACCCGCAGTTACCAAACTCCTGCAGCCGCCCACACTCTCGGCTACATTGCGGAAGTAAACTACAATGACATGGAAAAGGACAGCTACTACAAAATGGGCGACTACATCGGGAAATCGGGCATAGAACGCTCTTATGAGGAAGTGCTGCGTGGGAAAAAAGGTTTCAAAATCAAATTGGTAAACAATCTCAACCAGGAAAAAGGATCCTATGAAAACGGGAAATACGATACGGCCGCCATTCCTGGGAAAGACTTGTGGACCACCTTGGACAAAAAACTGCAGGAATACGGAGAAATACTGATGCAGGGCAAAAGGGGCAGCATCGTGGCCATTGAACCCAGCACAGGCGAAATACTCTGTCTGGTCACCTCTCCTTCCTATGATCCTGCCCTGCTGGTCGGACGCGAAAGAGGAGCCAATTACGCCATGCTGAATGCCGACTCCATTGAAAAGCCGCTGTTCAACCGTGCACTGATGGCCATGTACCCTCCGGGCTCTACCTTCAAACTGGTACAGGCACTGATCGGTATGGAAGAAGGTGTTGTTACCCCTGACAGCCGTTTCCCCTGCTATGGAGGATTTCCCTACGGACACGGACACAAATTGGGCTGCCACTCTCACCCTTCTCCCCTGGACATGCCCTCGGCCATACAGACTTCCTGCAATGCCTGGTTCTGTTATGATTTCAAAGCCATACTGGAAAACCGCAAGAAATACAAAACCACAAAGGAAGCCTACGATGCCTGGCATGAGAAAGTATGCAGTTTTGGTTTCGGGAATCGGTTTGACACTGACCTTTCCTACGAAAAAAGCGGAAGCATACCCACCTCCGCATTCTATGACCGCTTTTATGGAGAAGGCCGATGGAGAGCCACCACCATCATTTCGCTATCCATCGGACAGGGAGAAATCATGGTCACGCCGGTGCAGCTGGCCAATCTGGTCTCCATTATCGCCAATAAAGGCTACTATTACTCTCCCCACCTGGTGAAGGCCATCGGAAAACAGGACAGCCTGAACACCCGCTTTTCCACCAGACACAAAGTCGCCGTCAATCCGGTCTATTTCGAGCCCGTCATCGAAGGAATGAAGCGGGCCTGCCTGGCCGGCACGGCCCGGAGTGCAGCCGTGCCCGGATTCTCCTTGGGAGGAAAAACCGGCACTGCACAAAACCCGCACGGGAAAGACCACTCCATTCTGGTGTGCTATGGTCCTACCGAAAATCCGAAAATCGCCATTTCCGTCATCGTGGAAAATGCCGGTTTCGGAGCAACCTGGGCAGGCCCCATTGCAGGACTGATGATTGAAAAATACCTGACCGACACCATCACCCGCCCTGACCTGGAAGAAAGAATCAAAAACGCCGTTATCCGATAGACCATGCCCCAAAGAAAAAATTATACAGATGTCGCACTGATACTGCTATTCCTGTTTTTTACAGGATTCGGATGGCTGAACATTTTTTCCACCACCTTCAACGACAGTTTCACTTTCAGTGCCAACTACGGAAGACAACTGATATGGATCTGCATATCCGGCCTGACAGCACTTTTTCTGATGCTGTTGAGCAGTCAGTTCTACCGGAACATGACACTGCCATTTTATATTTTCACCCTTGTACTGGTATTTTTGGCAGCATTTATAGGAAAAAAAACCAATGGAGCCAGTTCCTGGCTGATGATTGGGGGATTCGGCATACAACCGGCCGAATTCGCCAAGTATTCGACCTGTCTGCTTTTGGCACGCTATCTGTCGGACCCCAAAAACAATATCAGCAATTTCAAATACCTGTGGCCAGCCTTGCTCATCATCTTCGCTCCCATCCTTTTCATCTTGATGCAAAATGACATGGGATCGGCCATTCCCTTTGTTTTCCTTGTCTTCATGCTGTTCAGGGAAGGATTGACCGGATGGGTGCTTACCATCGGCATTTCACTCATCGTCCTGCTGATTCTGTCCATCATTGTCAAACAATGGATTCTGCTGCTGGTGGTAAGCCTTGTTTTTGCCTGGATTTTCTGGAGAATACGCAAACACCGGAAATATTTCACAAAAGTACTGCTGGCTTACGGCATCGCCATTCTTTACGTAGTTTCCGTACACAGTCTGTACGAACACGCCCTGCAGGACTATCAGAAAGCCCGTATTGAAGTGGTGCTCGGCATGAATCACGACACCAAAGGCATAGGTTACAATGTCAATCAGTCCAAAATTGCCATCGGCTCCGGAGGACTGTTCGGACAGGGATTCATGAAAGGAACTCAAACCACGATGAACTTCGTCCCGGAACAAAGCACTGATTTCATTTTCTGCACTATAGGCGAAGAGTGGGGATTCTTGGGTTCAGCTTTGCTCATTTTAATGTATGGCCTGCTGATTTACAGACTCATCAATCGTTCGGAAGAACAACGGGATCCCTTTATCCGTATTTACGGCTATAGCATTGCCTGCATCTTCTTTTCCCATCTGACCATCAACATCGGCATGACCCTCGGCCTGCTGCCGGTCATCGGGATACCGCTTCCTTTCATCAGTTACGGAGGCTCCTCACTGATTGCCTATACCTGCATGCTGTTTACCTACATCTCGCTGGATGCAAAAGCCAACAGCTGGTAGAAAAACCTCTTTTGAAAATCATCTAAAACTCAAAATCATGAAAAAAAATGCTGTTTCCATCCTGATTCTGCTTTTTATTCTGGGTACATCCTTCGCTCAGAATGCAGCCCAGCAAAGAGTAAGGGCCAAACTCACCCAAGCCTCGGTTTACCTGCAGGGAGCTTCCCTGACCCATACAGCATCCGTTGTACTGAAAAACGGAGCGCAGGAAGTGCAGTTCGACGGTCTTTGCCCGTCCATAGAAACGGGAAGCCTGAAAGTGACCTGCTCCAATGGCAGCGTCATTCTCTCTTCCGTTGAATTTTCTACCGATTACCTCAGCGTCAAAAGCGAGACAGCCCATCTGCAAAAATTACGAGACTCGCTCAAAATCTGTCAGAAGCAATTGCAGGACGTCCTCAATGCCATTCAAGTCGACAACAAACTGCTGAAAACCCTTTCCGACGGGATAGCCAACAACACCCAACAGAAAGAAAAAATCCTGAGCCCGGCCGAACTGTCTGCCAACATGGATTTGTACAAGGCCAAAGCACCGGCCCTTCAAAAAAGCCTGGATGAGGAAAAGGAACTGCAAAGCCAGCTGAACCAGCGTATCACTCGCCTGAAAAACCAAATTGCACAGGATGAATCCAAAGAACGTCTCCACAGCGGAGTCGTAACAGCCGCCGTTTCCGCTCCCTTGGCCGGAAAAGCGGATTTTACCATCACTTATTATACAACAAAAGCCTCATGGACACCGATTTACGACATTCAAATCCACAAAATAGGAGAACCTGTCATACTGACTGCCAAGGCTCAGGTACGCCAAACCACCGGACTGGATTGGGAACAGGTCCGACTCAATTTATCCAACGCCAGACCCAATCAGAGCAATACCGCACCTGAATTTTCCACCTGGTTCCTGCGTTACAAAAAAGAAATGCGCGCCCCCGTACTGTACAAAAACGCCAAGGTCCGCACCGCCATACCTACCATACAGAACTGCAGTATTGAAGAAGATTGCGCAGAAAACCAATCCGCTCAGACAGCACAAGCCTCCTCCATTTACCTGCTGGACGGAAACGCTATTTCCAAACAGGAATACGAAAGCATAGACCCCGCCTACCTGGCCGATCTCAAAATACTGGAGCCGGAAGAGGCTCAACGGAAATATGGAACCTACGCCACTACCTATGTAGCCACTACCAAATCCATGGATGACTTTGTCCAGCTTCAGGGAGACGAAGTGGAAACCAGTTACGCCATCGGGCTGCCCTATAACATAGCAGGCAATGGCAAAGCCCAACTGATTGAACTGAAAAAGCATGAGATCAAAGCGGAATATTACTACTATGCTGCGCCCAAACTCGTGGCCGAGACCTACCTTATGGCAAATCTGTCTGACTGGGCCAAGTACAACCTGCTTCCGGGAACTGCCACCATTTCCTACAACGGAAGTTTCATAAGCAAAACGCAGCTGAACACAAGCAAGGCCAGTTCATTTCTCACTTTGACGCTGGCTTCCGAACCGCGCATTACGGTAAAACGAAGCAAACGTACGGATTTTTCCTCCTCCAAAACACTGGGATCCAACACCACCGAAACCCGCTCCCATCTCATCACCGTCAAGAATAATCTGGGCAAAAGCGTCCGTTTCGTTCTGAAAGACCAGTACCCTGTTTCCACCGACAAAGATATAGAAGTGAAACTGACAGAACACACTCCCTCAGCAGACATCAATCAGGCAGAAACCGGCACTCTGAGCTGGGATATGACACTGGCACCGAACGAAACCCGTACTTTCCAGGTTACATACACTGTCAAGTACCCGAAAGAACAAAGTGTTGAACTCGAATAAACAATGCATTATGATTTACAAAAAACTGATTCCCATTATAATATGCTGCTTTTTTCTCAAAAACATACAAGCCCAGCAGTGGCTGGATAAAGCGGTTAAGGATGGGCACGTGGACAGCGTGTGGAACGGCAGCGGACTTCCTCAGGGCATTCATGGGGAAGGTGTCATTATCGGATTCACCGACTGGGGTTTCGATTACACCCATCCGGTTTTTTACGACACTTCCATGACACGCTACCGCGTACTGAGAGCCTGGGACCAATGGCGCCAGAAAGGACCGGCTCCGGAGGGCTTCTCCTACGGAACGGAAATCGTAGGGGAAGAAGCCCTGCTGCAGGCCGGATGTGACACTTCCAACGTATACAGTTACAACTACCACGGCAACCATGTAGCCTCCATCGCAGCCGGAGCGGGAGCCGGGACCGCATACAAAGGGGTAGCACCCGAAGCCGACCTGCTTTTTGCCTCCTTTCTGGTCAGCGAACAGGCTGCCATTGATGCCTTTCAGTGGATGTACAATGTGGCTCAGGAAGAAGGGAAACGATTGGTCATCAACATGAGCTGGGGCCTTTACTATATGGGCAATCTGGACGGAAGCGGCCGACTGGCAGATGTCATGCAGGAACTATCCGACAAAGGAGTGCTTTTCGTTACCTCCGGTGGAAACAACGGAGATGTTGATTTTCACCTCAGCAGAACCTTTCGGAAGGCCACGGATACCCTGAAAACACAAATCACCTTTGACCAGCAGGGCGAAACACACACCTGGGGACAGGCGGTCAGCATGACTTCCTCCGCCGGAACAGAATTCCGCTTTTCACTGCTGTGCATGGACAGACAATTCCGAGAACTGCAGCAAAGCGACTTTTTTTCCACTGATACAGACCGGGTAATAGATACATTCTGCATTGTAGACGACAGCCTGCATCACGACACCATCCGTTTCAATGCGCGCATTGAAAAATCCAATTCCTACAACGGAAGGCCACAGGTGCTGCTCAAAATCAAGACCCCACCGGACGGATACACCATCGGACTCTGCGTCACCGCAGACAGTGGCACCTTCCATGCCTGGAACCTGGTGGAACTGACCAATCTGGTAGGAAACTGGGGAGATGCTTTTTCGGCCGCCAAAAGCGGTTGGACAGCTGGAGACCGGAATTTCGGTTTGGGCATGCCTGCTGCTGTTCCCTGCGCACTTACCATTGCCGCTCACGAATCCTCCTACAAAATCGGAGGAGCCAACCGAGGCGGGAACATTGCTTCCTTCTCTTCTTACGGACCGGGACTGAACGGAGAGAAAAAACCGGAAATTTCTGCTCCGGGATATCAGGTGGTAGCAGGAATATCCTCCTTCACAGACCGTTTTTCAGGAAGTTATACAAAAAAAATCACTTTCAATGACAGAGAGTACGGATTCGCACCCCTATCGGGAACTTCCATGTCATCACCTTTCGCAGCCGGTGTGGCAGCTCTGGTACTGCAGGCCAATCCCCGATTGAGCAGTGCACAGGTAAAACAGATTCTGATAGAAACCGCCACCCAGGACTACGATACCCGCCACGATGGAGAAGAACGCTTCGGATACGGGAAAATCAACGCGGCAGCAGCCGTTCGGAAAGCCTTCCTTTCCAATGGAACATCGGATATGCCTGCGGAAGGAAAAACATGCCGCATCTACCCGAATCCCTGTGAAAACGAAGTATTCATATACAATCCGGAAACATCCGGAAATACATGGGCCGAATTGTGGGACATGAATGGCCGATGCCTGCTGCGCACCCGTTTGAAGCAAAGCACGGAATGTCTGGATCTCAGTTCTCTTTCTGCCGGACTCTATGTCATGAAAATCCGTACGGCAACGGGCGTTTCCATGCAAAAAATCACCCTGCGCTAAGGGTTTTCCGGTTTTTGCATCCGTATCAGGGCCTTGGATAAACTCAAAATTTTTACTTTTAAAATACGCAAAGGTATCGCCTAAATATGTATCTTTGCGTTTTCATACACAGAAAAACACTTAAAATTCAAAAATATATGGAAGTATTATCAGACAGAATATTACAGATGGCCGCCTCCGAGACGCTGGCCATGACCCAAACCGCAAGGGACTTGAAAGCCCAAGGAAAAGATGTCATCAGCCTGAGCATAGGCGAACCGGACTTCAACACGCCGGAAAGCATCAAGGAAGCCGGCAAGAAAGCCATTGACGACAATTTCAGCCACTATCCTCCCGTACCGGGCTATGCCGATTTGAAGGAAGCCGTCTGTAAAAAATTCAAAAGAGACAACAACCTGGATTTCACTCCGGACCAGATTGTGGTTTCCACCGGTGCCAAACAATCCATCTACCAACTGGTTCAGTGCATGGTCAATCCAGGTGACGAAGTCATCATTCCGACTCCCTACTGGGTTTCCTATCGTGAAATCGTGAAAGTGGCCGGCGGTAAATGCATTTTCGTCAAGACGGAAATCGAAAACGATTTCAAAGTCACCGCCGAACAGTTGGAAAAAGCCATCACCCCAAAAACCAAACTCATCATGTTCAGCAGTCCTTCCAATCCGACAGGCATGCTCTACACCAAGGATGAACTGAAAAAAATCGCCGACGTGGTGGCCAGGCACGAAAACGTATACGTCATGGCCGATGAAATCTACGAGCACATCAATTTCGTCGGAAAGCACGAAAGTCTGGCCCAGTTCGCCAATGTAAAGGAAAAAGTCATCGTCATCAACGGTGTAGCCAAGGGTTATGCCATGACCGGCTGGAGAATCGGTTTCATCGCTGCTCCGACCTTCATCGCCAAGGCCTGCAACAAACTGCAGGGCCAGGTAACCTCCGCCACCTGCTCCATTGCACAGAAGGCTTCCGTCCGCGCCATGGAACTGGATCCGGCTACAGACAAGGACATTCAATACATGCGCGAACAGTTCAAGGAACGCCGCGACCTGGTATATAAATTATTGTGCGAAATCCCGGGTTTGAAGGTCCGTCTGCCGCAGGGCGCGTTCTACTTCTTCCCTGAAGTAAGTTCCTATTTCGGCAAATCCTACAACGAATACCACATTCAGAACAGCACCGACCTCTGCATGTATCTGCTGCATGAGGCCAATGTGGCTACCGTCATGGGATCCGCTTTCGGTGATGACAACTGCATCCGCCTTTCCTATGCCACCTCTAAGGAAGTGCTTATGGAAGCCTGCCGCCGCATCAAGGAAGCTTTGGCAAAACTGAAATAAACCATCCCCTACCCCTTGAACCAAAAACGGGTGCCGTTTCCGGCAGCCGTTTTAAAAAAACGAAAAAATGGAAAACACCAACCTGAACCTATTACTTCCGGAAGTTTCCGGCAAAATCGTCACCATCCGAAAACATGCAGTAATAGCCGATGCCGATGTGGCGTTATTGTACGGAGTTGAAACCAGACGCATCAACGAAGCGGTGAAGAACAACCCCGACAAGTTTCCTTCGACATATATGTTTGAACTTACAAAGAGCGAGTTACGTGATTTGCGGTCGAAAAATTCGACCACAAATGTATCTGCCAAAAACCGTAATACGACAAAAGTCTTTACGGAAAAAGGGCTTTACATGCTGGCAACGATATTGAAAAGCGAACGGGCTACAGAAGTAACCTTCGCCATCATAGAAACTTTTGCCAAAGTGCGCGAATTGAAACGTGAGCTGGTAGCACTGCACAAAGATGAAAATAAAGAGCAGAAAACCACAAAAATGCAGCATTTCGGAGAAGTATTGACCGACATAGTTATGCCCGACCTTGAGACATCTGCATCCGAATCTTCGCTAGAACTGAACTTCATCATAGGAAAAATCAAACATACGGTAAAAAGAGTGAGGAAACAATAAACAAAGTCACAGTTTACAACCTTATTTTTCCAATATTATACAGCCACTTCAAAATGCAAGGACAACTGTTTGTGGACAGCATCGCATAAACCCATAGGACTCCCAAACGGACCAAATTATTTTCCGCAAATACCGTCCGGCATATTCATAAAAGTTGTATCTTTGTGGGTTCATGCGGGTAGGAATTTTTCTTCTTACCTGGTATAGAATTTATTGATTGAGAATATATTAATAATCACAATTTATTAAAGCATAAAATAATTATGGCACAAGAAAAAAAATTTATGACATGCGATGGCAACTGCGCAGCAGCCCATGTAGCATACATGTTCAGTGAAGTCGCCGCTATTTACCCTATCACTCCGTCTTCCCCGATGGCCGAATACATCGACGAATGGAGTGCCGGCGGCAGAAAAAACATTTTTGGTGAAAACGTCAGAGTGGTTGAAATGCAGTCCGAAGCCGGTGCAGCCGGTGCCGTACATGGTTCCCTGCAGGCCGGAGCTCTTACCACCACTTATACGGCTTCCCAGGGTCTTTTGCTGATGATCCCGAACATGTACAAAATTGCCGGTGAACTTCTTCCCGGTGTGTTCCACGTATCCGCCCGCGCATTGGCCGCTCAGGCGCTGTCCATTTTCGGTGACCACGCCGACGTGATGAGCGCCCGCCAGACCGGTTTCGCCATGCTGGCCACCGGTTCCGTACAGGAAATCATGGACCTGGCTCCTGTCGCCCATTTGGCTGCCATTGAAGGCCGCGTGCCTTTTGTACACTTCTTCGACGGTTTCCGTACTTCCCACGAAATCCAGAAAGTGGAAGCTACCGACCAGGACGAAGTGGCCAAACTGGTCAACTGGGATGCTTTGAAAGCCTACCGTGACCGTGCCTTGAACCCTGAACATCCTGTAACCCGCGGTACTGCCCAGAATCCGGACATCTACTTCCAGACCCGCGAACTGCAGAACCAGTATTACGATGCACTTCCCGACATCGTAGCCAAATATATGAAGGGAATGAGCAAAATCACCGGCCGTGAATACGCTCCCTTCTCCTATTACGGTGCCAAAGACGCTACGGACATCATCGTGGCCATCGGCTCCATCACCGACGTTGTAAAGACGGTCATTGACAGAGAAAATGCCAACGGAAAGAAATACGGTCTGGTCAGCGTACATTTGTACCGTCCGTTCTCCGTCAAATATTTCGGTGCTGTCATACCGGAAACCGTCAAACGCATCTGCGTGCTTGACAGAACGAAGGAACCGGGTGCAAACGGCGATCCTCTCTACCTTGACGTAGTGGAAGCCTTCGCCAACTGCAAGGACATCCCCGCAGCCAACAAACCCATGATCATCGGCGGACGTTACGGTCTTTCTTCCAAAGACACCACTCCTGCCCAGATTCTTGCCGTCTACGAAAACCTGACCTCTGCCAAACCGATGAACCAGTTCACCATCGGTATCAACGACGATGTTACGCACAAATCCCTCAAAGTCGGTCAGGAAATCTCCATTCTGCCGAAAGGCACTTTCGAAGCCAAGTTCTACGGCCTCGGTGCTGACGGTACGGTGGGTGCCAACAAGAATTCCATCAAGATTATCGGTGACAACACCAATAAATACAGTCAGGCCTACTTTGACTACGATTCCAAGAAATCCGGCGGTTACACCTGCTCTCACCTGCGTTTCGGTGACGAACCCATTCTGGCTCCCTACCTGGTCGGAACTCCCGACTTCGTGGCCGTCCACGTTCCTTCCTACCTCAGCAAGTACGACTGCCTGCGCGGTTTGAAAGACAACGGTACCTTCCTGTACAACTCTCCTTGGAATGTGGAAGAAACCAAAAAGAACCTGCCCGATTTTGTAAAGAAATATCTCGCACTGCACAAAATCAACATGTACATCATCGATGCCACCAAGATTGCCAGTGAAATCGGTTTGGGCAACCGTACCAATACCATTCTGCAATCCGCTTTCTTCAAAATTTCCGGCGTTATTCCTTACGACCTGGCCGTTGAACAGATGAAGAAATTCATCGTCAAGAGCTACGGAAAGAAAGGTGAAGACATCGTCAACATGAACTACGCTGCCGTTGACCGTGGTGGTGAAATCACCAAAGTCGAAATTCCTGCCGAATGGGCCAAACTGAACTGCACCACCGATTTCGTCTTCCAAAGCAATCCCGAAGACCCGGACTTCATCAACAAGGTGATGCGTCCGATGGTTGCACAGTGCGGTAACGACCTTCCTGTCAGCGCTTTCAAAGAAATCGTTGACGGTACGTTCCCTGCAGGTACCACTGCTTACGAAAAACGCGGTGTAGCCACTGTGGTTCCTGAATGGAATCCTGCAAACTGCATCCAATGCAACCAGTGCTCCCTGATCTGCCCGCACGCTGCTATCCGTCCTGTCGTCATGACCGACGAAGAAATGAAGAACGCTCCGGCTTCCATGAAAGCCATCGACATCAAGGCTCCGAAGGAACTGGCCGGTATGCATTTCCGCATGCAGGTCTCCGCTTTGGACTGCACCGGTTGCGGCAACTGCGCCGATGTCTGCCCCGCCAAGGAAAAAGCCTTAGTGATGAAACCGCTCGAAAGCCAGCTGCACGAAGCCGAAAACTGGACTTATGGCCAGAAGAAAGTTTCCTACAAAGACAACCTGCTTGACAAGTTCGCCAATGTGAAGAACAGCCAGTTTGCACAGCCTTTGTTCGAATTCTCCGGAGCCTGCGCCGGTTGCGGTGAAACTCCTTACATTAAATGTATCACTCAATTGTTCGGCGAACGCATGATTGTCGCCAACGCTACCGGATGTTCCTCCATCTACGGCGGTTCCGCTCCTGCTACTCCGTACTGCAAAAACTGCCGCAGCGGCAAGGGTGTGGCATGGGCCAACAGCCTGTTCGAAGACAATGCCGAATTCGGTTTGGGTATGGCTACCGCTACCCGCAAAATGCGCGACCGCGTGGAACGTGTAATGCGCGAAGCCATTGAAAACTGCAATTGCTGCAGCGCTGAACTGAAAGCCCTGTTCCAGCAGTGGATTGACGCCCGCGAATGCGGCAACACCACCGCAGCTCTGGCTCCTCAGATCATTGAACTGGCCAGCAAATGCGATTGCGATTACTGCAAACAGATCGTAGCACAGAAAGACCATCTGGTCAAGAAGTCCCAGTGGATCTTCGGTGGTGACGGTTGGGCATACGATATCGGTTTCGGAGGTCTGGACCACGTCCTGGCATCCGGAGAAGATGTCAACGTACTGGTACTTGACACCGAAGTTTATTCCAACACCGGTGGACAGTCCTCCAAGGCTACTCCGGCTGGTGCCGTTGCCAAATTTGCCGCTTCCGGTAAGAAAGTCCGCAAGAAAGACCTCGGCATGATCGCCAAGAGCTACGGATACGTATACGTGGCACAGGTTGCCATGGGTGCAAGCCAGGCTCAGTATTTCAAAGTCATCAAGGAAGCCGAAGCTTATCACGGACCTTCCCTGATCATTTGCTACGCTCCTTGTATCAACCACGGCATCAAAATCGGTATGGGACACTCCCAGCTCGAAGAAAAGCTTGCCGTTGATTGCGGATACTGGCACCTGTGGCACTTCAACCCGGACGAGGAAGAAGCCGGACAGAACGGTTTCCACCTGGACAGCAAAGAACCGGATTGGAGCAAATTCCAGAACTTCATCATGGGCGAAGTCCGTTACAACTCCCTGGTGAAGACCTTCCCGGAAGAAGCCAAGGAATTGTTCGCCAAGACCGAACAGTTTGCCAAACTGCGTTACGAAGGTTACAAGAAACTGAGCGAAGAAAAATAATTCGTTCAATTTCCCAATATTTATGGGGCAATGGGTGTCTTGCCTATTGCCCCTTTTTTATTTTATAGTCAATTGCCCCTTATATAAAAACGACTATTATGCTACAAACGCAGCATCTCATCAAGCGCGAACTTTATATGCAGCAACTACGCAGCCTGAAAGATCAGAACATCATAAAGGTAATTACCGGGGTACGTCGCTGCGGAAGTCCACATTGATGTTGATTTATGATTTCATAATTAAAAAATCGCCAAACTTGTCAAAAAATGAGATTTTGGCGAATTTTATTCATTCCGGCGGCATTCCAGAATACCAAAAACAATTGGCAATCAATGAATTGAATGTGACAGATTGGATGCTGCAAAATCCCTGAACAGGAAAGATGAAAATCTGTGATTTAAACATTAACAAAAAAAAAGAAGAAACAGACTAAAAATAACATACAACATAATATATTAGATAGCATTTGCAGCTATCCTTGACTCTCAAATTATTATATTCACAAAATAGGGAAAATATAGAAAAACAATTAAACTAACATGTTATTAATCATAGCGTTTACAGACTAATGGAAGAAAAGAACACACTTGTGGTTGAAAGCGGAAGCATCAATGACCTTGCCATCAAAATTGAAGGATTGATTCAAGAGGCACGGCAGCACATTGTTTCGTCTGTCAATTCCGCTATGGTCTATACCTATTACGAAATTGGTAGATATATTGTTGAGGATGAGCAAAATGGGCAAAATCGTGC
>JAZLLH010000044.1:0-54703 GCA_045598025.1 Bacteroidales bacterium | reverse complement strand
CGGACCCCTATCAGCCCTGTTATTACCCCTTTTTTGAACAAAACCGTTACACTCTCCGCCTTTTTTTGGAAGGTTTTCGGCTTGGGAAGTGTTTTTTCTAATCTGAAACCGCCCATAACTTTCCCCTTTTTTGTGCTCCTTTTATTTTTTTTGTCATTTTGAGGATTTGTCTTACATTTTTGATGTATCTTTGCAGTTTAAATTTTATTCACGAAAAACATTACAAGTGAAAACTTTCAAAAAAGGCGGGATACATCCCGAAGAGAATAAACTTGCACATGATTCCATTCTGGAAGAATTTCCCCTGCCCAAGCAAGCTGTACTTTACGCATCCCAGCACCTGGGAGCTCCTGCAACCGTAGTGGTTCAGAAAGGAGACAAAGTCAGGGTCGGACAGCTTTTGGCTAAAGGTGAAGCCTTCGTTTCGGCCAATCTGCATTCTCCCTATTCCGGTACGGTGGAAAAGGTGGAGGCGATTCCAGACCTGTCCGGCTACAAAAAAACAGCCATCTTCATTCGAGTGGAAGGAGACGAATGGGAAGAGGATATCGATCGTAGGCCGGAATTGAAAAGAGATATTCTCCTCTCTCCTTCTGAAATTGTCGCTAAAATCAGAGAAAAAGGCATCGTCGGACTGGGTGGAGCCTGTTTCCCGACCCATGTCAAACTGTCCGTTCCGGAAGGAAAAAAAGCCGAGTACCTGCTCATCAATGCAGCCGAATGTGAACCTTATATTTCCATAGACAACCGCATTCTCAGAGAAAAGGCAGATGAATTTCTCATCGGAACCTGTATACTGCGAAAGGCCCTGAATCTGGAAAAGGTACACATTGGCGTGGAAGAGAACAAAAAAGAGGCCATTGCCTGCCTGCAGGAAAAAATTTCAGCCTATCCGGGAGTCATCGTGGAAGTTCTGCGCACAAAATACCCGCAAGGAGCTGAAAAACAATTAATAAAATCCATAACCGGCAGGGAGGTACCCTCCGGAAAACTCCCCCTGGACGTAGGATGTATTGTCTGCAATGTCAGTACCACGCTGGCTGTATACGAAGCCGTTCAGAAAAACAGACCGCTCATCGGACAATACCTCACCTATAGCGGAAAATCGGTGGAACATCCCTGTAATCTGTATGCCCGCTTCGGAACTCCGATAATGGAGATCATTGAAAGCAACGGCGGACTTCCGGCCGATACAGGAAAGGTAATCTGCGGCGGACCCATGATGGGAAAAGCCATAACAGATTTGAATATATATACGACCAAAGGATTCTCTTCCATTCTGATCATCCGTGAAAAAGAAGCCAGACGCTCCCAGGCGAGCAACTGCATCCGCTGTGCGAAATGTGTGGATGTCTGCCCCATGGGATTGGAGCCATACCTGCTCTCTGCCTATGCCGAACGTTCCAGATGGGATGACACGGAGCAACATCATATCATGGACTGTATAGAGTGCGGCTGCTGTCAGTTCACCTGTCCGGCCCATCGTCCGCTACTGGATCTGATCCGCCTGGGAAAAAACAGAACAGGAGCCATCATTCGCGCCCGACAACAGAAAAAATAACAACCAAAATACCGTTCTACGACATAAATACATATAACATATGCCATTATTACAAGTTTCCGGATCACCACACACCCACTCGGACGATTCTGTTCGCAAAATCATGTGGACCGTAGTCATCGCACTGCTGCCGGCTTTTGTCGTTTCTGTCCTTTCCTTCGGAACGGATGCGCTGAAACTGACATTGATTTCTGTCGCTGCCTGCGTTTTCTTCGAATGGTTTATCCAAAAATTCCTTCTTAAAAAAAGATGTTCCATATCGGACGGTTCTGCCGTAATTACGGGCATGTTACTGGCTTTCAATGTTCCCAGCAACCTCCCCTGGTGGATCATGCTCATAGGGGCACTCATCGCCATCGGTGTGGCCAAAATGCCTTTCGGAGGATTGGGAAACAATCTGTTCAACCCAGCCTTGGTCGGACGCGTTGCCCTGCTCATATCCTTTCCCCAACAGATGACGACCTGGCCTCTCCCCCGCACCTGGTTCAGTGGATCGCTCCATACCGTCAGTGCCACGACAGGCGCCACTCCCCTGGGAATGATCAAAACCGGACTCAGTCAGGGCAAAGATATGTCCGAACTGATGGATCAGCTTCCGACCTATGCCCAGATGCTGATCGGAGAACAGGGAGGATCCATGGGTGAAATAGCCGCTATCGCCATCCTGATTGGCGGAATTTTCATGCTGTGCCGCAAAGTCATCACCTGGCACATTCCGGTCTGCTTTATTGGAACGGCATGGATTTTTGCCAGCATTCTCCATTTGGCCAATCCTTCCCTGTACATACCGGGAAGCTACCACATCCTGGCCGGCGGTATGCTGCTGGGAGCCGTATTCATGGCCACGGACATGGTCACATCCCCCATGAGCAACTGGGGTAAAATCATATTCGGATGCGGTTGCGGTCTGCTGACCATCATCATTCGTGTATGGGGAGCCTATCCGGAAGGTGTTTCCTTCGCCATTCTGCTGATGAACTCCGTCGTACCCCTCCTCAACAGGGCCTTTCCTCCCAAACGTTTCGGAAACGCAACAAAATAAGGATACCGATTTGATACATAAAAATTAATTAAAGACAAAATGGGAAAAGCGAAATCCAGTTTCATCAACATGTTTCTCACCCTGCTGACAGTTTGCGTTCTGGCAGGAGTGGCATTAGCCGCCGTATACCAGGCAACAGAAACGCCCATCCGGCAGTCCAAAGAATCACAGCAACAGGCCGCTGTCAAGGAGGTACTGCCCCCTTTTGATGACCTGAAAACAGAAAAAAAAGCGATTGAGACAAAAAATATCCAAAGCATATTCTACAAACCGGCACCGGCCGATTCTTTGACCCTCTACCACGCCTTCCGCCAGGGAAAAGAAGTGGGTACTGCAGTGGAAACCTTCTCTACAAAAGGATTCGGTGGAACCATCCGCCTGATGGCAGGATTCACACCGGAAGGAAGCATTTTCAAAGTTGCTGTGCTGAACCACTCGGAAACACCCGGATTGGGTTCCAAAATGACAGAGCCCGCTTTCTACAGCCAGTTCGAAAGGAAAAATCCGAAACAATTCAAACTCCGGGTTAAGAAAGACGGTGGAGACGTGCAGGCAATCACGGCGGCGACTATCAGTTCCAGAGCCTATTGCGATGCCATGGAAACCGCATATTCGAGCATGAAATCAGAATAAGGAGAATAAAGCATGAATCAGATACAGAATTTTACCAAAGGTTTTTTCAAAGAAAGTCCGACTTTTGCCCTCATGCTGGGAATGTGTCCGACTCTGGGGGTAACCACCTCGGCTGTGAACGGATTGGGAATGGGACTGGCCACTACAGCCGTCCTCATTCTGTCCAATGTCATCATTTCCTGCGTCAAGTCATGGATTCCTGACAAAGTGCGCATTCCTTCCTTCATTGTGATTATCGCTTCCCTGGTAACCATTGTTCAGATGTGCATGGAAGCCTATGTACCGAACCTGTACGAAAGTCTGGGACTGTTCATTCCTCTGATTGTTGTCAACTGCATCATATTGGGAAGGGCGGAAGCCTTCGCATCCAAAAACGGAATCTGGTCTTCCTTTGTGGATGGTGCCGGTATGGGCCTGGGATTTACGCTGGGCCTGACCGTTTTGGGCATGTTCCGCGAACTGCTGGGAAACTACGCTGTTTTCGGTCACAAACTCATTCCCGGAGACGGTATATTGGTATTCGTCCTGGCCCCCGGTGCCTTTTTGGCCCTGGGCTTCATCATTGCATTTATTCATGCCATTAAAAACAGAGCTTAATTTTTCAGAAATATGGAAATATTCATCATTGTCATAGGCGCCATCTTCGTCAACAATATCGTATTTTCCCAATTTTTGGGCATATGTCCTTTTTTGGGAGTATCCAACAAAATATCCACAGCCGTAGGCATGTCTGGTGCTGTCGTATTCGTCATCACCCTGTCCACGCTGGTCACCTTTCTGATACAGGAATACATCCTGATTCCCTTTGAACTGGAATACCTGCAGACCATCAGTTTCATTCTGGTTATCGCAGCATTGGTGCAAATGGTGGAAATCATTTTGAAAAAAATCACCCCCTCTCTCTATCAGGCATTGGGTGTATTCCTTCCGCTGATTACGACAAACTGTGCCGTCCTTGGCGTCGCCATCATGGTCATCCAAAGGAATTTCACTTTGGGAGGCGGCTTGATTTTCGCTTTTGCAACCGCTGTCGGCTACGGTCTCTCTCTGATACTGTTTGCCGGATTGCGTGAACAGATGGAATTGGCAGATATTCCTCAAGCGATGAAAGGAATGCCCATCGCACTGATTACTGCCGGCATTCTGGCACTGGCTTTTATGGGTTTTTCCGGACTGGTATAGATAGAACAATGCGAACACGGAAAATCAACTACTTTCTGATAGCGATCTGCGGCATGGGCCTCCTTTACGGATGCGCCAGTGTGGCCACTTTGAACGGAGGTCCCAAAGATGTGACTCCGCCTCAAATCATACAGCTCATACCTTCCATGGGAGATACGGCCGTTGCATCCAAAGAGATTCAAATCTGTTTTGACGAATATTTCTCATTGAATTCTCCGACGGACAGCATTCTCATCACTCCGGTTCCTGTCAGACAACCGGATTATATCATCAAAGGTAAAAAACTGATCATTAAATTGAAGGATAGCCTGAAATCCAACACCACCTACCACATTGACCTGATGGGAGCCGTGCGGGACATCACAGAAAACAACACGCTTCCCCCGACCCGCCTGATTTTTTCCACGGGTTCCACCGTGGACAGCATGGGACTGGGAGGAAAAGTGGTTGACGCATACACCATGGAAGCAGTCAGCAAAGCCTGTGTGTTCCTGTATGGGGACGCGGATGATTCCGCCATATACAGAGGCCCGGGCGAGTTCTTCACCCTAACGGACAATAAGGGGCATTTCTCTTTTGAAAATATTCCGGACAAACCTTACCGTTTGCTCGCCCTGACGGACAAAAACTACAACCGCATATGGGATCAGACGGACGAATCCATAGCGTTTTGGAACGACAACTCCCCCATCCGACCGATGGTCATGCAGACGGATTCCAACGGGAGGCACATTTTCCCTGATTCCACAGATTTTCTGCTCAGGGTGTTCCAGGAAAAAGATTCCAACTTCCGCCTGCTGTCCTACCGCACGCTCAATCCTGGCTGCCACAGTTTTGTCTTCAGCCTTTCGGTCGACTCCTTTCTGCTGAAACCGCTGGAGGGAGAAAATCTGCCTTACCTGGAATGTTGGGACAAGGAAAAAGATAGCTGCAGAATATACGTGACGGATACTGCCCGGAACAAAACCGAATGGTTCGAATTATGGGCCAATGGCTTGTTGATGGATACGGTCAGTCTGATTCCTTTCGGACTGTCCAAAAACAGCAAAGATACCAAGGGCAATACCCAGAAAAATATCCTATCGTCCCGATTTGACCGCAATGTAGAAATAGGAGAAAAATTCACCATCGTCTTTGATTATCCGCTGAAATCAATAGAAAAATCCGCATTTCGTCTGCAGGTATCCAAAGACAAGGATACTTCCGATATCACAGATTTCGACCTGAAGATTTCCTATGATAGCCTGCTCCTCCTGTATCCCTTACATTCGCGATCGACATACGTTTTGCAGATAGCGGATTCTGCCTGTCTCGCCTATAACGGAAAATACAGCGACAGCATCAGAGCCGAGTTCAGCATGCGGGGCAAAAAGGAATACGGGCAACTGCTGCTGCACCTGCAATTTCCGAAATCTCAAGACTACATTCTACAGTTGCTGAAGGAAGACCAGACAGTCGCCTACGAACAACGGCTGACGGTTGGGGATGAGAACAAATCAGACCTTCGTTTTTCCCATCTGAAAGAAGGAAAATATCATCTGCGCATCATTGCCGATGCAAACGGAAATTCCAGGTGGGATGAGGGAAAATACGCATACAGGCGACAGGCCGAAGCCGTTTTTTGCAGTCCGCAGAAATGGGAAGTGAAAAAAAATTGGATTATTGAAGAAAACATTGTAATTGATTTTAAATGAAACAGATAGAAATTTTTACCATCGTAAATAAACAAGAACTTCCCGATTCGGATTTCCTGCTGGAAGTACAAACCCTGAAAGGCGATTTGAAAGAGGTTCGCCCCGGACAATTCGTCAACATACAGATTCCCCGTTCACCCGACACCTTTCTGCGACGCCCCATTTCCGTGTGTGACGTAGACACAGAACGGAACATATTGAAAATGTACATCAAAAAAGTAGGAAAAGGCACTCTCAGCCTCGGAAACTGCTCAATCGGAGATTGTCTGGACATTGTTTTTCCTCTGGGAAATGGATTTCATTACAGCGAAAGCCAACATCCGCTTTTGCTCGGAGGTGGAGCGGGCATAGCTCCCATGGTGTATCTGTCCAAAGCCTTCCGGAAGCAGGGAATACGTCCTCAGGTACTGTTGGCAGGGAAAAGTGAAAAATCTCTTGCTATCCGCCGTCTTTTCGAGGAGGAAACGGCTCTCTGCACCGATGACGGAAGTCTGGGAGAAAAAGGCCTTATCACCCAGCACAGCCTGATGCAGGACTTGAAAAAATTCGACCGTGTCTTCTGCTGCGGTCCTACGCCAATGATGAAAGCCGTGTCCCGCATGGCCGAAAGCGAAGGTATTCCTTGCGAAGTCTCCCTTGAAAATACCATGGCCTGCGGTCTGGGAGCCTGCCTGTGCTGCGTCACGCCTACCGAACATCACGGAAATCAGTGCGTATGTACAGAGGGCCCCGTCTTTGACAGCCGCGAACTGAAAAGTTTCCACTGACAAATCCAGACCCTAACGGTTTGACGCACAAACGGACGAAATGGCCGTCTACTGCTTCACTACTTGCGCCTGATGGTTTCCGCAGCGAATGAAATAAACACCGGCCGGGAGTTCCTCTAACTGGAAGACAGCTGTTTCCGCCTCAACTCTGACCGACTGCAACAGACGGCCGTATACATCGTACAGACAGGCTTGCGCTGCATCAGTTACTCCCATACGGCAAAATACCTGCTCGGAAGCCGGATTGGGATATACCTGCCAATTTGCATCTTCGTCGGTTATAAGGATGGAAAGATTATTGTATTGCTTGATAGTCAATCCTTTATTAATGGTTCCATTGGTGATGGTATAAGCAGCCGAACGCACATCACCGCTTCTATTGTCACTCAATGAAGTAAAAATCAGTTCCGCCGTATCCCGAGCACCGGAAATTTCTGGAACAATCCAGGAACTGTCTCCCCCTTTCACCTGCCATTGCACATTGGAATACACCATCAGCGAGGCATGGGCGCCCTGGAATCCGTCCATGGAAGCAATAGCCGTAGACAGGGTAATGAAATCGGCCATTCGCTGCACTACCCACACCGTATCGTTCGGAATCCCGCTGGCGGAAAATACCAGACAAACTTCCCTCTGCCCTCCGGTCGTATTGGCAGAACGGGTACCCAGTACGATAATGGAAGAATCCGGAGTTATGGCCTGGATATCCGTTGCCAGCCAATTGTTGTTGCCGGTCTGCATGGACCAACGGAGTACAGATGACACATGCAAGGTGTCATACAGTCCCTTTTTGCCGGAAAACACAATCTTACGTGGGGAAATATTCAAGCGGAAATCATAATTGGACTGAGTCACTTTCACCGTCTTGGATCCGGTTTTTCCCGTGCCGGTAAAAGTCAGTACAGCCGAACGGGAAGCAGCGGTTTCATTTTCCGACAAGGTAGTCAGTACAATGGTGGTCGCTCCGGAATCACCGGAAGTACAGCTCGCTGAAAGCCAAGAAGGAAGACCGCTCAGGGTCCATGGTTTGGAAGCATTGACAACCAGAGAATCAACGTACCCCTGCTTTTTGGGAAAATCTATTTCGGTTCGGGAAACAATTAGGTATTCGTACAGCAAGGCCGCATATGCATTGATATATCCGTAACCATCAATGGTGTGTACGGAGGCGGATGGCAAAGGAATAGCCGTCTGCTGCAAACGCGTTTTCACAGCATCCGGAGTCAGGGTGGAATCTTTAGACAACAGCAGTCCGACCAGACCGGCAGCCACCGGACATGCCATGGACGTTCCCTGCATTCCGTCATAATATGTTCCGGAAAATCCCATATTTTTCACTACATAGGACTTGCAATAAGTGGTACTCAACATATTGGGATAATACAAAGATGAACTGATGAATCCTCCCGGAGCGGCAATATCTGCTCTGCCAGGCCCCCACTGGGAAAAATAGGAAAGTTTTCCGTCTCCATCAACTGAAGCAACCGAAATCACCGAGCTGTAACCGGCCGGATAAAGTATGCTGTTGTCTTCGTCCCCTTCGTTACCGGCAGAAGCCAGCAATACGATACCCGCATCATGGCAGGTCTGCATCACCAATTGCTGTGTCTGGGAAGCCGTTGAACTGCCAAATGACATGCTGATAACCTTGGCGCCACTCATGGCCGCCCACTGTACTCCCTGAACTCCATACATGATGTAATTGACGTATTGAGACGTTGTAGCGGACACTCCCATCAGGGTAACGCCACCGCCTATGGATGCCACCCCGATTCGGTTATTGTTGATGGCACCTACCAGACCGGCACAATGCGTTCCATGAGAGGCAGAATACGCATATTCAGAACTTTCCTGCGGAATTTCAGATGCAGGAGGCGCAGCTGTTCCCACCGCATAGGTATACCCCTGGGTACGATCGTATCCCACAGCGCACATATTGGCAGAATCTATCTGAAGATCCGGATGCTCACCCCATACGTAATTATCCACAACGGCCACTTTCACGTGGGAACTTCCCGTTTGTATATCCCAGGCGGAATCGGCCTTGATCATATCCAGATACCATTTCCAGTTCCGATTGTTCACATTCCCGTAATAAGGATCATTCACCTTGTACAGCGGTCGGAACAAAGGCACTCTTTCTGCATAGGAAATCCATGGGGATTTGGAAAGTTCTTCTATGAATGCACCGATTTCATACATACGGTCAAAATGCACTTCCATGACACGCAGCAACTGTTCGTTACCGAACAAATTAAACGGACGGCACACATCGTACACACCGTATTTTTGAAAAATATCCGACAAAAATGCCAGTCGGGAAGTATCCACCGTTCCATTTTCCGCTATCGTCAGCATATCCATCGGAAATTCCGGTTTCAATTGAAAATACAACACACCGTCCACGCAATTTTCATCCACTGTTTGGGCTCGCAGTGAGAAAGTTACTGAAACAAAAATCAACAATGCCCAAATTTTCCTCATAGCTGTCTATATTTTTTGATAATATTAAAATCGTTCTGTTACTTGCTCTTCAATAACATTTTTACTTCAGGGAACATTTCCTCGCATCGATGACAAAAATCGTGCAAATCCAATGAGAAATCACGCGTCAGACAGACATTCATCTGAGAAATTTCGTCTTGAATGTACATGTTCACATCCACTGATTTTCCGCCTTCACACTGCTTGAACAAATCATTGATACTGTCTACAAAAGCAGTTTGCACAAACGAGAGAGGAATATACATTTCCAACCGGCGGGTCATGTTTTCCATCATGTTTTCCAACGGAATGATTTCGCTGATTTTCCATGAAACGTATTCCTTATTATCCCTCTTGTCCTTATAGGCCACCAACTGCATATTGAGCATTACCAGTAAATTTTCCTGCAGCAGATTGCGGTTCCGGGTGAAAGAATCCGAATAGAGTTTGAAGGAACACTCATTATCGTAGTCACGGACTGTGATTTCGGCATAATTCGTACCTTTTTGACTGACCTTGATATCCACCTTCATCAGCATGACAGGAAGATATTGAACCTGACCGACTTTCCGCTCAGTTTCCAGATCTTTCAACTTTCCTATGGAAGTAGTAGCAAAACTATTGATTTCCAATCGATAATAATCCATTGGGTGGGCTGAAATGAAATACCCGCAGATTTCCTGCTCAATCAAAAGCCGCTGCATTTGACTCCAGGGCGCCGCCACAGGAATATCGATGCCACAATCTTCCACACTCTGTACATCCTCGTTGAAAAGGGAAATCTGTATGCAGTTTTTCTGCTCCTGATAACGGGCTGCATAGCGGGTCAGTTTGTCCAGAAAAATCTCATCGGCAAACAGTTCCCGCTGCATATCGTTCAGGGAATCGAACACGCCGGCTTTTCCGAGCACTTCCACGCATTTGCGGTTGCAAGTCCTCAGGTTGACTCTTTTCAAAAAGTCCAGCACAGAAGTATAAGGACCATTCTCGTTTCTTTCATGCACTATAGAATCGGCAGCCGATTCCCCCAATCCTTTCAGTGCGGCAAGTCCGAAGCGGATTTCACCTTTTTTGTTGACGGTGAAGGTCAGATCCGACTCGTTGATATCGGGTCCGAGCATGGAAATTTTCATGCGTTTGCAGTCGGCCGTCAAATTGGCCACTTCTTCGGTATCACTCTGGTTGTGGGTAAGGTTGGCTGCCATGAATTCGGCCGGATAATGGGCTTTCAGGTAAGCCGTCTGGTAAGCCACCCAGGAATAGCAGGTGGCATGCGACTTGTTGAAGGCATAGGAAGCAAATTTTTCCCAGTCTGCCCATATTTTTTCCAAAACCTTTTCGTCATGCCCGTTGACTTTTCCCTGCTCAATGAATTTGGGCTTCAACTTGTCCAGTTTGTCCTTTTGTTTTTTGCCCATGGCTTTCCGAAGAGTATCGGATTCACCTCGGGTAAAATTGGCCAACAGACGGGACAGCAGCATCACTTGTTCCTGATACACCGTGATACCGTAGGTCTCCTTCAAGTACTTTTCCATGATGGAAATATCGTACTCAATGGGTTCCCTGCCCTGTTTCCGGCTGATAAACTGGGGAATGTAGTCCATAGGCCCCGGACGGTAAAGTGCATTCATTGCGATGATGTCTTCAAATTTGCTGGGTTGGAGTTCCCGCAGATATTTCTGCATTCCGGCCGATTCAAACTGAAACACAGCTACCGTACCCCCATCACAGAAAAGTTTGTATGTCAGTTCGTCATCAATAGGTATGGCATTGATATCAAGTGTTTCTCCCTTGGATTTCTGGATGTTGTCCAAAGTATCCTTGATAATGGAAAGGGTACGCAGCCCCAGAAAGTCCATTTTGATCAGTCCCACATCTTCGACGACAGCACCTTCATATTGCGTAACAAGCACATCTTCACCGCTTTCTTTGTCTTTTACCGTGGACAAGGGCGCAAAATTGGTCAAATCGTCCGCACCGATAATCACACCGCAGGCATGCACGCCCGTCTGACGCACCGTGCCCTCCAGTTGGGAAGCATATGTCAGCACTTCCCGAACTTCCGCCGTCTTTTCGTAAGCCTCCTTCAACTCCGGAACCCTTTCAAGGCAGTTTTTCAGATTGACCTTTGGCGCCTTGCCCGTCTGAGGGTCTTCCGGAAATTTAGCCGGAATCAATTTAGTCAGGCGGATGGACTCGCTCAGGTCCAGATCCTGCACACGCGCCACATCCTTGATGCTGGACTTGGTCGCCATGGTACCGTAGGTGATGATATGGGCAACGCGCTCTTTTCCGTATTTTTCCGTAATCCAATTCAGTACCTTGTATCTCCCGTCATCGTCGAAGTCCACATCAATATCGGGCAGAGATATACGGTCAGGATTCAGAAAACGCTCAAACAGCAAATCGTATTTCAACGGATCGACATCCGTAATTTTCAAACAATATGCCACTACCGAACCGGCGGCAGAACCACGCCCCGGACCGACCGAAACACCCATATTCCGGGCGGCGGCAATAAAATCCTGAACTATCAGGAAGTAACCGGGAAATCCCATGTTGCGCATCACGCTCAACTCGAAATCAATGCGCTCCATGATGTCGGCCGGTACCGGATCGCCATAACGTTTGCAGGCTCCGTCCAACGTCAGCTTGCGCAGATAGTCGGCTTCCAGCTTGATGCGGTATACCCGGTCAATGCCTCCTAATTTGGCGATACGGCCCTTTCCTTCTTCGTCGGATTCAAACTCGGCTTTCAGATCGTCTTCCGAAAAACGCGTTTTGTAATCCTCCACCGTTCCGAATTCCTTCGGAATGTCAAACACAGGCATGATGGGATCATGCTTCAATTTGAAACATTCCACCTTATTTACAATTTCCTGTGTATTACTCAAAGCTTCAGGAACATCAGAAAAAATAGCAGCCATTTCTTCCGGGCTTTTCAGCCACTCCTGCTTGGTATAATGCATACGGTCGATATCGCTCCATTTTTTGCCTGTGCTCAGGCAAATCAGACGGTCATGGGCTTCGCCGTGTTCTTCTTCCACAAAATGCACATCGTTGGTACAAATCACCTTGGTTCCCGTCTCGGCAGCCAGGCGCAGTATGCCCTCGTTGACCGGCTGCTGCTGTTCGTACACGCCGCGGTCGCCACCGGGCTTGTCTGTCTGATGCCGCTGGAGTTCAAGGTAATAATCGTCTCCGAAAAGCTGCTTGTACCACATTATAGCGGCTTTGGCTTTTTCAAAATCATTGCTGGCGATGGCTTTGGGAACTTCGCCGGCCAAACAGGCAGAGGATACAATCAGGCCCTCGTGGTATTTTTCCAGAAGTTCCCTGTCGATGCGCGGACGGGAATAGTATCCGTCTATCCACGCCGAGGAAACAATCTTGCAGAGGTTGTGATAACCCGTCTCATTCTTGGCCAGCAGAATCAGGTGATAGCCGCTGCCATTCTCTTTGTGCTCATGCACCAGACGGCTTCCCTTTGGATTGGTTGCCGTCTGCCGGGCTACATAGACCTCGCAGCCGAATATGGGTTTGAAAATCTTTTTCCGAGCCGCTTCCAGACGGTCTTCACATTGGGATACGGCCTCTGCACCCGGAGCTTCGGTTGCCTTCAGACCGGCCAATTCCGCCTCTATCTCCTTGATCTCATCCCTGACCTTGCCGTTCTTCTTGTCGACATAGTCATAAAATTCCTTGATGCCATACATTGTACCGTGGTCGGTAATGGCCAAAGCGTTCATTCCGACACGCAGGCATTTGTCCACGAGCCCCTGAACGGTTGACATTCCGTCCAAAATGGAATATTGCGTATGTACATGTAAATGGGTGAATTCCGGCATAAGATCAGTTTTTAAAAGCAGTTGCAAAGGTCCTAAAAAAATCAATACGGAAAGAAGCAAACGGGAAAAATTTTCCGGCAAATGGGCCCGAACAGGAATCCACACGAATACCGATGAAATTTTTATGGACTTTCCTGCATTCCGTATCTGTATTTTATGGAAATTTGCAGTTTGTATCATTAGTTTTATGTAAAATGAGTTCATTGCTAGAAATCAAAGATTTACATGTATCTGTTGAAGGAAAGGAAATCCTGAAAGGAGTCAACCTCACCATCAACAAAGGAGAAAAACACGCCCTGATGGGTCCCAACGGAAACGGGAAAAGCACCCTGGCTTCCGTCATTGCCGGTCGGGATGTCTATAAAGTAACCCAGGGAGAAATTCTGTACAAAGGGAAAAATCTGCTCGAACTCTCTGTGGAAGACCGTGCCAGAGAAGGAATTTTCCTCGGGTTCCAATACCCGGTTGAAATACAGGGAGTAAGCATGAGCAATTTCATGCGCACCGCCCTGAACGACATCCGCAAATACCGCGGTCAGGAACCGCTGACCACGGCCGAATTCATGGCCCGCATGGAAGAAAAGAAAAAGGTGGTCGAACTGACGGCCAAACTGTCAAACCGCGCTGTAAACGAGGGTTTTTCCGGAGGAGAAAAGAAAAAGAACGAAATTTTCCAGATGGCCATGCTTGAACCCGAACTGGCCCTGCTGGACGAGACCGATTCCGGCTTAGACATCGATGCACTCCGTATCGTAGCCAATGGCGTCAACCAACTGCACAACAAAGACAACGCAATGATGGTCATCACGCACTACCAACGGTTGCTCAACTACATCGTACCGGATTTTGTCCATATACTGTATGAAGGAAAAATCGTCAAAACGGGAGACAGAACCCTGGCGCTGAAACTGGAAGAACACGGATACGACTGGATACGCGACGAACTGGAAAAATAACACAGATATGGCCGAAACACCCAAAAAAGGATGCCTCTATCTCATCCCTACCCTTTTGGGAGGAGAAGATATTGCACGTTGTGTTCCGGCATACAACCTGGATATTCTGCAATCCCTTCGCCATTTTGTGGTGGAGGAAATCCGTTCCGCCAGACGTTTCCTGCGCAAGACAGACCCTGCATTTCCCATTGACGACTGCCATTTTGAAGAGTTGAATGAACATACCAGGGACTTGGACAGCGCCCGACTGCTGGAGCCCATACGTCAGGGAAACAACATCGGACTGATGTCCGAAGCAGGTCTTCCCTGCGTAGCCGATCCGGGAGCCAATCTGGTATTGGCTGCCCAAACGGCGGGAATCCGTGTCATCCCTCTGATGGGCGCTTCTTCCATATTTTCCGCACTCATGGCATCCGGACTCTGCGGGCAACATTTCCATTTCCATGGTTATCTTCCCAAGGAAAAAAGCGAGTTGCTGCACAAAATCAGACAAATGGAGAGCGAATCGGCCCGCGAAGCCTGCGCTCAGATATTCATTGAGACACCCTATAAGAACAATGCTTTATGGGAATTGCTGTTGGAAACATGCCAGGACGAAACCTGTCTCTGCGTAGCCGCCAACATCACCCTGGAAAACGAATACATACGTACTTTAACTGTCGGCCGATGGAAAAAGACCCTCCGGCCCGATCTTCACAAACAACCCGCACTTTTCATCTTACAACGATCTTTTATCTAAGCCTACTATGACACACAAAAAAAACAACACCTCCGGCATGAATACCATCCTTCTGCTGGTCCGAAACTGGAAAACCCTGCTCATCGTTGCGATAGCAGCCGCTGTAGTCTCCTTCACTTTTTCCACGCCTCATTTCATCAAACCGAAATACAAGGCTTCCGTCATCGTCTTTCCGACATCCAGCAATGCGGTATCCCAGTTGATCCTGGCCGAAGGAAACTATAACGAATTCCTGGATGTCACCCAGTTCGGAAACGACATTCACATCGAACAGATGATACAGATGCTTCAATCCCGTGAAATCAAGGACCATCTGATTGAAAAATTCGGTCTGATTCGGCACTATGACATTGATACCAATGCAAAATACTGGAAGACCAAACTGTACAAGTACGTCACCGGGAACCTCAGTTTCTCCCGCACGCACAATCTGGCTGTAGAAATCACGGTGGAAGATGTTGATCCCCAATTGGCAGCGGATATGGCCAACGAAATAGCCGATTATTACGATACCCTCAAACGCAGGGTCATCCAGCAACGTTCCATCGAAGCCTTCCACATTTTGGAAGACGAAATGAAAAAAACCGACGAACTGATCATGGAGCTGACCGATTCTCTGTCGCACATCATGAGTCACGGAGTCTACGATTACGAGTCACAGTCCGAACGGCTCACCCAGCAGTATGCCGTGGAAGTGGCCAAAGGGAATGCAGCCGGGGCCGAACGCATCAAAAAAGAGTTGAACATACTGGAAGAATGGGGTCCTCTCTATGTCTCTGTCAGAGACCGTCTGTTCTACCTGAAAGAAGCACAGGAAATCTATCAGCAGAAATATCAGAACACCCGTGTAGATGCCTCCTACACCTTACCCCAGAAGTTTGTAGTGGAAAGAGCGGTTGCTCCGGATAAAAAATGCTATCCCAAAAAGATGGTCATCACGCTGGTAGCCACCCTTTGCACCCTGGTACTTGCCATTTTCCTGCTGGTATGCAAGGATTCCCTGACTGAAATCGGTTCGCAATTGCTGGCCGCACTCAAAAACGAACCGGAAAAAGAAACAGAAGAAGACACGCGCGCCTGATCTCAACATGGGAACCCGCATAAAAGATTGGATAAAAACGCACAAGGCCTCATCGGCCTTCTGCCTGATCATAGCCACCTTCATCGCGTTGTGCGGTCTGTTCGTACGATTCGAAATGACGTGGTTCCCCTACATCGTATTCGTGTTTATCGGATTGTATCTGGTCTGTTTCCGCACCGAAGCCTCCCTATACCTGACGGCATTGCTGATACCTTTTTCCATTAATGTCAGCGAAAAAATTCCTTCGGTGGCATTCAATATGTCCGTTCCTTCGGAACCCCTGCTTATTCTGCTGATGCTGCTGTTCGTATGGCGCATTATCCGGGAGAAACGGTATCCGTCTGCTCTGGCCCGACACCCCATTTCCATCTGCCTGTACGTATACCTCGCATGGATGTTTGTTACCGCTCTGAACAGCACCATGCCACTGGTATCCTTCAAATTCCTGCTCAGCAAATTATGGTTCATCCTTCCCTGCTATTTCTTTTTGGCAGAACTGGTTTTCCGTCAGGAAAGGAACGCTCTCAAATTCCTGATGTGCTATGCCCTGGGATTGGGTATAGTGGTCTGTATCACCACTGTCAAGCATATGCATCTGGGAGATGTACGCAAAGTGGCTTATTGGGTGATGAGCCCGTATTACAACGACCACACTGCCTATGGAGCGGTGCTGGCTTTTTTCAGCTGTCTGCTGCCCGGATTCCTGTGCATGAAAAGTGAAAAAAAATCCATACGCAGGCTTTCCGCCGTGCTGCTCGCTCTGGTACTGACAGGACTGTACCTTTCATACAGCCGAGCAGCCTGGCTGAGCCTTGTCATCGCCATTGCGGTATATGTTCTGATGAGGCTGCGCATCCGCTTCCGGACCGTAGCCATCGTTTCCATCATCGGTGCCGCACTGATACTGACCTTTGCCGATGATGTCATGTACAAATTGAACAAAAACGACACCGAATCGTCCAAGAATCTGGTGGAGCACCTGCAGTCCATGACCAATATTTCCTCGGATGCATCCAATGTGGAACGCATCAACCGTTGGACTTCCGCCATTGCCATGTTCAAACAGAAACCCCTGTTGGGATGGGGTCCCGGAACCTATCAGTTCCAATATGCTCCATTCCAATACTCCAAATACAGGACCATCATCACTACCGATGCCGGTGACGGTGGCAACGCACACAGCGAATATCTCGGACTGCTCTCCGAGGAAGGAATCCCGGGTACGCTGATACTGTGCATACTGATAGCCTGTTGCCTGGCAACAGGCATGAAACTCTACCACCGAAGCGAAGGACAAAGTTTCCGAAGGCTTCTCTGCTGTGTATGCGTACTGGCACTGATCAGCTATTTTACTCACGGTTTCATGAACAATTTTCTGGACACCGAAAAACTGGCTGCTCCGGTTTTCGGAGTCATGGGAATACTGGCAGCCGAAGATGCCCGCTCAAAAACCGAAAAACAGGAGGCGAAACCATAAAATCCGCCCCATTCACTCATAAAAAAAAATACACTTATGGACATACTCAACCCTATTCCCCACCGAAACATCGGATTCGAAGGCGAAGACATTGCCGTTCGCTTTCTGGAAGAAAAAAACTACAAAATTCTGGCGCGCAACTGGATGTTTCACCATCTGGAAGTGGATATCATCGCAGAAAGCGGCCCTTTCATCGTATTCTGCGAAGTCAAACGGAGAAAAAACAACCTCTACGGAGAGCCGGAATGCTTTGTTGATACACTCAAGCAAAAACACATGATTGCAGCCGCCAATTACTTCATGCAGAAATACCAGTTGGGAAAAGAAGCCCGGTTTGATATCATCTCCATCCTTTCCGGTCCCTTGAATACCGAAATCAAACATTTTGAAAATGCCTTCATTCCACAATGGTGAACAAAAAAATGAGATTCTTTCATTTACACACAATATTTCTGACAATACCTTCGTTGTAATTTTCCGATAGGTATTATTCTATTCGAAAAGACCGTAATGAAGAGATATACATTCAAACAGAAAACAGCCATCATTACCGGAGCATCCTCCGGTATAGGAAAGGCATTGGCCATGGAATTGTCAGATGCCGGTGCCAATGTCATGCTGGCTGCCCGAAGGGAAGACCAGTTGAAAAGCATTGTGGAGGACATTCGGAAAAAAGGAGGAAATGCAGCCTATTGCGTGACCGATGTAACCAAGGAAGAAGATTGCCGCCACCTGATAGAAGAAACCGTCCGGATATGGTCCGGTATAGACATACTGATTTGCAATGCAGGCATTTCCATGCGTGCAAATTTCAACGATCTGGATTTGCAGGTCATACACAAAGTCATGGATGTCAACTTTTTCGGCACCGTTAATTGTACCAAATACGCTCTCCCCTATCTGCAGGCCTCTAAGGGAAGCCTGGTCGGAGTATCTTCGACAGCGGGTATACACGGTCTGCCGTACCGTACGGGCTATTCCGCTTCCAAATTTGCCATAACCGGTTTTTTGGAAACCATCCGCTTGGAAAATCTGAAAAACGACCTGCACGTCATGATTGCCTATCCCGGATTCACCACCTCTGAAATCCGCTACCATGCCCTCACGGCCGATGGTTCTGCTCAAGGCAACACTCCAAGGAATGAGAGCAAAATGATTTCCAGCGAGATGACAGCAGCACGTATCCTGAAAGGAATACGAAAACAGACACAGTATCAGGTAACTTTTACTGACATTGTGGTGTACTTTGCCAAATTCATCTGCAAAAAACTGCTGAACTACGTCGTTTACAATATGATGGCCAAAGAGCCGGATGCCCCTACCAACGCATAAGCATTATGGAAAACGAAAATTTCATTGACTACGTCAAAATATGGTTTCACTCCGGACGCGGCGGCGACGGTTCTTCACACCTGGCCCGTACGGCCCAGACACCGAAGGGCGGTCCCGATGGCGGCGACGGCGGACGTGGCGGCCACATCATTCTGCGCGGCAATGCCCAGCTGTGGACGCTTTTGCACCTGAAATATACCAAGCACTTAGTGGCCGAAGACGGGGAAGCCGGCGGACGCAACCAGTGCTTCGGCAAAAACGGCAAGGATGTCATTGTGGAAGTTCCCCTGGGCACGGTGGTCAAGAACGAGGAAACCTTTGAAAAGGAAGCCGAAATTCTGGAAGACAAGCAGGAAATTATCTACATGCGCGGCGGAAGAGGCGGTTTGGGAAACACCCATTTCAAATCGTCCGTACGGCAGACGCCCCGCTTTGCCCAACCCGGTGAAATGGGTTCGGAAGGTTGGAAAATACTGGAGCTTCAGGTTTTGGCCGACGTAGGTCTGGTCGGATTTCCGAATGCGGGAAAATCCACGTTTATTTCCGTGGTTTCCAATGCCCGGCCGAAAATTGCCAATTATCCTTTCACGACATTGAAACCCAACCTCGGCATGGTTCCCTATCGCGACAAATATTCCTTCGTAGTGGCCGATATTCCGGGAATTATTGAAGGAGCTTCCGAAGGCAAAGGACTGGGGTTGCGCTTTCTGCGCCATATTGAACGCAATTCCGTACTGATGTTTCTGGTTCCGGTCGATTCGGAGGATATACTGAAGGAGTACCACATTCTGCTCAACGAGCTGAAGCAGTATAATCCCGAGTTGCTCGACAAGCAGCGGCTGCTGGTGGTTTCCAAATGCGATCTGGTTCCGCCCGATGAACTGCAAAAAATCCGGAAAAGCCTCAAAGCCGACGTGCCCCTGCTGTTCATGTCCGCACATGCACAGATGGGCATTTCCGAGGTAAAGGATGCCCTGTGGCAATTGCTGAACAGTTAGTATCTATTCGATTCGTTATATCTGATTTATTGAAAAAAATCCTGAAATTCAACAATCCTTCGCAAGGTGAAGAATGAAAAGTCTTTCCGGATTTGATTTCATACGCAGGTATACACTCTCCTTCCTCCTGCAACAGATCCACTTCGTACTGGGACTCCCGGATAAAACCCGCGAAACAGCAATTCGTTCGTCGAATAAGCAGCGTTCTGTTGCCTTTCCGAAACGCATAAAAATCAAAAAGAGGGAGGCCGGGCGGTCCCCTCTTTTTGCGCTCCCCCTGCTGGACTTGAACCAGCGACCCTCTGATTAACAGTCAGATGCTCTAACCAACTGAGCTAAGGAGGAATCATCTCATCCTTTAAAATCAATCTCGCTCCCCCTGCTGGACTTGAACCAGCGACCCTCTGATTAACAGTCAGATGCTCTAACCAACTGAGCTAAGGAGGAATGTCCTCATTTTGAATGTGCAAAAGTAGCTATTTTTTCAATAGAAAATCCTACTTTCTTGGTATTTTTTACAGCAGTATACTTCTGTGATTTACAAATCAATATGAGCAAAACCTCACGTCTCTCACAAAGTCCGGGACAAAAAAACGGATAAAAAATGGAAGAAATCCCAAATTATTTTGACAAAATCTGTATCGCTTTTGCCAACATTTTATCGTCCTGATTGGAGATATAGTAAAAGCCCGTTTCTCCGAAAAGATTTCGCGCAATATAGGCCTTACACCATTTCCGAACCACTTTGAGCGAACCCGGGCCGGCCTCCTTGGACGAAATCCCCGCAGCCTCGCCCTTGCGTATCATTTCTTTCAGCATTTCATCGGTGACGGAAAAACCGGCATCGAAAGCTTCCACTCCGGCATAAGCATTCAAGGATTTGCGGTGCTGATCCGTATATGCCATGGCATATTGGAATACGATACCTGATTGGGACAGCCTGTTGAAATACACATAATCTTCGGAAGTATCCACAGGAACAAATACGTCCGGCACAATACCGCCACCACCGTAAACGATTTTTCCCTTCGGGGTCTTGAATTTGAGTGAGTCAATCCGTCGAATGCTGTCCGGATGATTCATTTCTCCGCGCAGATAACGTTGGACAATGTCATCGTCATAATGCTCAAACGGTTTCTGTATACAGCGTCCGGTAGGTGTGTAATAACGGGCTACCGTAAGCAGCACTTCCGAACTGTCAGCCAAGGTAAAACTTCGTTGAACCAGTCCCTTTCCGAATGTGCGTCTTCCGACAATGGTGCCCCTGTCCTGATCCTGTACAGCTCCGGCTACGATTTCAGAAGCGGAAGCTGACCATTCGTCCACCAGCACTACCAATTGCTGATTTTCCTCCTGGAACGATCCCAAAGAAGTAGCTCTGAAATACTGTGGGCGCATCGATTTTCCCTTGGTATAGACAATCATGCTGTGCCGCGGTAGAAATTCATCGCAGATTTCCACAGCCGACCTCAAAGAGCCTCCGGAATTGCCGCGAAGATCCAGCACCAGTTTTTCCATACCTTTGGCCGACAGACGGTGAAGAGCCTCACGGAACTCATCGGCCGTCGTGGCTGAAAAACTGTTGATCTGTATATACCCCACTTTCGGACGAATCATGTAGCTTACTTCTATACTGTGTATGGGAATTTTGTCCCGGATAATGTCAAAGGATAAGATTTCTTCCACTCCGGAACGCCGCACCTGCACCCGGACCTTGCTTCCCTTTTTTCCGCGCAGCATGCGAATCACATCGTTGTTTTTTATCTTCACACCGGCCACGGTCGAACTATCCACACCGACAATCTTGTCGCCAGGCTGAAGTCCGGCCTTCCACGAAGGGCCGCCTGCATTGACACTGATAATCAGTATAGTGTCATTCAGCATATTGAACGAAATGCCTATTCCCTCAAACGACCCGTACAATACGGAGTTGTAATCCTCAGCATCCTTACGGGAAACATAGGACGAATGAGGATCCAGCGAATTCAACAGCGCTGCCACGGCCTCATCCGTCAGCGAATCCTCGTCTGTCTTTTCAAAATAATAGGAGCGGATCAATGACATCACTTCGTCCATTTTTCCGTAGGTATACGGGGACGACGTGCTTTCTCTGACCAAGCGATCCCTATCGGATGGCATCAGATAGACACCGATGAGGATGCCGGCCACCAGAGCCAGCATAATGAAAAGAAGTGTTTTGGACGATTTATCCATCCCTATTTCTTCTTTTTATCCACCAGAACGCTGCAATCAGGGCACCCCTTGCGCAACATTTTCTTCAGTTCTGCAATGCGCTGATCAGCATTCGGGAATCGGCAACGGTACATTTTTACCAAGGGATCCTTATCGATAATCCAAGCCATCAGCTGCTCCATATCGGGTACTTCTTTCAGCTTGCTGTATTCCTCGTATGTAATGGAAAGAAATGCCACATGCGGACCGATACCCCGGCGGTCCAGCAGCATTTTTCTGGACAGTTTCACCGGATAGCAGATTTCACCCCGACTGTACACATCGCTGGGATGCGGATAGCTGACAATCCGGCTGCCGTCATCCGAAAGTATGACGGCGACATTCCTGTCGTAATTTTTTCGGGTACGGTATACAATACAGGGAGGTTCCGGAATAGCCGACTGAGCAATCAAATCACTCACTCCCATTCCAAAGAAACAAATCATGACGGACAAAAAATATTTTTTCATAAGCACATATAGTTTATAGGATACTAATCTGCAAAATCTTGCATTTATTGTACCAAGACGCATTTTTTCTTCAAAAAAAAACGGATGCCTACCCTCCATTGGTAGTGATTTTTTTTTTATCTTTGCAAAATTGCCTAATTGCATTTTATGGATATAAATATACAATCTGAAATTGGTAAATTAGAGGGAGTTATCTTGCATCGGCCCGGATTCGAGATAGAGAAAATGACCCCTACGAATATTCAAGAAGCCCTATACAGCGACATTTTGAGCCGGGATATCGCACAGAAGGAATATGCCCTTTTTGAGGGCGTGCTGAAAAAAGCCGCTCATGTATTCTATGTGGACGACCTCCTGGAAGAAATCCTGTCGGATGAAGACCGGAAACATTCCATAGTGGAAAAAGTCTGTAACATGTACGGTGTGCCCCAGCTGCAACAGGAACTGACATCCATGACTGCCCGGGAACTGGCCCGTACCCTGGTGGAAGGTTATGAACAGAAAGCCGATTTTTCCGACAAACGTTTTCCCCTGCCCCCGCTGTACAATCTGTTTTTTACCCGGGATGCCTCCGTTTCGGTATACAATGAAGTGCTCATCAACCGTATGCGCCACAAAGTGCGCGGAGGAGAGCCCTACCTGATGGATCAGATTTTCCGTCACGCCTTCCGCGCGAACACCTTTCAACCGGATGCTGAAAATTTCCACATTGAAGGCGGAGACGTGGAAATAGCCCGTGAAGACGTATTGCTGATCGGAAACGGTTGCCGTACATCCAAGGAGGCCATTGAGGGAATGGTACGCAGATTTCAGGCAAAAAACAGAAAACAGAACATCGTTGTTCAGGAACTGCCGGAACATCCGGACAGCTTCATCCATCTGGACATGGTATTCACTTTTCTGGACAAGGATGCCTGCATGTGCTACAGCCCGCTGATTACCCGAAGCAGCGAGTACCGCACCATCATAATCGGTATAGACGGATCCAAAGTATCCTACACCGAGTATCCGCATATGATGGCTGCGCTGAAAGCCTTGAAATTCGATCTGCAACCCATAGGATGCGGTAATCCGGACGATTTGTGGAATCAGCAACGCGAACAATGGCACAGCGGTGCCAATTTCTTCGCCATGGCCCCCGGAAAAATCATCGGATACGAACGCAATATTCACACCATAGAGCAATTGGCCAAACAGGGTTTTGACATAGTTGCAGCCGAAGACATCGTCAACGGAAACGATCAGTTGGAACGTCATCAGAGATGCGTAGTCACCCTGCCCGGCAGCGAACTGCCCCGAGGTGGAGGCGGTGCACGCTGCATGACCATGCCTGTACGCAGAGAAAAAGTAAATTGGTAACATTCCTATAGTATTACATCATAAAATTCACGATAATATGAACATGAAAAATCGGAATCTGATTTCCATCACCGACTACAACAAAGAGGAATATATCCATATTCTGGATCTGGCCGAAACTTTCGAAAAAGAACCCGTGCAGAACATCGCACAGGGGAAAATCGTTGCCACGCTGTTCTTCGAGCCCTCTACCCGCACGAGACTCAGTTTTGAAAGTGCAGCCAACCGTTTGGGTGCCAAAGTAATCGGATTCTCAGATGCCTCCAATTCCAGCACTGCCAAGGGTGAAAGCCTGGCCGATACCATCCGCACCGTTTCCTGCTATGCGGACCTCATCGTCATGCGTCATCCCTTGGAAGGAACCGCACGTCTGGCCTCCGAAGTAGCCACAGTACCTGTAATCAATGCCGGAGACGGAGCCAATCAGCACCCCACCCAATGCATGCTGGACCTCTATTCCATCCGCAAGACGCAGGGTACTTTGGACAATTTGAACATCGCCCTGGTGGGAGACCTGAAATACGGACGCACCGTTCATTCCCTGGTAGAAGCCATGTGCAACTTCAACACCACCTTTCACCTGGTATCTCCGGAAAGCCTGAAGCTGCCCAGTACGGTAAAAATGCACATCAAGAGCAAAAATCTCCAATATTTCCAGTACACATCCATTGCTGAAGCCGTAGAAAAGGTGGATATTCTGTACATGACCCGTGTGCAGCGCGAACGTTTTCTGGACATACAGGACTATGAAAAAGTGAAAAACTCCTGCATTCTGGACAAATCCCTGCTGAAAAAAGTCAAACCCAATATGAAGGTTCTGCATCCCCTGCCCCGCGTCAACGAGATCAATACGGATGTTGACACACTGCCGCAGGCATATTACTTCCAGCAGGCCCAAAACGGAGTTTATGTACGTCAGGCCTTAATTGCCGCCATTTTAGGATTAAAATAATTTTGCCATGAAAAAGAAAGAACTTGTAGTATCCGCCATTGAAAACGGAACCGTAATTGACCATATTCCTTCGGAAAAATTATTCCAGGTAATCAAAATATTGGATTTGGATCACAGCAATGACCAGATTCTTTTCGGCACCAACCTGAGCAGTCAGAAATTGGGGAAAAAGGCCATTATCAAAGTCAGAAACAAATTTTTCGCCAGTAACGAAATCAACAAGATTGCTCTGGTATGCCCGACCGCTACCCTGACCGTGATCCGGGATTACGAAGTGGCAGAAAAACGAGAGGTGACCATTCCTACAGAGTTTGAGGGTATTGTAAAATGCTACAATCCCAAATGCATCACCAATCATGAAAATGTAACACCCAAATTCAAGGTGCTGGATGCTCAGAACATCAAACTGCAATGCCATTATTGCCAGAAAATTACCAAAGAGGAAACCATCACATTCATCTAATCCATGGAAAATCTGAAATTTTCGGCCAAACAACTGGCCAAAATCCTCGAAGGCAGCATAGAAGGAGATGAAAATGCATATGTGAGCGATTTCTGCCAGATCGACCAGTCCATAGAACACGGATGCGCTTTTCTGACGGACCATAAGTATGAGGAATACATCTACGATACCAAAGCCAGCATCGTCATCGTGCATGAGAATTTTCAGCCAGCTCAGGAACCGGGATGCACACTCATCCATGTAAAGGATCCGAAACAGGCATTCATCAAACTGCTCCAGCTCTATGACGACCTGAAACCGAGACGTCTGGGAATCAGCAAGCATGCCATCGTCAGCAAAAGTGCCGTTCTGGGCGAAGGAATCTACATCGGAGACGGAGTGGTGGTAGAAGACAATGTCACCCTGATGGATGATGTACAGATATATCCGCAGGTGTATTTGGGAAACAATGTCAGCGTAGGAGAAAATACCATCATCTACGCCGGAGCCAAAATATATGAAGGTTGCCGTATCGGGAGCAACTGCATCATTCACTCCGGTGCTGTCATTGGTGCGGACGGATTCGGATTCCAGCCGAATACCAAAGGCGTATATTCCAAAATTCCGCAAATCGGAACCGTCATCATAGAAGACGATGTGGAAATCGGTGCCAATACCTGTATTGACCGGGCCATGTTGGATGCAACCATCATCCACAAGGGAAGCAAATTGGACAACCTGATACAGATTGCCCACAACTGTCAAATCGGAGAACACACAGTCATGGCGGCCGGTTGTGGCATTGCCGGTTCCGTCAGCATAGGAAATCATTGCGTTATCGGAGGTCAGGTCGGCATCAAAGACCACGTCAAAATAGGCAATTTTGTACAAGTGGCCTCCCAATCAGGCATACACAGAAACATCAAGGACAGATCCCGGGTGATAGGGTCACCCGCCATGCCAGCTGCCACCGGTATGAAAGCATTCAGCAGCCTGCAGTACGTCCCGACCATACTGGACAGACTGAACAAGCTGGAAAAGGATTTTACCTCCTGCAAGAAGAAAAAAGAGTAAGTCCGCTTGCTCAGAAATTCAGATGCGACGGACGCCGTTTACGGCAGATAGGTTTCCAACAGACGGCAACTGCCCTGTGGGGTAATGACTGCCTCTTCTATACAGGCCGGCATCAGCACGCATTCGCCCAGGCGGATAGTTTCCCTTGATTCCCCGTTATACCGTATCTCTGCGCTCCCGCCTATGCAGGTGTAGAGTACAAAACTGTCCGTGGAAACGTAGATTTTTTCCACCGGACGGTCAAATTCAATATAGTGGGTAACGAAATACGGACATTGGACCAATTCCGAACTCTGGTTTCGCGCCCTCTGATAGGTTACAGGACCGTGGTTCGTATCGTCAAAACGGATGGCTTCCAAAGCTTCCGCCACATGCAGTTCGCGTTTTTTTCCTTCGGCATCCACCCTATCATAATCATACAGACGATAGGTAATATCGGATAACTGCTGTATTTCAGCCAACAAAATGCCTTTGCCTATGGCATGCACTTTCCCGGCCGGAATGAAAAAGGTACTTCCGGCCTCCACCGGGTGATAACGCAGCACTTCCTTCAAACGTCCGGTCCGTATCAGTTTTTCCAATTCGTTTTTTTGGATGGAACGGTTGAATCCCACGTTGATGCGCGCCCCTTCGTCAGCCTGTATGACATGCCACATTTCCGTCTTTCCATTGAATTCGCCCAACTGACGTGCCAATTCATCATCCGGATGCACCTGCACGGACAGATCGTCCTGCGCATCAATGAATTTGACTAACAAAGGAAAGGCCTCTCCGTAGGTACGGAATACTTTTTCTCCGACCAGATCACCCATATAGACTTCTATCAGTTCATTCAGTGTATTTCCTGCCAGAAAACCATTTGCTACGACGGAGGGGTCCTCGTCAAAGCCGGATACTTCCCATGATTCACCGCACTGTTCCAGGTCTTGACATTCTTCTTTCTGCAGCAAACTGTAAAACTTGTGTCCTCCCCAGATTTTTTCTTTGTATATTGGTTTGAATTTCAGTGGATACAACATATTTTCCATCCTATGACAATTTCTTTTTATAATCTTCATACTCAAAAGTACGGAGCAGTTTCAGTTCGTCCTGCTCCGTCCAAACCGCAATAGAGGGATGTTCCACTCCATTGAAAAAGGTAGTTTTCACCATGGTGTAATGAATCATATCGTCAAACACGATTTTTTCCCCGATTTCCAAGGGTTCGGCGAAAGCATAGTCTCCCATTCCCATATAATCACCGGCCAAACAGGAATTTCCTCCCATACGGTAGACGAAACGATCCCCTTCCTCAGGATCATGTGCATTCAGAATCACCGGTTTGTAAGGCATTTCCAAACAATCCGGCATATGACAGGCAAAGGAAACATCCAGCATGGCAATTTGAAAATCGGAACGGGGCAACAGATCCTTCACCGTGGATACCAGATAACCTGTATGCAGGCCAACCGCCTCGCCCGGTTCGAGAATCACTTCCTCCACATTCGGATGACGATGACGGAATTCCTTGAGAATCCGCACCAGACGTTCCACATCATAACCATCCTGCGTAATCCAGTGTCCACCGCCCATGTTTACCCAGCGGACCTGCTCCAAACAGTCACCGAATTTGTCTTCCACAGCCTTCAATGTGCGCTCCAGTACATCACTGTCGTTTTCACAAAGACAGTGAAAGTGCAATCCTTCCACTCCTTCGGGCAGTTTTTCCCCAAGTTGTGCACGCGTCATGCCCAAACGCGAACCCGGTTGTGCCGGATCGTAAAGCGCGGTTTCCACTTCACTGTATTCCGGATTGATACGCAGTCCCATGGAGACCGCCTTGCCGCTGTTGCGTACTCGTTCACGGAAATGCTCATACTGTGTTAATGAATTGAAAGTCAAATGTTTGCTATACAACAACAAGGTGTCGAATGTAGCATCGTCGTACACCGGGCAATAGGTATAAGCCTCCTCTCCCATTTCTTCGGCAATCAGCCTGGCTTCGTTCAAGGAACTGGCCGTCGCTCCGGACAGGTATTGCGACAGAAGCGGAAACTCGTACCAAAAGGCGAAACCTTTCAACGCACAGATTATTTTCACACCGGCCTCTTCCTGTACCAATCGGAGAATTTCCAAATTGATACGCAGCGCAGATTCATCCAGTACATAACAAGGAGAAGGTATTTTCTCAAAATCAATAGCCATAATTATTTACATTTCATCTGAACACAAAAGAATCATTTCATATAGATGATGGAAAGGACTTCTTCCGAAAAATAAGCCGATCCCGGATACTGATCGGTATAATCCAGATTCAGCCAATAATCTCCATTTTTGTCCAAGCGGTAATTGATCCGCTTGTTCCCTATGCGTTCCGCAAACATGGTGTATATGGCACTGACGTATTTGTCGAACAAAGCCTGGTCTCCGCAGAACATTTCGGGATACACATGATTGGGAGCCCACACTATTCTCATTTTCACACCAATGGATCCCAAAACCGAAGCCATCAGTATGGAATAGTCATCGCAATCACCAGCCATCAGTTCCATGCTTTCCACAGGACTGGCAAAATAATCCGCACCATTGGGATCCCTGACATACTTGTAATTTTCCTTGATGTAACGGATCAGAGAAAACTGACGGCAAATCTGTCCGTACTTGCTGTAATATTCATCGTAATACAGCAGGGAATGCCGGACGGCAAAAGTTCGCACCTCCGGATTGCTGGAATCAACCTTGTGCTGAATGCGCTGCTGTAATGAGACATGCGGTCTTATGGCCCCTTCTGCCACTTTGATATCGGCTTCCATCGAAATACGGTTGCGGGCGTGTGTCAGATAACCTCCTACATTGCGCATCAGGGTGGGGAAATTCCATCCCACGCCAAAAAACGAAAGCAGTACAGGCAACAAAGCGGCTGCCATGGCTATGTACTTCCAATATTTGAAAAATAGCTGAAACAGAAAAGCAAACAACAGGAAATACCCCACCCAGCACAGAAAGACCTCCATTTGCACATCTCCCCAAAAAATCGGGGGAACAAACTGCACCGTAAAAGCAGTAAACAGGAAAGAGATTCCCAAAAGCAGCAAGGACAAGCCTATCTGCAAAGCTCGTGGCATCGTTTTCCATCTGGAAATCTTCGTTTTGTGTATATCCCGCTTCAAAATTCAAAAAATTAGCGATAATCTGCAAAGATACTCAATTCCGGTCTTACATTTCCGTATTTGCCGGAATAAATTTCACAGGACTCCCCTGCATAAAATAGAAAGGCCCTTCCGGAAGAGGGAAATAATCCGTATTCAGATCCTCCATTTTCAGATAAATCCACCAGGGAACAAAGGCAAAACGGTCCGTAGTTCCCAACTCGTAGATTTGCAAAAGAGACAAATCTTCGTATATGAACAAATTGGAGCAACCGTCCTTTCCATAGCGCAGCGTTGTGTAAATCAAGGATTCCACTGCGGTTCCCCAAGAGTATTCCAGGCCCATTGCATCTGCATCGGAACGGGAAACGAACACTTTGCGGGCACCATCTTTGCGGGCTTGCACCAATACCTTATCTATGTCGTCCAGGCGTTTCTGCTGATGACACACCGACAGGCCCATGCGAACCACAGAAAGCAGCACCACACAAGCCAATACCAGAGCCACCCATTTTCCGGACTTTTCTTCCAGCGCAGGCAGTACCTCCTTTACCCAAGGCAATCCCACAAAAAAGAAAAGTGGCAAAAAGGAGCGCTCCATTCCGATGGGACCATCTCCTGCAAAATAAATCCATAAGGTTATGAAGAAAAAAAACAGGTTGAACCCCATATAGAAAAACGCCTTCCAGCCCATCCGATGTCGGATATAACGGACAGAAGTCCAGATAAAAATCAGAACCGGAAGGAAATAATAGTTACCCAAATGCGCTTTAAAAAAGTGCAGACTGCCAAAATGCAGAAAATTAGGCAATTGAGCCAGAAGTTCGGGCAAAGGCAACAGAAAAGTGGCATCGTGAGCTCCCTTGGAAGGAATCAGAAATTTGGCCGCCGTGCAGGCAATGGCAGACAATAAAACCACAACGGTTTCCCTTCGCAAACGGAATTTTTCGTCTACCCAGACATACAGCCAAATAAAAGCCATAAAGAAAACGGCTACCGGATGAATGAACACACAAAAGGCAGTAAGCCCTAACAGGCATACATCGTACAGTAATATGCAGGTATTCCCCCTGTGCTGCAGACGGTGCGACAGCATTGCATACAGCAAGGCAGCGGCAAACAGCAGCTGAAAGGTTTCAGAAATACAGTGAATGAAGGTGGCATTCATGCCGATGAAAAACAGAAGCATGAGCAGCGCACTGCCTTTGTCTTTCAGCGCATACAGAGCCAGCAAATAGCAGATGCAGGCCATCAGAAGGAAGGAAAGCGAATAGGCTGTCACCACACAACCCAAAGGCAGATGCAGTTTCAGACACAGCAAAGGGAGCAATTCGGACACCACCATGCTGAAACGCCCGTCATTGACGGAAAATGTGCCCGTTTGGACGAGATCGAACAATTGGTAGGCCGAATCGGTATAACACACGCGAGCGGCCGCCCATATCGAGGCAAAAGCGAAGAGAATCAGAAAGGACAGATGTCCCAACAAACGATATATTCGGTCGGTTTCCATAAGTTAGGCATTACGATGAGCCGGACGCAGCAGATCCTCCACGGTTTTCACCGGATGGAAAGTATTCAGCGGCACCGCGACGAAAAGAGTATTCCAATCGGACATGGAACCGTTCCACAGACCCGGATGCTCCAAAACCCGGATGTTTTTCCCGGCTTGGGATTTTTCGGCAGTAAAATAGCGTTCCTCATCGACAAACTGCAACAAATCAAAGGCCTGTCCCTTATAGTCCTTCAGTCCGCAGACCAAGTCTACCGGATTGAAATATTGGGAATCGTCCAAAGCACGCTGTTGGGCGGCATCAGTCAGATCCATTTCAGAGGTTTCCACTATCTGAAGCGTAGCTTCTTCTCCATTCCTGCACAGCCAAAAAGGTCCTCCGCCAGGCTCTTTTTCCCGTTTCACCATACCGCACACCCGAATGGGACGATGCAGTTTCCGACGACAGAAAGCCACCTTTTCTTCCAGTGAAAAAGTAGGATAATCAGATGGGAAAGCGACGTACAACTCTTTTTTAAGCAAGCTTTCCATTGCCGCAAGCAGCGTTTCATCCGCTCCGGATTCCGAACGTTTCAACAAATCAAAACTTTGCTGCTGCACGGACAGCAATAGTGCTCCCAGGCACTGCTTGTAACGCAAGGTGTCCGCTTTATTCGCGTCAACCGTCACATTGTCAATGTTCTTCACAAAAATCACATCGGCATCCGTGTGGCCCAGATTGCGCAAAAGACTTCCGTGACCACCCGGCCGGAAAGCGAGCTTGCCATCCTCTGTCCGATGCAGGCTGCCGTCTCCGTTCAGGGAAATGGTATCCGTACAGGGCATCTGACAGGAAAATTCCACTTCGAACACCTTCCCCGTTGCGTTTTCGTATTTTTTCTTCAGCACGCCGGCCAGATTACGAAAAGCCGCTTCATGTTCCGGTGAAACGGTAAAATGCATGCGTACCACTCCATCGCTGCCGCAGGCATAGGCCATGCCTTCTACCCAATGTTCCTCAAAGGCCGTACGTACTTCCTCCCGGTATACATGAAAAGGCAACAGGCCCTTGGGCATCTGTCCGAAACCCATACCATCCGAATGCAGCAGAAAATGCAGCACCGAAGAGGCATCCCGACGGGCAACGGCTTCTTCCAGAGACAATCCGGCTTCGTTCATGCGTTCCGACAAAAGGGCATGAAAAGGATATTGCGGCAAGCGCTGCAGCCATTGCTCCGCTTCTTTTTCAGACATGGAGTCCGCCCATTGGAACCACTGCTTGAACATACGGGTGGCTGCACCGGAAGCAGGCACGAACTTCAGCAGTTTTTTTCCTTGAGAAAAGGAGACGTACTGTTGGGACAAATCCCGGCATTCCTCTTCCGACAATACCCGGATGCCGTCTCCCGGCACGGCCGGACGCTCCACTCGGACCGCATGTCCGGATTGCTGCAGACAACGGATCTGCTTTTCCAATTCGGAAAGTGACAATCCTCTTTGCTCACATTGTCTGGTATCTTTTTCTGAAAAATGAATCATATCCAACTATTTTTTGAATGTGTATAAAGTACTCATTGTTTCTGCCATCATCCGGCCCACGCTCTCAGGCGAACAGAGCCTGCGGATGTGGGATTTGACGCTCGACATCTCCGGCCGGAAAGGCCGGGCGGCAAAAGCGAGCAGGAGTTGGAACAAGGCCTCCTCATCCTTAGGTTCCACTATGGCACCGCAACCTTCGGTCAAAAGTTCGGGTACGGCTCCTACCCTTGTGGCAAAAACGGGAATTCCGACTGCCAGGGCTTCCATGACCGTACAGGAAAATGTCTCCATGTCGGAAAACATCAACAGTGCATCCGCATGGGCGTATTCGTCAGCCAAATCTTCGGCAGACTTTGGCCCAAGAAAACGGACCACTTCCTGCAATCCGTGCTGACGTACCCAGGTTTCATATCTGGGATTGGGAAAATCGTGTACGACGCGGAGTTCAACCGAAGGACACTCCTGAGACAGACGCTCCATAACCCGCAACAGACCTCCGAAATTCTTGGTTTCCGCATCCAGAGAGGAAACATGCAGCAAACGCAGTTTTCCCTCCTCGCGGGTTTGGGGATTCCGGGACAGAAATGCTTCGTCCACCACATTAGGTACAATGTGGTAAGGACGATGGATTCCGGAAGCCTCCATTGCTTCTGCCAGACAACGGCTGACCGGGAATATCGCGTCGGCCTGCTGGGCGATTTTCCGCCAGAGAAAAGGCAAGGTTCTGCCTCCCCGACGCTGGAAAAAATACTCGGAGCTGTGTTCGCTGAGCACGTAGTGCAAACCATAACGGCATTTCCAGAAAAGGGCCATGCAGCCCGCCGGAAAGGCCACGTGCAGATGCAGCAGATCCGGTTTGAAAATCCGCCTGCGCACGTAGCGCATGGCTTTCTGATAGGCGATGAATTTACTGCATTTTTCCATAAAACCGTTCCGGGAGGTATAGCGGACTTCCACTTTCCGATAGCAGCCACAAAGTGTTTCCGACAAACGGAAACCTTTTTCTCCATCCGCTTTCACCGAAAGCAGAACGGCCTCCGTATAAGGGGCGACTGCTTCCAACAGACGAATACAGAAATTGCCCAATAAAGGATTATCCGGCTGGGGCTGCCAACTCATCAAATGAACAATTTTCAATGTTTTCATGGACGATACAGCATTTTACGGATTTCCTCCTTCATGCGCCTTACATCCTCTTTTTCCGGAAGAAAATCCTTCCAGACGGCTCCGGAATCCTTACGGAAACGGTATAGTGTATAGAGGAAACTGGCAGTGTAGGAACAGACATTGACGCAGCATATGGATTGCAGAAACGGCATCATGCCGCTGAAGGGCCGGAAAAAGGCCATCGGAAGCAGCAGGGCTACCGTCACTGCCAGCCCTATCAGCGATGCTACCGTATTGACTTTGTAATTTCCCAAACCGGAAAAATAATGAGACAGAATGATGTTTCCGGAAAATATCACAATACCGGCAGCCAACACGTACATCAAGGGTTTGACAGCAGCGAAAGCGCAACCGAAAACAGCGGCTATCCAAGCAGCCGGTATGCAGAGCAGACACAGGGACAGCAGCAGGGAACACAGCAGAGTGACTTTGAAAAAGGCCAGCGTCACTTTTCTGGCGTAGGCCCTGTCATCGCCCGCATTGGAAATTCGGGCATACTGTACTGTGGAAACGCTTTTCGGCAACAGCCACACCGATTCGGAAAGTTTGTTGCCTGTTTCAAAAAGGCCCAGGGCCGAACGGCCCAAACAGCCATCAACCACATAGTAACTCAAACGGTAATTGAACAATTGGGATAAATTGGCAACCTGTATGACAAAACCGTACGAAAGCATTTTTTTCAACAACAGCCCCATGCCCCGGAAATGCCCCCACCGGAACTCTTTCCCGACCAAGCAGAAACTCAGTATCGCCATAAGGAGGAAAGTCAGGGCATAGGCATCCGTATAACAGCGGGTTCCCTGCCGTTTCAGTACGAAAAGCTGGAACAGCAGCAGCAGAGCCAGCAGTCCCACCTGCAACACAGCCAGCAGGTTATACAAGCGGATGCGCTCAGTGGAAAGCAGTATCATAGTGTTTACGTAGTATAGGGAAAAGCATACCGATGCCACGTACAAGGCCGAAGCGTATTCCTGCGGCACCTTATTGAAGAAAAGCAGGAAGGCTGAGCCACACACATTGACCAGCGTGCTGGTAGTGACGGAAAGAAAAATCAGTTGGAAACGGTCGTGGCGGGGAAAAAGGTACACCAGGGACGGTCCTCCCACAAAGGATGTCAGAATCTGCAGAATGGAGATACCGAGCACAAACAGACCGATGCAGCCCACCCCTTCCCGGCCAAAACAGCGGGCATTGAGAATGACCAGAGCAAAACTCAGCAACGCACAAAAAATGCGGGTTCCGAATGTTCCCAGTATTTTCTTCAGCATCTTCTTTTCCGTCTAATGAGCCTCTAACCAGTTTTTACCGAAACGGATGTCCACCTCCAAAGGCAGACCGATGGGAAGGGCACCCAACATGGCTTCCCGCACCAGGCTTTCCACCTCTTCCATTTCCGGCTTGCATACATCCAATACCAATTCGTCATGAACCTGCAATACTATGGCCGACTGCAGTTTGCGTTTTTCCAGTTCACGATACACCTTCACCATGGCGATTTTGATCATGTCGGCAGCCGAACCCTGTATGGGCGCGTTGACGGCATTGCGTTCCGCCACACCGCGGACAATGGAATTCCGCGACTGTATATCGGGCAGGTAACGACGGCGCTGACAGAGAGTCTCCACATAACCGTGCTCCAGAGCGAATGCCTTTTGGCTCTCCATATACTGACGTATGCCCGGATACTTTTCAAAATACTGTTCAATCAGGGCGGCCGCTTCCTTTCTCGGGATATCCAGGCGTTCGGACAAACCGAAAGCCGACATGCCGTAAATAATGCCGAAATTGACCGTTTTGGCACGGCGCCGCATGTCCTGATCCACAGCGTCCAATGCTACATCATAGATACGGGCTGCCGTAGCTGCATGAATATCCGCTCCTTCCCGGAAAGCCTGGCACATATTCCTGTCTCCGCTCATCGCAGCCATGATGCGCAATTCGATTTGGGAATAGTCGGCAGCCAGCAGCAAATGTTCGTCATCAGCCGGGACAAAAGCCTTGCGGATTTCCCGACCTTCTTCATTACGGACCGGAATGTTCTGCAGGTTAGGATTGCTGGAACTCAAACGGCCTGTTGCAGTGACAGCCTGATTGAAGGAAGTGTGCACCCTGCCTGTCCGAGGATGAACCAATTGTGGAAAAGCATCCGTATAGGTAGATTTCAGCTTTTGCAATCCTCTGTATTCCAATACCAGATGCACTATCGGATGCTTATGCTCCAATTTCTGCAGCACTTCCTCACCCGTCTGATATTGCTTGGTTTTGGTCAATTTGGCATTTTCAATGATGTGGAGCTTTTCAAAAAGCACTACGCCCAATTGCTTGGGTGAAGCGATGTTGAACGTTTCTCCGGCCAAACGGTATATTTCGTTCTCTATCGCTGTGATGCGGTCCTGAAGTATACCGGAATATGTTTTCAGGTACACGGTATCGACCCGCACGCCTTTCCGTTCCATGGCAGCAAGCACCGGTACCAGCGGCATCTCCACCTGTTCAAAGAGCGTCTCGGCCTGTCTTTCCTTCAACAGAGGGGCAAATACCCTGTACAGACGGAAAGTGATATCGGCAGACTCGCAGGCATAATCTTTCAAAACCGGCAGTGACACATCGCTCAGACGCTTGCGGTCTCCCAGCATTTCCTTGTAGGAAACGGTTTCATACGAGAGGTACTGCAGGGCTATCTGATCCAGGTTATGCTTCTGTTCCGGCTCAATGAGATAATGAGCCAGCATGGTATCAAAACAGGGACCGGACAAGTGAATACCGTAGCGCATCAGGACCTGCAGGTCGGATTTGAGATTGTGGGCTATTTTCCATACTTTTTCGTCTTCAAAGACCGGTTGCAGCATGGTCAGCCACATACGGGCTTCATCCTCCGCTTCGGGAAAAGACACAAAACAGGCTGAACCCTCTTCCATGCATACCGAAAGCCCTATAATATGCGCATCCGGCCCTTCCGGGCTGTCGGTTTCCGTATCGAAAGAAAAAGCCTGTACAGATGCCATGCGCTCTCCCAAAAGCAGCAGGGATTCAAAATCACTGATTATACTGTAATCGTGCGATATATGATGCAGATTCCGGAAAACGGATTCGCTTTCGGCTGGGGATATTTCTTCATCGAAAAGACCGGGCAGAAAATGCTGTTCATTTGCCGCTTCGGCCGGATAATCTGTCCGAATGCGTTTGAGCAGGGTACGGAATTCCAATTCCTCCATCAAAGGCTGCAGCAGCGAAAAATCGGGCGACTGTACCCGGAAGTCCGCTTCATTCAAATCCAAAGGAACATCCAGCATAATGGTTGCCAACATTTTGGAATTCAAAGCATTTTCCCGTCCTTCTTCTACTTTCAGACGCAGTTTCTCATTGGCGATTTCATCGGCATGCTCCAACATATTCTCAATGGAACCGAACTGGGCAATCAGCTTTTTGGCCGTCACTTCCCCCACCCCACGGATACCGGGAATGTTGTCGGAAGCATCTCCCCAAAGCCCGAGCAGGTCGATGACCTGTTCCGGATAACGGATGCCGTATTTTTCGCATATTTCCTTTTCTCCCAGAATGCTGGCAGCATCACCGGAATGGGCAAGACGGTACATAAAAATGTGCTCGGATACCAGTTGACCATAATCCTTGTCGGCTGTCACCATGTAGACATCAAAACCCATTTTTTCGGCTCTCTTGGCCACAGTTCCTATGATATCATCAGCCTCGTAGCCTGGCAATTCCAGCAAAGGAATGCGAAAAGCCGCGATCAGATTGCGGATATCGGGCAGACAGGATACAATATCCTCCGGTGTACTTTCCCGGTTTGCCTTGTAGTCACTGTATTCAGCATGACGTAAAGTGGGTCCGAAACTGTCAAATGCCACCCCCAGATGAGTAGGATGCTCCTTCCGGATGATTTCGTACAAAGAGTTGGCGAACCCCAGAGTAGCCGAGGTATTTTTGCCTTTGGAATTGATGCGCGGATTTTTGTTCAAAGCATAATACGCCCTGTAAATCAAACTCATCGCATCAATGAGAAATAATTTTTTTGGCTGTGTATCCATACGGCAGAAAAGCATAATGCAATCTGCAAAGATAGCACTTTTTTCAATACGTTTTTCAGCCTAAGACCAATTCCACACGGCTTCCCTCCGTTTTTTCGCGGGTCACTCGGATTTGTTTTTCTATTTTTTTCAATTCCTGCACATGGGAAATGATTCCGACCAGACGGTTCCCCTCTGTCAACTGCTGAAGAACGCGCAGGGCCTGAGCCAGGGAATCTTCGCTCAAAGAGCCGAAACCTTCGTCAACAAACAGGGTATCTATGCGTATGCCTCCGGCAGAAGACTGCACCTCGTCGGACAGTCCCAAAGCCAGGGAAAGAGAAGCCTTGAAGGATTCACCTCCGGACAGGGAGCGCACGTCGCGTACAGAACCATTGTAATGGTCCACCACATCCAGATCCAGACCGGACTGGGTACGGTTGTTGCCGGCCATCTGCTTGCGCCTTAGTTCGAACTGACCAGCGGACATGGACAGGAAACGCAGATTGGCCCTGCGGATGATGCGGTCGAAATAAGTGGTCTGCACATAGGTTTCCAGCATCACTTTCTCTTTGCCGCCGAGCGTACCTCCAGCTGTATGGGAAAGTCGGGACTTCCACATCCATTCGTCTTCCAGTTTTCGGAGTTCTTCCGAATGTTCCTTCAGACGGGACAGAGCTTTCTCATTGGCCTGCAGACGGGTATACACCCGCCTTTCCTCTTCGGCAAGGCGCTGCTTTTCTTTTGTCAAATTTTCAAATTTATATTGCTCTGATTCCAAATCAATAATATCTATTGATTTAAACTGTTCATTTAACTTTTGCAAAACAGACTGCAGACAGAGAATGTCATCGTGTGCCACCTTGGCTTCCTGCTCAGTCTTTTCCACATCCTTCGACCATTTCTCGTAAATCGAAGTCTGATTCCGGATTTCACAATCCAACAGATTTTCATCGGCAAAAGGCAGACGAGTTTTCCACTGTTCTAAATCTTTTTCCTTCTCTTTCAATCGAATAAGAATTCCGGAACAATGTTTGTCCACTTGCTGCAAGGATTCGGAAAGTTCCTGCATGGATTTTTCTTCTCCGGGAAGCATGCGGTCCAAATCCGCACAGCGGGCTTCTTTCTGTCTTTCCGCTGTGCAAAGAGCCTGCAAACGCGTCAAAAGAGCAGCGGATTCTTTTTCCCTGTCTTCAGCCAGCGAACGGCCGCCATCTGCGGTTGGGGTTTCGGAAAAAGCCTGAAACATGCTTGTGATATCTTTGATTTTTTCTTCAAGCTTTATCTTTGTTTCTTTGCATAATTCGCTACCTTTATTCAACTTTTGGTTTAAATTTTCCACAGCATCTTTCAAGTGTTGCAGTTCAGCTTTGGAAGGAGCCCCTTCGGCCGGAACGGCAGGATGCGGATGATGCAAGGAACCGCATACTGGACAGGGATTACCTTCCGTGAGATCTTTGGCCAGCAGCCCGGCCTGCTCTCTCAGAAAGAAATCATAGGCGGTTTCGTATTCGGATCGGGCCGCATCATACTGACTTTTTCGTTCTTCAAACAAGGACTGATAACGTTCCAACTGCTGATGCAGGGCCTCTCTTTCCGTGATTTTCTGCAGAATTTCCCGCCACTTTGCCAAGCCATCCGAAACGTTTCGGATTTCCCCTTCCAAACGGATGCGTTCGGCCGCGGCCGACTGAAGTCCTGCCTTTTCCGCTTTTTTTGCGGTAAAATTCTCCGTAGCTTGCTGATGACGCTTGCTCAGGAGCTCCAAATCCTTTCCTTTCTCCGCACATTCCTTCTGAAGATCCACCACTTCCTTTCGGATGGACGCCATTTCCCTATAGCTGGGACGCAAAGCTTCCAATGCCGACTGTTTTTGTTTCACCCCGAGCATTTCTGCCTGCATGGCTTTCAATTGTTCCAGATGTTCCCTGACAGCGAGTTCACGGGGCTGTTTCTTTTCCAAATCCGCAGCCGTTTCCGCTATCTGAGCCTGTGTCTGCACTCGGGTCCGGGCTTTAGCTACTCTGTCCCGGATATCGGCCAGTTGCTGTTCCAGATCCGCTATTTCCCGCGTCAGTTGCTGCTGCCTTTGCCGATCTGTATTGCACAGACGGGAAAGCACTTCCAGTGTCTCCAGTGCAGCAAGCGGCTCAGATGCCTTTATAGTTTTCACTTCGGCAGCTTCCGCCTCTTCCTCGGGAGGAACAATGTCGGAGATATACTGGCGGAGGCTTTGCAAGGTCATTCTCCTGGCTTCGTCCAATGCTGATACCTCTTTCCGTAAACGGTCCTGCAGTTCCAGAAAACGGTCGGTTTTGAAAATCTTCCGGAAAATCCCCTGGCGTTCCAGCGTATCAGAAGTCAGCAATTTCATAAAATCCCCCTGGGCAATCATGGCAATCTGGGAAAACTGATTCCGGTCTATGCCCAACAGAGATACCACGGCGGCATTGACCTGTTTTACTCCACAGACGACATTTCCGGAAGGCAGGCATTGAAATTCGGCATCTGCGGTCTGTTTCGTCAACCCGCCTCCCCTCAGGGAAGGACGCATATATTCCGGATTCCTGCGCAAACGGTAATTCTTTCCATTGTAAACGAACACCATTTCCACAAATGTCTTGGTCCCCGGTTCCGCATAAAGGGAACGGAGCATATCGGATTTGCGGTTATTTCCGCTCGCTTCGCCGAAAAGAGCAAAGGATATACCGTCAAAAATGGTCGTTTTTCCGGCACCTGTATTGCCGGTGATCAGATACAGTCCGCTGCTGCCCAGACGTTCGAAATCAATGCAGACTTCCCCTGCGTAGGGTCCGAATGCGGACATTGTCAAAGTAAGCGGTCTCATGCGTTTTCCTCCCATATGCCTGCAATCATCCGCTGCAGGTAATTTTCCTGTGTTTCACTCAATTTTTCCCCATTTTGGATCTCGTACAATTCGGAAAACAGCGCCAATGGCGATTTTTGGGACACATCACCGGCACTGTCCAGAATTCCGGAAGCCCGCGTCCGCTTGTTGTCGTAGCGCAATTCCAGCAGATTGCGGTAAATGATGCGAAGTTTTCCGATAGCATCCGGAATATCCTCCTCGTCGGTCAGCGTAATGCGGACAAAGTCTTCCGGGAAAGTGGTATTTTCGTAAAACGAACGCCTGACCAGTTCGTCGTAACTGCCCCGGAAGTCCTGCCAATCGTGCAGCGGTTGCAGGGGAATCGGACGGATGCGGCACTTCCCTTTCGGTCCCAGTTCAACCAAAGTCAATGATTTGGAATCATTCGCTTCGGAGAAGGAATACTTCAAGGGGGATCCGCAGTACCGGATATGAGCGGCACCACAATCCTGCGCACGGTGCAAATGTCCCAGAGCCACATAGTCAAAACCGGAAAAAACCGAAGCATCCACATTGTCAAGTCCTCCTACGGTTACATCTTCGGATTCGGAGCGTTGCGCACCGGTTACGAACTGATGGGCCAACAGCACATTGCGACGTTCCGTATCCAAATCCATGGAACGGATGACCAGACGGACAGCATCGGTATAATTTTCCACGGTCTCTCCTTCAAAGAAACGACGGACCTGAGCCGGTTTGAGAAAAGGCATCAGGTAAAACGCCACCTCACCGTATGCATCGGACAGCAATACCGGCTGCATTTTCCCGTCATAAACGGGGGAAACGTGCACGCCGCCTTTGTCCAGGATGCGGCCACCGAAGGCTATGCGCTCGGCAGAATCGTGGTTTCCACTGATAATCAACACTCTGATTTTTCGAACAGATAATTCGGAAAGGAAATCATCAAAAAGCTGCACAGCCTCCCCGGAAGGGACGGACTTGTCGTAAACATCGCCCGATATCAGCAAGGCATCGGGGCATTCCTCATCCGCCAGACGGAGGATTTCCTGCAAGATATGAAGCTGCTCGTCCAGCAGGGAAGTCTCGTTTACCCTTTTGCCGAGATGCAGGTCCGAAAGATGCAAAAACTTCATGGTTCTACTATTTGGAAAGACAATTTTTCAAAGTGCAAAACTACCCATTTTAAGGTTTCATTTTTTATCGGGACCTGACTTTTTTTTACGGAATGCTGTTCTTTTTTTTTGTACCTTTGCAAATCAAAAAAAACAAGGAGAAAAAACATGATCAGACACCAAAAAGAAATGGAAACCATCTATCCGGAACACGTATGCAACGGATTGAACCACATTGAAAAACAATTTGTATTCTCCACAGAGGAAATGAGCGGCAAAGCCAAGATGTTTGCCCGCATCACCCTCCCCTGCGGAAGCAGCATAGGTGAACATCCGCATCAGCCGGAAGCCGAAATATACTACATTCTGGAAGGAGAAGTGGTCGTAACGGACAACGACCGCCGCGAAATCCTGCACGCCGGCGATGCCGTTTTCACAGGTAACGGCGACCGTCACAGCGTAGCCAATGAAAGCAATCAACCGGCCGTACTGATGGCCGTCATTCTCTGGTAGGACATGGGAAGCATAGCAGAAAATATTTTTGACATCCGGAAAAAACTGCCGGAACAGGTGAAACTGATTGCCGTATCCAAGTACAAACCGGAAAGCGACCTCCTGCAGGCCTACGAAGCCGGACAACGCGTATTTGGTGAAAACAAGGCACAGGAAATGACCGAGAAACACGAACATCTTCCGAAGGACATTGAATGGCATTTCATCGGACACCTGCAGACCAACAAAATCAAATACATCATTCCCTACGTGCACTGCATCCACAGCATCGACAGCGCCAGACTGCTCGCTGAGGTGGAAAAGCACGCCGCCAAATGCAATCGCCGCGTCCGCTGCCTGCTGCAGTTCCACATTGCCACCGAAGAAAGCAAATTCGGATTTTCCTATGAGGAAGCCGTTGCCATGCTGGCTTCGCCTGCCTTCGCCGAATGGGAACACATTGAAATCTGCGGTGTCATGGGTATGGCCACCAATACGGAGAATCAGGATCTCATCCGCAGTGAATTTCACACCCTGAAAAGGTATTTTGATCAACTGAAAACCGATTTTTTCCTCAATCAGGAAAGTTTCAGGGAAATATCTATGGGCATGACCGGCGACTACCCCATCGCCGTGGAAGAAGGCAGCACCATGGTGCGCATCGGCAGTGCCATTTTCGGGGCAAGAAACTATAATCTTTAACCTTTTGAATGTATAATATATGAATTTTGAGGAAATCATCACCCAGGCCGTCATTGAGAGTGTACGCGAACTTTACCGGAGTGAAATCGGACCGGAAAGCATCACCCTGCAGAAAACCAAAAAAGAATTTGAAGGAGATTTCACCCTCGTGGTGTTTCCTTTCCTGAAGATATCCCGCTGCAAACCGGACGAGACTGCCCGTCAATTGGGAGAAAAACTCATGGAGAAACTTCCCTTTGTTGAAAAATTCAACGTCATCAAGGGATTTCTGAACTTGAGCATACGCGATGCCGAATGGATTGCATTTGTCCGTCAGGAAGCAGTAAACGGAGCGTTCGGACACCGTAAGGCTGCCGAGGATGCTCAGCCTGTACTGATTGAATTTTCCTCACCCAATACCAACAAACCCCTTCATTTGGGTCATGTGCGCAACAACCTGCTCGGTGATTCCGTATCCCGTATTTTGGAAGCCGACGGGAACAGGGTCATCAAAGTGAATCTGGTCAACGACCGGGGAATCCACATCTGCAAATCCATGATTGCCTGGCTGAAATACGGAAAGGGCGAAACACCCGAATCCTCCGGCATGAAGGGCGACCACCTGGTGGGCAAATACTATGTGGAATTCGACAAGCACTACAAAGCCGAAATGAAGGAGCTCATGGAAAAAGGAATGAGCGAAGAAGAAGCCGGAAAACTGGCTCCGATACTGCTGGAAGCCCAGGCCATGCTCCGCAAATGGGAAGAAGGCGACACCGAAGTCCGCACCCTTTGGGAAAAGATGAACCGCTGGGTATACGAAGGTTTTGATTCCACCTATCAAAGAATGGGCATTGCCTTCAACAAAATATACTACGAATCCAACACCTACCTTTTGGGAAAGGAAATCGTGAAGGAAGGACTGGACAAAAAGGTTTTCTACCGTCACAGCGACGGCAGTGTCCGCATTGACCTGCAGGCCGACGGATTGGACGAAAAAGTGCTGCTGCGCTCCGACGGCACCTCGGTATACATGACGCAGGATCTGGGCACGGCCCTGACCCGCTACAACGAGTACCATCCTTCGCGCATGATTTACGTCGTGGGCAACGAGCAGAACTATCACTTTGACGTACTCAAGCTCATTTTGGGCCAGAAACTGGACTATGACTGGGGCAAGACCATCTATCACCTCTCCTACGGTATGGTGGAACTCCCTTCCGGAAAAATGAAATCCCGCGAAGGCACCGTAGTCGATGCAGACGACCTGATGGAAAGCATGGTCTCCATGGCCGCTGAAAACACCGCCCAATTGGGCAAAACGGAATTTTCCGAAGAGGAAGCGGCACGCCTGGCGGAAACCGTCGGTTTGGGTGCACTCAAATACTTCATTCTGAAAGTGGACCCCAAGAAGAACATGCTCTTCAACCCCAACGAATCCATTGACCTGAACGGGAACACGGCTCCCTTTATACAGTACACCCACGCCCGCATCCGCTCCCTGCTGAACAAGGCCGGATTCCGTTTGGAAGACAAGGCACCGCTTGCACCGGATGTAGAACTGACCGACAGCGAAAAGGAAATCATCCGCAACCTGTACGAATACCCGGCCAACGTGGTTCAGGCCGCGGCCGAATTCAGTCCGGCCCTCGTCGCCAACTACACCTATGAACTGGCCAAGAGCTACAACCGATTCTACCAGGACTGCTCCATCTTGAGAGAGACCGACGAACAGAAGCGCAGATTGCGGCTGTACATCTCCGCCTTCACCGCCGACGTCATCCGCCGGGCCATGGGACTGTTGGGAATACAGGTACCCGACCGCATGTAAATATCCGTTTGGGATACCTGACCGTGTCCCGAACGGCCAAACCACTGATCCACGTTCATTACAGACGTTCATTAAAAATGAAAACTAAATGGAAGAATTACACTTGGTCAGCGACTTGGCGTTGATTCTGATATCAGCCGGAATCACGACCATTCTGTTCAAATGGCTGAAACAACCTTTGGTTCTCGGCTATATCGTAGCCGGATTTTTAGTAGGACCGCATTTCAACCTTTTCCCGACCATCACTCAGACAGCGGTTATCAGTGAATGGTCCGAAATAGGTATCATCTTCCTGCTGTTCGCCTTGGGACTGGATTTCAGTTTCAAGCGGCTGTTCCAAGTCGGAAGTACGGCATTCATCACGGCCGGTGTGGAAGTCCTCACCGTATTCTTTGCCGGATTCCTGACCGGATACCTGTTCGGATGGACTACCATTGAAAGCGTTTTTCTGGGAGGTATGTTGGCCATGTCATCCACTACCATCGTCATCAAGGCATTCAACGACATGGGCATCCAAAAGCAGAAGTTCGCAGACATCACCCTGGTTGTCCTCATCATTCAGGATCTGGTGGCCATACTGATGATGGTGCTGTTGCCAGCCATTGCCGTACGCAACAATGTGGGCGGCACCGAAATGCTGATGAGCATCGTCAAACTGGTTTTCTTCATCATTCTGTGGTTTCTGGTGGGCATTTATGTATTTCCTTCCTTTTTCAAATGGACCCGGAAACTCATCAACGATGAAACCCTGCTCATCATTTCCGTCGGTCTCTGCTTCGGCATGGTGGCTCTGGCTACCAGTCTGGGTTTTTCCTCTGCCCTGGGCGCCTTCGTCATGGGTTCCATTTTGGGAGAAACCATGGAAGGACACCATATCGAAAAACTGATGAAGGGCATCAAAGACCTGTTCGGCGCCATTTTCTTCGTCTCGGTCGGCATGATGGTCGATCCGCAGATTCTGGGACAATACTGGTTGCCCATACTGATTCTTTCCCTGGTGACCATCGTTGTAAAAGCCGCCATGTCGGCCTTCGGTGTACTGCTGTCCGGTGAAACGCTCAAAGTCGCCGTACAGACCGGTATGAGCCTTTCCCAAATCGGTGAGTTCGCCTTCATTATCGCTACCTTGGGAAATTCGCTGGGCGTCATGCAGGCCTACATCTACCCTGTCATCGTAGCCGTTTCGGTCATCACCACCTTCACCACGCCCTACTGCATCCGTTTCGCTGATCCTTTGGCCGATTTTTTGGAGAACCATATGCCGGAAAACTGGAAAAAAAGATTGCAACGGCATCAGGCCCGTTCGCATACCGTCAACCGGCAGAGCGAATGGAAGACGCTGCTGAAAAATTATCTGAAAAACATACTGATATACGGTGTTATACTGGTAGCCATACAATTGGCCGCCTTCCAATGGTTGAATCCCCTTGTATGGAAACACCTCGGGGACAAATGTTCTCCCTTTCTGATCGGATGTATCAATGCCGGCATCACGCTGACCTTCATGGCTCCATTCCTGAGGGGCCTGATCCATCAGACGAGGAAATCCGGGGAAACCTACCTGAAATTATGGCACGACAGCAAATTCAATCGCAGTGGACTGATCAGCATGGTGCTGCTGAAAGTATTCCTCGTCTTCTTTTTTGTTACAAGCGTGCTTTTCAAAAATTTCAAATACTCTCCCTGGATTATTGTTGTATTTGGTCTTGGCATCATCTACTTCGTCATTTTCTCGGAGAAAACCCTGAAAAGATACAGCCGGATTGAAAAACGCTTTCAAAAAAATCTCAACCAGAAGGAGGAACTGGAACAGCAGGAACATCCTATGGAATATTCCTATAACGAGCATTTTGCCGGAAACGAAATCCATATGGAAGGCATACGCGTTTCAGCCGATTCTCCCTATGTGGGAAAAACCATAGCCGAATCCGATTTTCGAAAAAAATACGGAGTCAATATTGTCAAAATCCGGCGGGGAAACCGAGTCATCACCCTTCCTTCTGCCCAGGAGTATATTTACCCTTACGACAAAATTCTGGTATTGGGGAGCGACGAACAAATCGGCAGATTCATGAAAGACATCCAATTTGAAGACACGGAAGCCGAACATACGGCCAGGGAAAAAAATGTGAATTTCTATTCCTTCGTCATCCAAAAGGATTCTCCGTTCTGCGGAAAATACATTTTTGAAACCAACTTCCGGGAATTGGGATTCATGGTCATCGGAATAGAACGGGATGGACAAACCAACATGAACCCCGACGCCCATATGCAGTTCACCCTCAACGACGTGGTTTGGGTGGCCGGAGAACGCAAAAACCTGCACCTGTTGGTACAGTCAAAAGAAAAATAAACGCTTAAAATGCACGCCACAGCATAGTGGCCCGACAGGCTGCACTGGAATCTTCATTGCATATTTCGAAAGAAGTGGTATCTTCTCCCAAATACGAATGGATAACCGGTTTTTCGTCCTGATGAATCTCATGAATGTAATTGACATCAAAATGCCACAACTGACGGTTGGAAGCCCATTCGATGGGAACCTGGTCCAACATCCACTGCAGATATTTCAAACTGTTGACATGACCGTTGAAGTCCAAATCGCTGTATACCACTTCATGACGGCTGCTTTGGGTGTATTCCTTCAGCGGATGCAGTTTTTTTGGATGCAGACCGCAGGTCGGATACTCAGGATGCAGGTGGCGTACGATCCGAGGAAGTTCCAGGAGGTTGACGGCCTGACGGGTATTGAAATCGATGATGCACCACTGGGTAACGGCGTGCCCTATTTCCTTTCCGTTCATATCCAGCAACAGAAAATTACGTACACAGGCTAAACGGTTGCATTCACTCACCCAGGTGACCACCTGAAAAGGATCGGTAGTCCGGAGTACCGAATTCTGTTCTACGACCGCTCTGGAAATGACCCATGCCAGATTTTGTTTGCGAATCTGATACACACCCAATTTGTGACGCTGAGCATCCAGATGGGCCGTTCGCATCATATAATCGAAAATGGAAACCATGGTGGCTCTTCCCATCAAATCGACGTCCTTGGGCTCGATGACATAGGAATAGCGTTTGTTTCTGGGTATTTTCATCTTTGATATAACGACAGGATAAAAGTTCTTATTTTTTGGATTTCACCGCAGCGACAGACAGGAAAAGGCCCAAGACAACACTGCATATGGCCGCGAACAACACCTGAGCGTCCGGAGGAAGCAGGAAAGTGATGGTATGTGCCGGAATCCAGAAAAAGGGCAAGGTTTTTTTGAAAACAAAATTCCATTGCACATCCCAATTCAGACCGGGAAGAATTTCTCCTACCGGAATCAGGCGGAGCAGACTGGAAAAACGGCCTTCGTGTCTGGCTATGTGGGTATCTGTAATCTTGTGCATGGTCATAAATACCGGAGCAAAACTCGTATTCATCATCAGACTGATGCAGAAAGCCCCCAAAAGTTTCATCCCGGAAAAACCTCCGCTCATAGCCTCTTTGATACCGTCAAATACGGTGAAACCGTCCAGAAAAGCCGGTACTCCAATCCGGAAAATGCCCATGGCTGCAGCAATCCACATACCGAGCAGTCCCCATATCACCATCCTCGGAACGATACCGAATCCCTTGACCCAATAACGTCCGGTTTTGATGCGGAGACCCAGCATTTCACCGAAGGTAGCCAAAATGGCAAATTTCAGAAATGCCATGGACATGGCATTGGAATGATTCCACGCCTGGTATCCCTCATATACGGCATCACACAGGAAGAAAGGTGCCAAAAAAGCAATAACAATCAAAATGACAATAAAATCCGTTTTTTTCATACACTCATATTTTAAAGGTGCAAAGGTAGAAAAAAAACACATACCTTCCGCCAAAACACAACAAAAAACGGAAGATACAAAAAGGCAGGCCTGTCTGACGACAAGCCTGCCTTTTTTCCGCAAGGGAGAACTTCTCCCCTGCCTTACGTACCTGCAGCACTACCGGGCTACGTTCATCTTCTTGACGATACGTTTGCCTTGGTATTCCATGCTGTAGTAATAGATGCCACCGGACAAATTGGAGACACTGAGTTCGAACTCATTGTTTCCGGCTCTTGCATCCAGAATGCGGGTGTAGAGCACCTGACCGCTGACACTGAGGACATCCAAACGAACCACACCGTCCTGAGGCACCCGGAACGGAATCACCGTCACATCGGAAGCCGGGTTCGGTATGTTCTGACCCACTGCGTAAGCATCGGCATCAAAGTCTTCCACGCTCACGTCATTGCGGACGGCGCAGGCTTCGATACGGGCCGTATCGTTGGAATAATTCATTTCACCGGCAACATTCTCCACATAGACCGTCACAGTGTACTTGCCATTGAAGTTAGGCACAAGGTACGGAGTCTTCAGGGAGTAGTTGGTGTTGCCCATAGACAGGTTCTTGACCTGTTCGGTGAAATCGCGCACTACGACATTTGCGCTGTCGACCTTCACGTGGATAGTTGCAGAGTCGATGACCACGTCGCCGTAGTTGTAAAGGTTGATGTTGATGTACAGATTGGTGTTACCGGTATCGCAAGCGCTTTCGGCTGCTTTCGGGTTTTCAATGTTGTACACGCTCATGTCAACCAGGCTGACCGTTCCTACATAGCTGTAGAGGTCGTTGCTGGCATCCATGTCGCAACCCATTTCCGATTCAATCGTCAGGAAGTAGTACGGCTGATCGGCATCCACAGCCGGGACGATGAAGCCCTGCTTGAAGGTGTATTTCAGCGTATCTCCTGCATACAACGGCTGATTGCTTACTTCCACGATGTCGTTTTCATCATTGACCTTCAGGCGCAGTTTCACTTCCTGAGCCGTCAGATTTCCGCTATTGAAGACATACACCGTAGGAACAACAGAATCTCCTGCCTTCTTTGCCAATATGGTATCCATACCGAACACATACAGGTCAGGCAGCACGTTGATCTGACGAATCATGGTATCGTTGGTCACATCCGTAGTCAGAGTAACCGTATCGATATACGTACGGAAAGTATAGGTACCGGGCAGATCGAAGTTGTATCCGGAGGCCAGAACCACCGTATCGCTGGTATTGGCCAACAGACGTCCCTTCATGGTGTGCTGAATACGAGCAACACTGCTGTCCGGTTTCATCAGTTCGATGTGCAGACGAATGCTGTCCGGACGATCGAAGTTCACATCGTACATGGTGGAGTTGTCTAAGACCACAGACACCGTACGGTTGTTCAAATCACAGGCAGACAAAGAATCGGTCACCAGGATTTCCTTCACATCGACGTCCTGTTCCACCTGAATCTGGACACGGTCCACATTCTGGTCGGAACCACCGTAACTGGCTGCCTCAAATGCAATGTGCAGACAGGTTTCGTTGATATACTTGGACAAATCGTACTGATACATCTTCCATCCCGGAGTGGTGAAGCTGGCATCGTAACGGAACACGGTCATCAGACGTTCGTAAGTCATACCACCGTCCGTAGAAGCCAAAACTTCCATGTAGTCGCGGGCTTCAGGATTGCTGTTGTCATGTGCATACCAGAAACTCAATTTCGGTTTGGAAGAACCTAAGAGGTCAACCTGTTTGATCACCATGCGGGACAGAGAAGCCCTACCCGTGGAGGATGCGAAGTGCAGCATGCCGTCACCGTATGCAGGAGCAATCATGGGTTGCGTAGCAGAACCATCTGCCAATTCCCATTGAACTCTACCCTGCAGGGAATCGAAGGCAAATTCCTGAGGCATCGTAGTGAAATCAACTTCAAACGGAAGCACCACACGGGTTACTTCATACACCGTATGCGCCGTATCGTCACTGTTGTCAACATCACTGTTCATGGTGAGCCAGGACGTGATATTGTAGTAGCCGGTCAGTGCAGTCGGGAAGAAGTCGGTGATTTTCACCCTCATCTTTGACATCGGATACATGATACCGCTCGTAATCGTGGTATCGGTATAGAACACATTCGCGCTGTCGGAAGCCATGTGGACAATCAGATTGTCTTTGGAGAAATCCAAGGTATCGGTACCCATATTGGCGATTTCCACTTCAGCGGTAGAAAAGTCAGGATAGCAGGCCACGACCGTGTTCAACTTCGGAGATACGATGTCCACCATCTGAATGTTCTTTCCTTCCACGATGGGCAGGGAATAACATCCGCGAACGGTGACTCTGGCACGTTCACTGTTGTTGATATCCGTCGGAACCAGCGAGTCGCGCAAACAGGAAAGACCCGTATAGCTTACCTGTTCCAGATTAACCGTGGAATCCACATAACGCGGACGGATTACCGTCAGGTTGGGATCTCCCATGGCCAAGGACAAGTCGGCTTGCGTAGTAAAGGTCGTATTGCCGATGTAGCTGCCACCAGGACAATAAATATTGTTGGATTCGGCCACAATGTTTCTGTAGTTGTAGGCATACAGACCGTTCTGACCATTGAAGTTCACAATATTATTGTTCTTCAACACGATATCACACTGACCCAGATCCGCATACATACCATAAGTGGCTGATTTACACATGATGCTGTTGTGAATGATATCCGCTTTGGTGCAATAGTAATACAAACCGTAACCGCCACTGTTCGAAGTGTGGATAATTTCGTTGTTGGCATACAGCATTCTGCCGCCATCCCAATTATAGTAGTTGACATAGTCCATATAATTGTAGAAATACGTCATGCTGGCGCAACGGGTGGTGTTGTAACGGTTGTACATCATTTCCGGAGAGTTGCAGTAATACATATAACCGTACCAGTAGGTCGTTCCGGACGTACGGGGCAGGAAAGTATTGCCATTCAGCGAAGTGAAATCAGTGTAGTAGAAATAGTGAGGATAGTAGTAGGCATTCTCGCAAAGGTTGCTGTCGATACGGATGTTGGTGTTATAACCACCGGCATTCGTATTGGCACCGTAAATATACACGCCATAGTAACCTCCGTTGATGTGGTTGCCCACAATACGGATGCTGTCCATCACAGCACCGCTCGCCTTCTTCACCGCATAATAGGAGGAAGAAGTTGTCGTCGGACTGGAATTGATGTTGCAGTAGAGAATGTCCACGTGCTTGCAGTTGCCATTGAAAATCACACCGCAAGTGGTAGAAGCGTCACCCAAGGTGAGTTTGGTAAAGGCAAGATGCTGAGCTGCATTCAACACCAAGGCATTGGTTCCAGTGATTACCACATCAGAGGCATAGCCGCTCTGAGAGGTGAAGGTCACCATGTTCTTGGAGGAAACTCCGTTGAGTACTCCGAACGACATGGACGCATAGGTACCGGAGGCCAGGGCCATCGTAGTAGGTCCGTCCACACCGCAATAGTTCAAAGCAGTGATGGCATCGTTCAGGCTGGCGAAGTCAGCATTCTGTCCACCCACACGGTAGTAACCGTGCAACATTGAATCGCAACCGTAGTTGAAAGTCGAAATAGAGTCGTTGGAATGTTCCAAGTCGGTAGCGTTATTGGGATGAGATACACGGGCCGACACGTTGTTGGCTTCGGCAATCGTCACATAGCTTCCCAAATAGACATCGGCTGTGGCATATTGTGCCAAATTACCTGTCCATGTCACAGGCGTCTGTTTGACACCGCGCACGTACCAATCGATGGTAGCAGAGGTCAGATTTCCTCCGGTTCCCATGTTCATCAGACGCACCGTCACCGGAGTCTGTTTTCCGATAACACCGGAAGTAGACCAGTTGGGGAATTCGGTCAGGGCAGCATCCAGGCTTTTAGGAGCAGATGCATAGGCACCCGGCGAGGTTATGCCGTAACGCGGATTGTCCAAACGGTCAGCGTTCACTCCGGTAATGACCGGCACGAACACGCTGTTGGTGGAATCCAGCTTCAGATATTCGGCAGAATCCAAACGGGTAAAACTCGGATTGACAAAGAAACCGTGAATATCGTAACCGGCATTCTTCCAGGCAGAGAATGCCATGGCACCGCCATCGTATCCTGCATAGGAAGGCGAATAGAGGCAGTTGTAGTCACTGGTAGCTGCTCCCGTATTGTTCATGTAGATAGGATAGGAACCGGAACCCATGGTTACAATGACGTTGTTCTTGATATCGGTTTTTTCACCCGAAGTGTACACATAGATACCCCTGCCGGCACCGGTACCACCCACATAGATTGTGTTGTGGTAGATGTTGATGTTGTTGTAGTAGGTATACAATCCGTAGTAGGTACTGGTAGTGTAGGTCAGAATTTCATTGTTGGTGAAATTGGACATGGACATGCTTCCGTACCGGCCGGCATAATTGATATAGGCAGGATACGGATAAGTGATGGCGGACGTACGCACGTGGATGCGGTTTCCGTCGCACTTTTCCAAATTGCCATAGTACGAATACAAACCGTACCAGTAGGTATTCTGATTGGCCGTACGGCTCAGAATAGAGTTTTGGGAAACGCTGGTATATTCGTTGTAATAACCATACATGGCATAGTAATACTGGTTCTGAATCGTATTACTGTCTATCACGGTGTTCGTATTCATGTTGCCCGTGCTTTGACCATACCAATAGAGTCCATAGTAACCTCCGTCGATGAGATTCTTGATGAAACGGATGCTGTCCGTGGAGAAGGTAGAGGGATTGTACACGCAATAGCCGCCCGTACCCGTACCCGATGCAGTCGGACTGGCCAGAATGCGGCATGCGTAGAATTCCACATCACTGCAGGATTTCGCAAAGTTGATTGTATGCGTTGCCGTGTTGTTCCAGTCAAATGTGAGGTAAGAGAAACGTACGTGACTCAGATTACCCAAATTGGTTTCTCCTGCAATCACCACACTGTCGGCTATTCCGCTCAGAGAGGTGAAAGTCACGGTATTGACCGAAGTTACATTTATGAAGGCTTCTTGCAAATCCAGAGCCCTGTACTGACCATTGGCCAATTTGATGGTCGTGGGAGCTTCTACTCCGCAAGTCTGCAGGCTGGTAATGATGGCCTTCAGTTCCGCATCATTGGTAACAATGTAATCTCCCTTGAGGATGGAATCGCAACCGATGGCAACGAAATTCAAGGTATCGTTGGCAGGAACGGCATCGCTCTGTCCGTTCGGACTGGAAGTCCAAACCACCAGGTTGTTGGCGTCGGCTACAGGCACAAAACTGCCGAGCTGTACCGGAACGGATTGTTTCGAAGCCAGGTTGCCGGACCACTGATGCTGCGGGTAAGCGACTCCATTGACAACCAAATCAATATTGCAGGAGGTCAGAGCGTTGCTTCCGGCATTGAAAAGCTGCACCGTAATAGGCATATCTGTACCTGTAATGGTCACATTATTCGGAGACACAAAAGCTCTGGGCATGGCGTTGTTCGGCACGGCCGGAACTTCGTAGCAACCCATCGTCGTCAGGGACTGACGCTGTGTACCGTTGATGTCGGACAGCACCGCCGGGAAAACAGGACATTCCAGTCCGCTGTTGTCCAGGAGGTTCATGCCTTTTCTCAAATCGGAGAAAGCCGGAAGAATACTGACCGAATGGGTGTCCTGACGGGTAGTATTCTGCAAGGCACTCACACTCATCTTGGCGAAGTTGTTGTAATCACTGTAGCCGAAGCTGTTGCTGTTGAAATCCATATTGGCATACACCAGGTTGTTGACCATCGATGTCTTGCCGTAGTTGTTGGACCAGTACATGGTACCTGTCGGCATGTAGACGGAGTTGTTGACATAGAGCGGATCGTAGAGGTCTTCAATGTACCCGTATCCATTGTTCATTCCGGCAGGGAATATGATTTCGTTGTTGGCGAAAAGCAGGCATTTTTTACCGCTCAACTCATATATGTCAATATAGACATAGTCAAAAGTACCGGCATCGTAAGTCAGCCAGCGGTTGTTCGTGAAAAGAGCCGTATCGACCCGTCCGCTGCCGCCGCCGGGACCGTATATTTCTACCAGATACAGATAATTGTACTCTATACCCTCTTCATAGAGGAAGGTGTTGTTGCAGAATTCATCCACGAATTTTCCATCAATATTGGCACCGCAGTATCTGAATTTGACGGTATTGCCATTGAAGTGCACGAT
>JAZLLH010000043.1:0-2200 GCA_045598025.1 Bacteroidales bacterium | reverse complement strand
AAGGTCTCGACCTGTTCGCCCTCCAGCGTGATGTCCAGCGAGTAGTCACCCTCCGGGAAAGCGAAATTGACAACGGAAGAAACCGCCGCCTCGATCTGCTTTTCTGTATCCTCGGCGAAATTATCGGTTTTTGAAAATGTCGGCATCACTCCCACGCCCGGAATGGCATCGTCAGGGCTGAGGCTTATCGCCTGACGGATATCCGGGAAGGAAAGGATGCTGTTGTCGCCGTCCCGGAAGAAATTGAACCGCAGATATACCTCGTCCTCTTTTTCAAAACGCATGGCGACCCCGTTTTCCGAAACGGAGAAAACCAGCTCCGGATTCAGTGCAACGACCCTGTCATCAACGCTGACGGTAATGTCACTGATTTTCGCCCCCATGCCCTCGGCAAATGCGCAAGAGCTCAGGAGAAGCAGCGCCAACAGGAATGCGATCAGTTTTTTCATGGTTTCATCCTCCTCATTGCTTGTTCTCTTCCATTATACCAATTATCCGGCTTCGAGTCAATAGATATGACAAAAAAACGGTTCTTCACGGAATTGTGGGGTATAGAGAAAGGTAGCGAACGATTTGAAAGAAATACAAGTCATCTCTATACCCATAGGCAATGCGTTTAGTGACTTTGATTTTGTTATTAAATCCTTCAAGTTTGGCAGTAGCAATTGGAAATGCTGCATGAGCAATAAGCCCGTCCAACCGCTGTTCCTTAAGCTCTGCGAAACGAACAAGAGGCAGAATACCGGACTGCTTAGCAGCTGAGAACCAGTTTTTCCAAGCGGCTTCAGCTTGAGAAGGATCCCGAAGTTCAAATAAAGATGCCAGTTCCTCTTTCATAGCATAACAAATTGCAAGGTCGGAATGATCGTTGAGTATGTTCTGCAAGTCGGAGGTTTGGTTAGCAGAAAGCTTATCTCCGCTGGTCAGCAATGTCCAGCGGAGTTTTTTGATAGTGCTGTAGTTTTGCTTTTCGGCTCTTATCTGTTCTTTGAGTTCACGTTTTTCATCGGCTGATACATCAGAAAGTTTCTCATTCAGCTCCTGTGATAGTGCTTTGTGTTTCCGGGCTTCTGCCAAACGAACAACGCCCAGCACTTCCTTGCCATACTGAGCCTGCATGTGAAACCGGTCATAGACGATCTGGACACCGGGCATCTTCTGCTTAACGAGTATATGATAGGAGGCATTCATATCCATGGCTATCGCCCGAATATCAGTCATGAAGGATGGCTCTATCTCGTCGAAGAAACGATTGAAGTCCTCTTTACTACGCCCCGATCCGACCCATAATACCTCGCCTGTTTCCAAATCCATCACACACGTCGCATAGGTGTGACCTTTATGGATGGCAAACTCATCCACTGCCAGATATTTCGGTTTGTATCCTGACGCTTTCAATGCCTCCATGTGCTGACTGAGTGTTGTCTCAAGCATATCCTTATGGATCCTTCGTATAGTTTCCCAGTGAATTCCCGTTATACCCTGTATGGCTTTGATCGGCATTTTGTTCAACAATAACGTCTTGATCCATGTGGCTGCACGCTTGGTAATCCGTGTTCCCGGATACACTGACGGTATTCCCTCGGTATGCTTCCTGTGGCATTTTGTACAGCGGTATCTATGATGAAGAAACAACACATCCTGCCGTGTTTCTGCTTGTATTGGCATATCCCGCAGACGGGTATCCACAGTATCCCATATATGGACTGGTCCTCCACAATAGGGGCAATGAATATCCTCTGTTCTCTGCTTACTCTCTAATATTAGTACGCCCTCTGTCCCTTCTTCATTCTGCATGTACGTTTTGCACGAATACTGTTGACATTTCATCTCTATTGTGATATATTCTTCTTGGAGCATATTATGACTTCCTTTTGTTTTGTGTGGTAACTTACATTATGAAGCATATATGCTCTTTTGGCAACCTTTTTTATTTCTCACCCCACAATTCCGTGAAGAGCCTTTTTATTTGCAGCAACCTGAAATTGCTAATTGCTAATTACTTTATTATTCCGCCGCCGAGGCACTCGTCCTCCAGATACAGCACGGCGGACTGGCCGGGCGTGATGGCTCGCTGCGGCGTATGGAAATCGACCCGCATTTCGTCTCCTTGCTTGGTGACGGTGACGTCCTGCAGCGGCTGGCGGTGGCGGAACCGGGCCTTGCAGGTGAACGGCACGCCGTCCGCCGCCGGGGCGTT
>JAZLLH010000042.1:0-30956 GCA_045598025.1 Bacteroidales bacterium | reverse complement strand
TACTATGTATTCTTCTATGTGGAAGACGAGAACGCCTGCCACGACACAATCACGAAGCGTATTCACGTGTATGACGAGTTGAGTGTGTATCTGCCGAATACGTTTACACCCAATGGCGACGGTCTGAATGATGACTGGGGGCCTGTGATGCAGGAATACCAGAAGGAAGGTTATCTGCTGACGCTGTACGACCGTTGGGGACAGCAGGTGTGGCAGTCATCGGATACGGAGGAACGCTGGGACGGTTCGGTGTCCGGCAAGGCTGTGGCTCCTAACACGGTGTATTCCTATAAATTGGTAGTGAAAGATTTTATGGGACAGTACCACGAGTATGTGGGTCATGTCACGGTGTTGAGATAAGAGAGTGAAGCATTTAAAAATAGTATATCTGATTATTCTATTGATGGCCTCAAGTGTACACGTGGAGGCTATCAATATCAAAGTAAGGCTTCTGTCCGAATTTGATGTCAAGTCGGTTGATTTCAAAGTGATTTCAGGACAGTATATGCTGTTGTGTGATAATGCCAGGACTCTTTCAGAGGATTTGAATGTCGGAGATGCCGTCACATTGAGTGTGTATGACGGACGGATCAGGGTAGAAAAAGGAATTGAGTTGCTGGGTGCTTTCGCTCAAGTGGATCTGATAGGGACCCGATACAACAATGTATTTTCCCTGCAATCTCCTCAAGTCGGGAAAAAGCGGATTTACGAGGAGCGTCTGGCTGTCTCCATGCATCGTCATGCCATGTTGCTGGTCAACCGGGTGGAATTGGAAAAATATGTTGCCGGAGTGGTGCAGTCCGAGGTGTTCGGCAGTTCGCAGGATGTGGAATTCTTCAAGATACAGGCAGTAGCTGCACGGACCTATTGCCTGGCCAATTTGAACCGCCATCTCAAGGACGGCTACAACATGTGTGATGCCGTACATTGCCAATCTTATAAAGGAAAATGTACAGATGCGGATATTTTGAGAGGGACATATGAAACGTATAGCGATGTCATAGTGGATAGCCTGCACCATCTGATTACACCGGCCTACCATTCCAACAGCGGGGGCATGACTGTGGATGCCGGAGACATTTGGCAGCGTTCCGTACCTTATCTGAAGGCGAAAGTGGATACGTTCAGCGTCAATTCCCGGAATTATTTGTGGGAAAAAAAGATTCCGATGTCCCAATGGACGGAGTTTTTCATGAACAAGTATGGCCCTACCTATCAGTCGGATGAAAAGCAACAGCAGATACGGCATTTGTCTCAACCCGGCCGTCTGCCGTATTGGGTGGTGGGCAAAGATACAATTCCTACCAAGTTATTGAGGACGTATTTCCGTCTCCGCTCTTCTTATTTTAGTGTAAGTCCAAATGAAACAGGCGATTCTGTTCTGCTGAGCGGCAAAGGTTACGGTCATGGGGTGGGATTGAGTCAGGAAGGTGCTATCCGTATGGTGCAGTTGGGTTATAGTTTTGAAGACATTCTGAAGTTCTATTATAATAATATCGAAGTTTTAAAATATATGGAAGTGATAGATTTCCAGTAAATCGTTATGGCAAAGACAGAGATACGGGTCAAATACATAGCCGAATGGAATAATGCATCCGCACGGATGATGGTATTGGAAACCATAAACGGCAGCCGAACCTTTCCTGTCATCATTGCGGATTCGGAGGCTCTTTGTCTGATTCGGGAGTTGGAGCACGTCGTGTTGCGCCGCCCCCAGACGCACGATCTTTTAGAGCAGTTGGTAAATGCCTGTCATGTCCAGCTTACCGAAGTGTACATTTATAAATTAGTAGAGGGTATATTTTATACCCGCATCGAATGCGAATCTTCCGACAGTCATTTTTCTTTGGAATCCAGAGCTTCGGATGCCGTGATATTGTCTTTGAAATGCGGATGCCCCATTTATGTGGAAGAGGAAATCCTAAACAGGGTGGGAATAGATTCTGATCTGCTTGAAAATAAGGATTCCGACGAATCGGTACAGGAAGAGTCGTATGAGGACAAATCTCTGTCGGAGTTGGAGCAAATGTTGGAGGATGCTGTTGCCAGCGAAGATTTTGAATTGGCAACCTTTCTCAGGGATGAAATAAAGCACCGAAAAGCCGATTGAAAATATGGATATTGCTCAGGCCATCCCTTTTATCTCGGATTCCGCATCGTTTACCGCAGACTCTCTACTTCCCGAACTTCCGCCGGCTTTTTTGCCGTTGCAGAGTCAAGATCCCTACGTGACGGCTTTCGATGCTGTGTTGCAAAATCGTTTGGACAGCAATATGCATCTGGTTTCGGTGAGTTCTTCCCGCCCGGAGGTAGAGCATGCCATTCTGCTCAAAGGACATCCGGCTTCAATGCCAGTGCGGAGAGATACCTCTGACACTTCCGTTCTGTTTTTCACTTTTCTTTTGTACATGCTGTGGATCGCATTCAACAGAATTCGGACCATGTATTCAGCGGAAGGAGTTTCCCATGGCCGGTCGGAGCACTTACTGCCACATCTGTTTCACGTAGACGATCCCGCATACAAAAAGCCTTTTTTCCTCCGGTCTTCCATGGCTGTGTGGATTGGTTTTTCTTTCTGCCTGTTTGTGTTGTCACCCCGTGCATCCGTGATTTGTTCGGATTGGCAGTGGTGGTGGCGAATGCTGTTGTTTTCAGGTGCCTTTTTTGCTTTCAAGCTGCTTCTTTATGCGTCTTCCTCTTTTCTGTTGGATCTTGAACCTCAAACCATCCGCTATTTGAGGAAAAAAGTACTTGCATACTATGATTTGCTGTTGGTGACAGCTCCCTTGGCAATGTTTAGGTATTTTTATAGCATGATACCGGTCTGGATTTTCCCCATTCTGTTGGCTATTGTATCTATATATCTTATAATCAATGGATTTTTTATATTTTCAAAGACTTTAAAATCTTATGGAAATTTTTTGTACTTTTGCACCTTGGAAATTTTACCGCTCGTAATACTGGTAAAATTGCTTGTAAGTTATTAAAAAATAATACAATACAGTTGTTTCCATGAGGGTTAGGTCCATATTGTTTTCGCAGAATCCTCCGCAAAATTTTGAAAAAAGTCCTTATGCGGATCTGACGAAAAAATACAATGTAAAAGTGCATTTTTTCAAATTTTTCCAGTCGGAAGAAATAGAAACGGAAGAATTTCGGAAAAAGCGGGTGAATGTGGCGGATTATACGGCCATCATCATGACGAGCAAGAAGGTGATCGACCATTTCTTTTCGCTGACGCAGAAAATGAAAATCAGCATTTCTCCGGAAATGCATTTTTACTGTATCAATGAAGCCGTAGCTTTTTATCTGCAGAAATATATTGTGTACCGCAAGCGAAAGATTTTCTACGGAAATGGTGAATCTGCTGATTTGGTGCGCCTGATGGAGGAAAATGCGGAGGAAAAATACCTTTTCCCTTGTGCCATGGATTCTTCCGCCAATGATCTCAGTGCTCTGATGGACGAGCATGGCATCGTGCACAAACGGATTGAGATTTACCGCATTGCTTACTCCAATCTGAAAGAATTGGATCTCAAATCATTTGATATGATAGTGTTTTTCAGCCCTCACGGTGTGGAATCCTTGAAGATGAACTATCCGGATTTCGATCAGGGCGAAATGCTGATCGGTGCGCTTGGAACGCAAGTGCTGGATAAAGCACAGGAAGAAGGGCTAAGGGTGGATGTTCAGGCTTCTGCACCGGGGAATCCTTCCATTTTCACTGCCATTGATCAGTTGCTGCAGAAAACCAATGGCCGGCGGAGATGAAGCAATTCGGGTTTCCCAAAGTCGAGCATCTGTGTCGCAAGGATGATTTCAATCTGCTTTTCGACAAGGGGAAATCTTTTTTCATTTTCCCTATACGTTTAATTTATAGTATTGAAAAATCCGATTCCTGGGATGTCAAGGTAGGAGTCGTCGTTCCGAAAAGACTTTTTCATCATGCGGTGGATCGCAATCGGCTCAAACGTCAGATGAGGGAATCGTACAGGTTGCAAAAACACCTTCTTTTCCCTTTGAAAGAAAGCGCTTCCTATCGTATCCGCCTCCTTTTCATCTATGCTGACAAGGGGATGAGGCCGTTCTTGCAAATTAAGAAGACTTTTAAATCGCTGATAAACAATATTGTATCTTCGTGTCTGGAAGAAAATGGCAAAAAAATCAAATAAGTATGAAAAATGAATGTAAAATAGTAGTACATTTGCAAACTTGTTTTATTGGTTTTATTTGAAACGTAAAGAGTTAATTATCAAATAAGTAAGAAATGCGAAACAAAGGATTTATTTTATTTTTTGCAATAACTTTTGCATTGGTGTGCCTTTATTCGTTGTCGTTTACCTATTGCACTCGCAGGGTGGAAAACAAGGCAAAGGAATATGCGCAGAACGATCCTTCCCGTGATTCCTTGATTGCCAAGGCAAACGGGAACGCTTTCATGGAAACCTATCTGTTGGATTCTTCCGCGAAGGCGCGCGAGACGAAATATTTGCAAAGAGTTTCTGATTCTACGGCGTATAACCTGTTGTTTGCCAAATGGTCCTACAGGGAATGCAAGGAGTTGGAACTGAATCTCGGTTTGGATTTGAAGGGTGGTATGAACGTCACTCTGGAAGTATCCGTTCCGAATATCGTTGCATCTTTGGCCGGTAATGGCGCCAAGGATTCCTTGTTTGTCAAAGCCATGGAGTTGGCGAAGGAAAAACAGAAACATTCCCAGTCCGATTTCATCACACTGTTTGAGCAGTCCTTTGAAGAAGTAGCTCCGAGCAATGCGAAAATGTCTACCGTTTTCCGCAAATTACAGATTAATAAGAATAATCCCAGTAATGCCGATGTGGTTGCCGCTTTGCGCGAAGAAACCGAATCTGCTCTGAACAATGCGTTCATGGTGTTGCGTGCCCGTATCGACCGTTTCGGTGTTACCCAGCCGAACATCCAGCGTTTGCCGCAGTCCGGTCGTATCATGGTTGAACTTCCCGGTGTAAAGGAGCCGGAACGCGTTCGCAAACTTTTGCAGGGATCTGCCAATCTGGAGTTCTGGAAAACGTATGATTTCGGAGAATTGAGAGATGTGTTTTATGCTGCCAATGACCGTATCGCAGAATACAACAAAGCAAAAGAAGGAGCACAGAAGTCTGAAGCTGCTGCTGAAACGGAAGAAACCGCTAATGAGGTCGCTTCAGCAGATACCTCTTTCTATACGAACGAGTCCGATTCCTTGGAGTCGGAGGAAACTGCGGATGAACAGCAAATGACTCCGGAAGAGGTGAAAGCCAAATATCCCTTGATTTCCAGACTGCAGTTGAATGACAGAGCCATGGATAACGGCAAATTCGGTCCTTTGGTAGGTTATTGTCACGAATCCGACACTGCAGATGTCAATGCCATGCTGAATCTGGAGGTAGTCAAAAATATGATGCCTCAGGATCTGAAATTGTGTTGGCAGGCTAAATTGGGCAAGGACAAAACTCCCTTCCATCAGTTGATTGCCCTTAAGAGCGTCGGTGACGAAGGTGCTGTTTTGGACGGAAAGGTAGTTGTGGACGCCCGTCAGGATTTCAATGATCGTGCCGGTAACGAAATCAGCATGACGATGAATGCCGAAGGCGCCAAGCAGTGGAAAAAAGTCACGGAAGAGAATGTGGGCAACTGCATTGCCATTGTACTGGATAATCTGGTATATTCCTATCCCAATGTGAATGATGTGATACCGAACGGACGTTCATCCATCACTGGAGGATTTTCTCTGGAAGAAGCCAAGGATTTGGCTAATCTGCTGAAAGCCGGTAAACTTCCTGCTCCTGCAGTCATTGTATCAGAGGAAATCGTCGGACCGACCTTGGGTAAAGAATCCATTCACTCCAGTTTGATTTCCTTCCTCATCGCATTCTGCCTTGTGCTGATTTACATGGCGTTCTACTACAGCCGTGCCGGTTGGGTAGCAGGTGTTGCCCTGTTGGCTAACATCTTGTTCATATTCGGAACATTGGCTTCCATCGGAGCGGTGCTGACTCTGCCCGGTATTGCCGGTATCGTATTGACCTTGGGTATGGCAGTGGATGCCAACGTCATTATATTCGAACGTATCCGTGAGGAAATCCGGTCTGGAAAGGGTGTCCGTCTGGCTTTGGCCGATGGTTACAAAGCTGCCTATTCCGCTATTATCGACGGTAATGTCACCACTTTGATTACCGGTATCATTCTGTTCGTTTTCGGTTCCGGTCCCATCCAGGGTTTTGCCACTACGCTGATCATCGGTATCATTTCTTCTCTGTTCACGGCCATCTTCGTAACCAGACTCATTTTCAACTGGATGTTGAATAAGGACAAGGAGGTGAAATACGGCAATAAGTGGACTTTGAATGCCATGACCAACTTCCATTTCGACTTTTTGAGCAAACGGAAAGTATTCTATGTCGTGTCCGGTGTTTTGCTGGGATTGGGAATTATTTCTCTCTGCGTCCGCGGTTTGAATTTCGGTATTGACTTTACTGGCGGTCGTACGTATACGGTCCGTTTCGATCAGCCTGTGAAGGCGGACGAACTTCGTGCCAGTCTAACCAAGGTGTACGATGGAATTACTCCTGAAGTGAAGACCTTCGGTTCCGACAATCAGATGAAGATTACCTCCAAATGGCGTTTCAGCAATGGCGATGATGAAAGTTCTGTCGTGGATTCCCTCTCCGAAGCCCGTCTGTACGATGGTTTGAAGACCTTCTTCAAATCCGAAGTTTCCCGTGAGGATTTCAGTGTACAGAACCAGAGTGTCGGTCTGATCAGTTCTCAGAAAGTAGGAGCTTCCGTATCCAAGGATATAACCCGCAGCGCTTTCTGGTCTGTAGCCATCGCCCTGTTGTGTATCTTTGCATACATTGCTATCCGATTCCGTAACTGGCAGTTCGGTTTGGGTGGTATCATCTGTCTGGCCCACGATACCTTGTTCATTATCGGTACCTTCTCCCTTTTATATGGTTTGATGCCGTTTACCATGGAAGTGGATCAGTCCTTCATCGCGGCCATTCTGACGATTATCGGTTATTCCATCAACGATACGGTGGTTGTGTTTGACCGTGTGCGTGAATATAGGTCGCTGTATCCCAAACGCAGTTTGAAAGAGAATATCAATGGCGCCATCAACAGCACCTTGAGCCGTACCATCAATACTTCCGGTACCACTTTGGTCACGCTGTTGGCCATCTTCCTTTTGGGTGGTGAAGTGATTCGCGGTTTCGTGTTCGCCTTGTTGCTGGGTATCATCATAGGAACCTATTCCTCTATCTTCATCAGTACTCCGCTTTCATACGAGTTCTTGAAAAAGAAAGATAAGGATGCCGCTCTTGAAGTCAGCAAATAATCAAAAACATATAACAAAAGAATAGAAGTAAAAAAGGTATAAAACAATTGTAATCATGAAGAAGATTCAAGTTCTTACGTTGGTTGGATTTTTGTTCCTGACCATGTTATCTGTGAATGTGAATTCACAAAATTATCAGAACGCGGATACTCCGTATCAGAAAGAAGTGAAAAAAGGCGCTCATTTCGGAGTTTCCCGCGACAGTGTGGATTGGTTGATTAACCGTCCGAAAGACAATTGGTTCATTACGCCGGCTTTGGGTGCTACAATGTACATCGGCAATGCTTATGAACCCGATGCCCGTTTTAATAAAGTTCGTCCGATTGCCCAATTGGGTATTGGAAAATGGCTCATTCCGGATGTAGCTATTGAATTCAACATTCAAGGAACTCGTGCCAACAGCCAGAGCCGTTACAATTTGAATCCCTATGTGAACTTCACGGATTCCGATAGTTATAAGGACGAGGATGGCGTGACCCGCAATCATTACAAATCTTTCGATTTTAACTATCTTTCTTTCAATGGAATAGTTGATTTTGACTGGACCAACTATTTCAGGGGATACGCCAAAGGTAAAACCCGTTGCTATCATTTCATCACCCAACTCGGTTTGGGTTTGAATTACGGATGGGGCAAAATCGTGAACGAGAGAGCCATTGACCGTCGCGAAGAAGCGGATTATCCTACGGATGTGGCCCACAACTTCGAAATTAATGGAATGTTTGCCATCAACAACCAGTTCCGTCTGTCTGACCGCGTTGACTTGAACGTGATCCTGCGTTCAAACATCACTCGTGGTTCCTTCGATGATTACTATGGTGCAGAAGACCATATTCAGATGTCCTGGTACAAACGCCGTTTCGACTTCATTCCTTCCGCAATGGTAGGTTTGACCTTCAACATGGGTAACTTCAGAAATATCCGTCACGAATTCATCGATGCTGACATGATGGCCCGTGCTATCGCCAACCAGATGAACAATAACAACGGCGGAAATGGCGGTTGCTGCACTGATACGGCTGTTGCCAATGCTATCAGAGAAGCCACCAAGGCCATGAAGGATCGTGATTCTGTGCTGAACGAACTGATCAAAGAGATCAAGGAAGATCGTGAAAACGCCAACCGCAACAACGGTAAGGGTTCGGGTGACATGAGTGACAATATTCCTGCTCAGGTTATTTCTGAAATCGACAAGCGCGGTTTGAAAGCTGTGTACACCAATTTCCAGATCAATAAGGCCGTTGTGGATCCTTCCGATATGTCCAAACTGAAAGATATGGCCGAATACATCAAGAACGATCCTGAAAACGGCAAATATCTCATCATCGGTTCTGCAGATAGTCGCACCGGTACGGAAGAAATCAACCAGCGTTTGAGTGAAAAACGTTGCCAGGCTGTCTACGATTTGTTTGTCAACAAATTCGGAGTTCCTTCCGATCGTCTGATCAAAAAACCGTTGGGTGGTATTGATGATTATGAACCTTTTGAAATCAACCGTCTGTGCATTATCGTGGGTGAAGATCCTGCTATGATGGACCTCATTGATTTGAAGAGAAAACAAAACTAATATCATGGAAAGAGATAAACAGATTTTCGAACTCATTCAGAAAGAAAGAGAACGTCAGACCAAGGGCATCGAACTGATTGCCTCTGAGAATTTCGTCAGCGAACAGGTGATGGAGGCCATGGGATCTGTCATGACCAACAAGTACGCTGAAGGTTATCCCGGCAAGCGTTACTATGGCGGTTGCCAGATAGTGGACCAGAGTGAGACCATCGCCATCGAGAGAGCCAAGCAGCTCTACGGTGCAGCATGGGCCAATGTGCAGCCTCATAGCGGTGCCCAGGCAAACATGGCCGTTTTCATGGCCTGCCTGAAGTCCGGTGATACGTTCATGGGTATGGACCTTAATCACGGTGGTCACCTGTCCCACGGAAGTCCCGTCAATTTCTCCGGTCTCATGTTCAATGTGGTAGGTTACCAGGTGAAGGAAGAAACCGGAACCGTCGATTACGACGACATGGAAAAGAAGGCTTTGGAATTCCGTCCGAAACTGATCATCGGCGGTGGTTCCGCATACAGCCGTGATTGGGATTGGGCCCGCATGCGTGCCATTGCCGACAAGATCGGTGCCATTCTCATGGGTGATATTTCCCATCCGTCCGGACTGATTGCCAAGGGTTATCTGAACAATGCCGTAAAATATTGCCACATTGTGACTACAACCACCCATAAAACCCTTCGCGGACCTCGCGGTGGTATGATTCTGATGGGTGAAGATTTTGATAATCCATGGGGAAAAACCACTCCGAAAGGCGAAATCAAGAAGATGTCCGCTTTGTTGGACAGCGCAGTGTTCCCCGGAACACAAGGTGGTCCGTTGGAGCATGTCATTGCCGCCAAAGCCGTCGCTTTCGGCGAAGCTTTGACCGACAGCTATGATAAGTACATCCAACAGGTGATGAAGAACGCCAAAGTGATGTGCGAGGCTTTCATGGAAAAAGGTTACAAAGTCATTTCCAACGGTACTGACAACCACCTGATGCTGGTTGATCTCCGCACCAAATTCCCTGATATGACGGGTAAAGAGGCTGAGAATGCATTGGTAGCAGCCGACATCACCATCAACAAGAACATGGTTCCTTTCGACAGCCGTTCTGCGTTCAAGACTTCCGGTCTGCGCGTTGGAACGCCTGCCATCACTACTCGTGGTTTGAAAGAAAACGAAATGAAGAATGTGGTGGATTTGATTGACACGGTACTTTGCAATCCTACAGAAGACGTGATTGCCAAAGTTCGTGGAACCGTCAATGAAATGATGCAGAACCGTCCGTTGTTTGCCTGGTAGGCTGCAGCAGACTTTATATGAAAAGCCGGCTTGATAAAGCCGGCTTTTTTTATGCATTTATGCTCAAGAGCAGTAGAAGATAGTAGTCTTGCCTGTATCTATTTCCGGAATCCGATGATTTCGCGCACGTCTCGAATGGTTTTTCTGGCATTTTCGCGGGCTTTTTCTGCTCCTTGGTTCATTACCTTTTCCAGGTAGTCGTTCTGTTGTGAGAGCGCCTCTATCCGTTCGCGTATCGGAGTGCAGACTGAAACGATATCTTCAGCCAGCTGCTTTTTCAAATCACCGTAGCGGATGTTGCAGTGATTGTAGGCATCGTTGAAGAAATCATAGGTGTCGGGTGAGGAAACCTGTTTCATGATAGTGAAAAGATTCTCGATTTCCTGTGATTTTTCCTGATTTTCCTGAGTCGGTCCCTGATCGGTTTTGGCACGCATGACTTTCTTGCGGATTACAGCCGGGTCATCCATCAGATAGATGGCGTTTCCCTCTGATTTTCCCATTTTCAAACTGCCATCCAGACCCGGTATCTTAACCAGGCTTTCACCGAAATTATAGGCCTGAGGTTCCTTGAAATAGTTCACTTTATACATGCTGTTGAATCGGTTGGCGAACACCCGGGTCATTTCCAAATGCTGCTCCTGATCTTTGCCCACCGGCACTTTGTCGGCCCGGTGTATCAGGATATCTGCTGCCATCAGGGTAGGGTAAGTGAGCAGTCCGGCATTCACATTGTTTGGCTGTTGTCGCACTTTATCCTTGAATGAGGTGCATCTTTCCAGCTCGCCCAGGTAGGCGTTCATATTCAAAAACAGATAAAGTTCAAGCACTTCAGGAACATCGCTTTGGAAGTATAGCGTGCATTTTTCAGGGTCTAGTCCGGCGGCCAGATATTCGATGAGAATCTGGCGGGCACTGTTTTTCAGATTGTCTGGGTGGGGATGCGTGGTCAGAGAGTGATAGTCGGCTATGAAGAAATAGCAGTTGTTCTCTTCCTGCATTTTTATGAAATTGCGCAGCGCACCGAAGTAGTTTCCGATGTGCAGGTTTCCGGTGGAGCGGATTCCGCTGAGTACTGTTTCCATGTTTTATGATATTAAAAATATTTAACGCAGTATTGTCTTTCCTATTGTGCAGGGTGAAAAAATGCAATAGCTGCCAAAATGACATTTGTTTATATTGACAACTGCCAAAATGGCGTTTATTATATTTTTATATATTGCTGATTATCAGTGATAACTGATTTTGCCTAAGTTATGGCATACATATTGTCAAAGAGCTAGTGTGTCCGAAAGGAAACAAAAATTTAGGTTTCAAGTTAAATAAAAAAAGAAAGGAAAAATATCATGTTAGTTAAAAGAAACAATTATCAGCCTGTTTATGCGGATTATTTGAACCGCTTTTTCGGAAGAGATATCTTCGCTAATTTCTGGGATGCGGATGAAAGGTACACCATGCCTTCGGCCAATATCAGTGAAGATGAAAAACAATTTCAGATTGAAATGGCGGCTCCCGGTTATCGGAAAGAGGATTTTCACGTGCAGCTGACCGAAAGGAACGTGTTGTCCGTATCCGCTCAACTGTGTGCATCCGATAAATCTGAGGAAGATGGACGGATCACGCGCAGAGAACATTGTTACGCTTCTTTCGAGCGCAGCTTTACCCTGCCGGAAAATGTGGACATGGAGCACATCGAGGCCAAATACGAAAACGGAATGTTGTTGCTGACACTGCCGAAAAAATCGGAAGAGAAAGCTGATGCTTCCCGAATGATTACGGTCTCATAAGTGGAATGTACCTAAAACGAAAAAGCGCTCTGAAAAGAGCGCTTTTTTTGTCGTACAAAATGCAGTCTTTACTTATGCACCCAGTTGTACACGGAAGAAACCTTCGCAGGTCAGTTCCTTGTCGGCCTGTTTCATGTATTCGCTGACGGTCATTTTTCCGTCGCGGATGAATTCCTGGTGCAAAAGGGTATTTTCTTTGTAGAACTTGTTCAGTCTGCCCTGTGCGATTTTTTCAATCATGTTTTCAGGCTTGCCTTCGTTGCGGGCCTGTTCGCGAGCCACTTCCAATTCGCGGTCGATTACGTCTTGAGGAATTTCCTTTTCGGTGACGCCCAGCGGGTTCATGGCGGCAATCTGCATGGCGATTTCATGAGCCTCTGTTTCACATGCTTTATTGAAAGCTGCGATTACAGCCAAACGGTTTCCCATATGGTTGTAGGCACTGATGAAAGGTTTTTCCAAGCAGGCGAATCCGTTCACTTCCACTTTTTCGCCGGTCTTTCCGCTCATTTCGGTCAGCGTGGCTTCCACACTCTGTCCGTTAAGGCTTGCAGCCAACAGACCTTCCTTGGAGGTGATGTGCTGGCTGATGGCCAAGTCGGCCAATGTGTTGGCGTAGTTGGTGAAATCGGCGGTTTTTCCGACGAAGTCGGTCTCGCAGTTCACCATGACGATGATGCCGAAAGTATGATCGTTGTTTGTCTTAGCGACAACGTATCCTTCGTTCGCGTTGCGGTCGGCACGTTTGGCCGCAATTTTCTGACCTTTTTTTCTTAAGATGTCCACAGCTTTTTCGAAATCGCCGTCGGCTTCAACCAAAGCCTTCTTGCAATCCATCATGCCGGAACCGGTCATTTGTCTCAATTTATTTACATCTGCTGCTGTAATTGCCATAATGTTTCGTTTTTAGGTTTAACTATTTGGAAACCGTACGTCTGCGTCTCGGTCTTTCTTCACCTTCTTCGGCTTTTTCACCGATTCTGGGTCTGCGGTTGCCTCTGGGTCTGCTTTCTTCTTCCACTTCTTCCACTTCTTCTACTTCTTCTTCCACTTCTTCCTTGTCTTTGCTGAGCGCTCTTTCCGTCAGGCCTTCCTGAATGGATTCACACATGGCTTTCACAATGAGGGAAATGGATTTGGATGCGTCGTCATTGGCCGGAATCGGGAAGTCGACCAGATTGGGATTGGAGTTGGTGTCAACAATGGCGAATACCGGAATGTTCAATTTGCGGGCTTCAGCCACGGCAATGTGTTCTTTCAGAACGTCCACCACGAAAACGGCAGAAGGAAGGTGGGTCAGATCAGCGATGGAACCGAGGTTTTTTTCCAATTTGGCCTTTTCACGTTGAATCTGCAGTTTTTCGCGTTTGGAAATGCTGTTCCATTGCGGTCCATTCATCAACTCATCCAGGTTGGTCATTTTTTTCACAGCCTTACGGATGGTGTTGAAGTTGGTCAGCATGCCACCGGGCCAGCGCTCGGTCACAAACGGCATATTGACGGCCTTGACTTCTTCGGAAAGAATTTCCTTGGCCTGTTTCTTGGTGGCCACGAACAAAATCTTCTTGCCCGAAGCAGCAATCTGTTTGATAGCAGCGGAGGCTTCGTTTATTTTGTCAACAGTTTTGTGCAGGTCAATGATGTGGATGCCGTTCTTTTCCATAAAGATATACGGCGCCATATTGGGGTTCCACTTTCTTTTCAGGTGTCCGAAATGGGCACCGGCTTCCAGTAACTGGTTGAAATCTACGTTTGACATTTTCTCTTTTTTTTAATGTTTACATTCTATTTGTTTAAGCAACTGCAGGGTAGTCCCTTTGAAAGGGGAATCGCTGCAATTTAGATACTAAACATCTTTCTGTGCTTGGTATGCTAATACGGCTGCTAACGTTTGCTGAATTGGAATCTTTTACGTGCTTTGGGATGTCCCGGTTTCTTACGTTCGACCATACGCGGATCTCTACGCAGCAAACCTTCGGATTTCAGCGGATGCCTGAATTCGGGGTTGATTTCGCAGAGAGCTTTGGCTATAGCCAGACGAAGAGCTTCGGCTTGTCCGTTGATACCGCCACCGTTCAAATTGACTTTGATATCATATTTGCCTTCCATATCGGCAATTTTCAGGGACTGAGTGGCAACATAACGGAGGGTGTCCGTAGGGAAATATTCCATATAGTCACGGCCGTTCACCGTGATGTTTCCGTTACCGGCCTGCATATAGATACGGGCAACGGAGGTTTTTCTTCTACCTGATGTATTGATAACTTCCATGTTTATTTGATGTCTTTGAGGTTAATAAGTCTGGGTTGTTGGGCCTGCTGTTTGTGTTCGCTGCCGGTATAGACGTACAGATTTCTGTACAGTTTGTCTCCCAATCTGTTTTTGGGAAGCATTCCTCTGACGGCGTGCTCAAGAATGGCAACGGGTTTGCGGTTCAGCAGTTCTTTCGGGCTGGCAAAGCGCTGTCCGCCGGGATAACCGGTATGGTGAACGTAACGTTTGTCGGTCATTTTCTTGCCGGAGAAACGGATTTTTTCGGCATTGATGATGACGACGTTGTCTCCACAGTCCATGTGGGGAGTGTAGTTGGTTTTGTATTTGCCTCTCAAAAATTGGGCGGCAACCGATGCCAAGCGACCCACGATTTCGCCTTCAGCGTCAATCAGAATCCATTCCTTATTGATCGTTGATGGCTTTGCAGACTCTGTTCTATAACTTAATGTATCCATCTTTCTTTTTTTTAAATTTTACTTTTACTTTTCAAACAAATATTTCACCTTCTTTGTTTGTGGATAATAAACTTGGACTTTTGAGCCTGCAAAAGTACTACTTTTTTGAATGTAAAAATACCTCTTTCTGTAAAATTTTTATTTCTTTTCGGGAAGATATATAAATAATTGAAAATCAATTATAATAGCGTCTTACTCTATTCAAGCAAAGCCCTCTTTTTTCACAGTTTTCAGTGAAAAATCGGTGCAAAAAGGAAGAAAAAAGGCAGTTTGTCCACGGCAAAAACCGCCTTTTTCATTGTTTGGAATTGTACAGGTTCATGCATTTCTGCACGCCCTGGTTTATAAAACAAAGCATGGCTTCGGAGCAACGTTCGATGGTCGGTCGGAGTGTCTGGCATTCTTCTTCGGAGAAATGTCCCAAAACGAAATCCACCTGACTGCCCTTGGGAAAGTCGTTCCCGATGCCGATGCGCAGCCGGGCAAACTGTGAGGATTTCAATGTGTCGATGATGTTGTTCAAGCCGTTGTGCGATCCGCCGCTGCCTTGGGGTTTTATCCGTATCTGACCCAAAGGAAGGTCCTTGTCATCGGAAATGACCAGAATGTTTTCCAGGGGAATGTGCAGTTTTTCCATGTGATATCGCACTGCCTTTCCGCTCAGATTCATATAGGTAGTCGGCTTGAGTATGGTGAGCATCTTGTTCTTGTGGCGGAAAGTGGCGGAGGCGGCATAGCGGTCGGATTGGAAAATTCCGCCCTGCTGTTGGACGAAATATTCCACGGCCGCGAAACCGATATTATGCCGCGTGCCGGCGTATTCCGTGCCTATATTGCCCAATCCCACGATCAAGAAGTGCATTTCCGCTGCGATTTCGGGTTCCTTATTTTGAGGCTTCTTTCTGAACCAATTGAATAGCCAGTTCATCTAATTGTTCTTTGCTGATTTCGGACGGTGCATCGGCCATCATGTCGCGGCCGGCGTTGTTTTTCGGGAAAGCGATGAAGTCGCGAATGCTGTCGGCTTCGCCCAAAATGGAGCACAGACGGTCAAATCCGAAGGCCAGACCTGCGTGAGGGGGAGCTCCGTATTCGAAGGCGCCCATCAGGAAACCGAACTGTTCCTGCGCTTTTTCATCGGTAAAACCGAGGGTGTGGAACATTTTGTTCTGCACGTCGCGGTTGTGGATACGTATGGAACCTCCACCGATTTCGTTGCCGTTGAGCACGATGTCGTAGGCATTGGCCCGGATGTCGTCCCAGCGTTCCGGCTGATCCAGGAGCGGCATGTCTTCCGGATGCGGTGCCGTGAAGGGATGGTGCATGGCATAGTAGCGCTGGGTCTCCTCGTCCCACTCCAACAACGGGAAATCAATCACCCACAGGGGAGCGAATACGTCCGGCTTCCGCAGTCCGAGGCGATTGCCCATTTCCAGACGGAGTTCGTTCAACTGTTTGCGGGTTTTCATGGCTTCTCCGCACAACAGCAGCATCAGGTCACCCGGCTTTGCCGAAAAAGCTTCGGCCACTTTTTTCAGGTCGTCGGGAGTATAGAATTTGTCAACGGAGGATTTGAGACTGCCATCGGTGTTGTATTTGATATAGACCAGTCCGCCGGCGCCCACTTGCGGACGTTTGACGAAGTCAGTCAGGGCATCCAGCTGTTTGCGGGTGTAATCGGCACAGTTTTCGGCGCAAATGCCGACCACCAGCTCTGCATTGTCAAACAGGCCGAAGCCTTTGCCCTTCACCTGCTCGTTTACTTCGACGAACTTCATGCCGAAGCGGATGTCGGGTTTGTCGCTGCCGTAATATTTCATGGCGTCCTGCCAGGTGATCCGCGGGAAATCTCCGAAACTCAGACCTTTGATTTCAAAAAGGATGTGTTTCAGCAGACCTTCGAATACCTGAAGCACGTCTTCCTGTTCCACAAAGGACATTTCGCAGTCTATCTGGGTGAATTCCGGCTGACGGTCGGCCCGGAGGTCTTCGTCCCGGAAGCAACGTGCCAGTTGGAAATAGCGGTCAATACCGCCCACCATCAGCAGTTGCTTGTATTGCTGAGGAGATTGCGGAAGTGCATAGAACTGTCCGGGGTTCATGCGGGAAGGCACGACAAAATCACGTGCGCCTTCCGGCGTAGACTTGATCAGGCAGGGAGTTTCAATCTCCAGAAAATCAAGTTGGCTCAGGTAATTCCGGACCAGCATGGCTACCCGGTGGCGGAGTTCCAGATTGCTGCGGACAGGGTTGCGCCGCAAATCCAGATAGCGGTATTTCATCCGGAGGTCATCGCCACCGTCACTGTGGTCCTCTATGGTGAAAGGTGGTACCTTGGCCGCATTGAGGATTTCCAGTTCGTCCACCAGAATTTCAATGTCTCCGGTGGGCATTTTGGGGTTTTTGTTGCTTCGCTCGGCCACCACGCCTTTGACCTGAAGCACGTACTCCCGTCCGAGGCGGCGTGCCTTTTCGCAGAGGTCGGGGCGGGTTTCCATGTTGAAGACCAGCTGAGTGATACCGTAGCGGTCTCTGAGGTCAATGAAGGTCATTCCGCCCAAATCGCGGGAACGCTGCAGCCAGCCGCAAAGTGTCACGGACTGACCGGCATTTTGAAGATTCAATTCTCCACAAGTATTTGTCCTATACATTATTTATCTTCTTTTTTGATGGTTGTAAGCAAAGTGCAAAGATAATGTAAAAATCAAAACCATTTGCAATTTTTGTCGAAGAAAAACAATTTGTATTCAAAAAACAGCTATCTTTGCAGATTTGGAAAACGAAAAAACGGTATGGGCAGGATTTTGGCCATTGATTACGGACAAAAGAGGACGGGCATAGCGGTCACGGATGAATTGCAGTTGATTGCCAATTCTTTGTGCACGGTTCCCACCAAGGATATTTTCCCTTTTCTGACGGAATACGTAGGGCGGGAAAGCGTAGAACTGTTCCTGGTGGGCAAGGCCAAGCAGCTGGACAATACGGATTCTGAATCGGCCCGTTACATTGAGCCTTTTGTCCGCCGGTTGGTCCGGACGTTCCCCGATATCGAAGTCGCCCGCATGGACGAGCGTTTCACTTCCAAATTGGCCTTTCAGACCATGATTGACGCCGGCTTGCACAAAAAAGCCCGTCAGAACAAAGCCCTGGTTGACACCTTGAGTGCCACCATCCTCCTGCAATCCTATATGGAAAGCAGGGATTATATTGAAAGAAAAGCTAAACAAAAACAGTCGGAATCATGATATTACCCATTACTGTCTACGGAAATCCCGTGTTGCGAAAAACGGTGGCTGCAGTTGATACTTCGGATGCAGAGTTGAAGCTCCCGGAACTTGTCGGGAATATGTTTGAAACGATGTATCAGGCGAACGGAGTAGGACTGGCGGCACCTCAGGTCAATCTTTCCCTTTCCCTTTTCGTCATTGATACGGAAGCCTTTTTGGATGAAGGGGATCAGGAACAACCCGTCAAGAAGGCATTCGTCAATCCGCAAATTCTGGAAACGCTCGGAGAGAATGTCAGTTTCAGTGAAGGTTGCCTGAGTGTTCCCGGCATCAGTGAAGACGTGGTTCGCAGTGAAGGCGTGCGGATCCGTTATCAGGATGTTGACGGAACGGAGCATGAGGAAGAATATCACGGCAAAGCGGCTCGTGTGATACAGCACGAATACGATCATCTGTTGGGAAAGGTATTTGTTGACCGTTTGTCCGCATTGCGCAAAACATTATTGAAAAGCAAGTTGAATGAAATCGTTAGCGGGAAAAAGGTGCCCGCCTACCGTATTCGTCCGAACAAAAAATAAACAGAACAAACAATGAAAACGAATGTATGTCTGAGCTTTCTGTTGGCAGTGATGGTGATGGTGTCCTGCAGCCCTTCGAGGGAAAAGCAGATTGCCAAAATCGATGCGTTGGAACAGACGGCCTTAAAAGATTATGACACTGTACAATGGAAAAAATTGTCAGATCTGTACGCCCGCTTTGTAAAGGATTTTCCTACGGATTCCCTCAGCCCGGAATTCCTGTTCGATCAGGCCAATCTGTTCCGTGTCATGAAAAAGGGACCCGAGGCTATGGGTGCCCTTTCTACTCTCATTGACCGTTATCCGGATCATTCGCGGGTACCGGAATGCTATTTTCTTCGCGGTCTGGTGTATGAGGAAGTGTACTACGAACCTGCCATGGCCAAGCAGGCATATCTGCGTTTTGTGAATCTGTATCCCGAACATCCTTTGGTCAGGACGGCAGAGTATTCCATACAATTTTTGGGAATGTCACCGGAGGAAATCGTGGAAAGTTTTGCAGATGAAGAAGAGGTGGAAGGATCCGGCCTTCAGAAAGCGGAAAATACGGGCTCTGCGGAACCTGTACTTCGGAAAAAAGAAAATTAGTGCATGAAGGTATACACTTCCTTGGATGATTTCGAATGCATCGATAGAGCCGTGCTCACGCTGGGCATGTACGACGGTGTACATCTGGCACATCGGGAAGTATTGCGTGTGCTGACAGACAAGGCTCGGGAGTTGGAGGGCGAGTCGGTGGTGATTTCGTTTGATCCGCATCCGAGGCAGGTGTTGTCAGGAACCCTTTTCCCTCAAATTATGACCCGGAAGGAGAAACAGGAATTGTTGGAAACCGCCGGGGTGGATATTTGGATATGTCTTCCTTTTACTTTGGAATTGGCCTCGCTCTCGGCGGAGGATTTTCTGACCTTGCTTAATGCAAAAATGGGGCTGCAGCACGTGGTATTGGGTTATAATCACGGCTTCGGTAAACATAAGGAAGGCAATGCGGATACGCTTTCCCGATGGAAGAAAGTGTATCGTTTCGGCATGACGGAGGTTCCTCAACTGAAGTTGGGAAATGTGGAAATCAGTTCGTCTGTCATACGCAAGTCCCTGATAGAAGGGGATGTAGAAATGGCCAACCGCTTGCTCGGCTATAGTTATTATGCCTATTTCAACCGGACGGAAGATACCGGAAACGGGATGTCAGCCGAAGCTCCTGCAGAAAAACTGCTTCCGGCTCCCGGTCGCTACCTCTGTCTATGGAAGCACAGAACGTTGGAAATAGAGATTGATACAAACCAAAAGGTGGGTTTGCCTCTGGGAATTTCTCCTGAGGAGGAAGATTGGGCAACTCATCCGTTTTATTTCAGAAAGCATTATGAATAAAAAAGATCCGTTTGAAGATATTCGACCATACAACACCAAGGAAATACCTTACGCTGTCAATCGTTTGCTGATGTCGCAGGCATTTGTCAGTTCACTGGTCAATTTCATAGAGGACGTACCTATTTCCATATTGGTGCGTAAAATGCGTAAAATGAAAACATTGGATGAATTGCAGCGAAATATTTTCGTTCCCATCGTCCAAACCTTCGAGCAGAGGAGTATTGACAGCATCACTTTCGGTGGATTCGATGAACTGGATATGCACAAACCTTATCTGTTGATTTCCAATCATAGGGATATCATCCTGGATTCGGCCATGTTGCAGGTTTTTCTGATTACGCACAATCTGCCGGCCACCCGTTCCGGTATAGGCGATAATCTGCTGACGTCTCCGGTGATGACGGATATTGCCAAAATGAACAACATGTTTACGGTGTACCGTACGCATGATTCCCGTCTGATGCTGGCCAATTCGCGCAAACTTTCGGATTATATCCGTCAGAGCATCTGCAAAGACAAAGTTTCTGTGTGGCTTTCCCAACGCAGCGGACGCACCAAAGACGGCTTGGACAAGACGCAGCAGGGAGTGCTGAAGATGCTCTACTCCAGCAAGCGTGGCAATGTCATGGAAAGTCTGAAGGAACTGAATATTGTTCCCCTCACGGTTTCCTATGAATACGAGCCCTGCGATCAGATGAAGGCGAGAGAGCTGGTGCTGACACAGAAAAACAAGGTGTATGTAAAGCAGGCTGAAGAGGATTTCAACAGCATCATCAAGGGGATTTTTTCATACAAGGGTAGGGTGCACATGCAGTTGGGCAAGCCGATCAACGATAAATTGGATGAGCAGCTGACGTTTGCATCCGATAACGATGCCCTGCAGTATGTGGCGGAAATCATCGACAAGGAAATCTATCAGGATTACCGTCTGTGGGAAAACAATTATATGGCCTACGACATTCTGCACAATACGGACCGTTTTGCCGAGGAGTACATGGAAGAGGAGAAACAGCAGTTTATCAAATATATCCGCAAGCAGTCCAACATGGCGGACGTCAACTATACCCAGATGAAGCAACGCCTGCTTTCCATTTATGCCAATCCGGTGGAATCTTTTCTGAAAACGGAGCAGGAAAAGGAGAAGTAACTCCTTTTTTCGTCTTCAGTTTCCGTATCCGAAAACCTGCAGGCGGCGGTCGTCGTTGCGCCAGTCTTTTTGAACTTTGACACTCAGGCCGAGGTAAATTTTCTGTCCGATGAAAGCCTCTATGTCTTCCCTTGCGGCCATGCCTAGTTTTTTGATGGCTTCGCCCCTGTGTCCGAGCAGTATACCCTTTTGGCTGTCCCTTTCTACATAAATCATGGCTTCTATGTGGGTGACAGTATCTCCTTCTTCGTAGGAGAGTACTTCAATCTGCACACTGTAGGGTACTTCTTTTTTATATTGGAGCAGGATTTTTTCGCGTATGATTTCTGAAACGAAGAAACGCATGGGACGGTCTGTCAGTTCGTCTTTGGGAAAATAGGGCGGGCAGACAGGAAGAAATTCGACGATTTTTGCCTTCAGGGATTCGAGTTCCCATTGTTTCAGAGCGGAAATGCAGAAAACGGCCTCCGGCTCCAGCTGTGGTTCCCAATAGGTCCGGGCGGCAGCGACTTCCTCTGCTGTGGCTGTATCCGTTTTGTTGATTACCAGAATGACCGGCAGCGACATTTTTTTGATTTTGCCCAGCAGACCTTCCAAGGCATTGCGTTCCCGCACTTCTACCATATAGAGCAGTATGTCAGAGTCCTGCAGCGCGGATTCCACGTAGCGCATCATGTATTCCTGCATTTTGTAGGCGGGGCGCAACACACCCGGTGTATCGGAATACACAATCTGGTAGTCTTCTCCGTTGACGATGCCCATGATCCGGTGGCGTGTGGTTTGAGCTTTGGCGGTGGCAATGGACAGGCGTTCGCCTGTCAGCGCGTTCATCAATGTGGATTTTCCGACATTGGGATTGCCCAGTATGCTTACGAATCCGGCTTTGTGCGCAGGAGTTGGCTGTTGGTCCATAGTGTGTTATTTTTTGCAAAAAGTGAGGCTGCTCAAGCGGTTTTCATCCAACATTTCCCCGGCCAGGTCCTGAATTTCTGCAGCCTGAACCGCTTCTACTTTGCGGAGCAGTTCCGGAATGCTTTCCACTTCATCGAAAATCAGGTGGTTTTTTCCGATGGAAAGCATTTCGTTGAGATTGGATTCGTTGGTGATGCAGGTCTGTCCGATAAGCTGCAGTTTGGCCCGCTGCAGTTGCAAACCTCCCAGAGGAACCTCTCTGAGTTTTTTTAATTCTTTATGTATTAATTCGATGCACTTTTCCGTATTTTTCTCATCCATGCCGGCATATATGGTAAAGAGGCCGGAATCGCTCAAGGCAGCGTAGGAAGATTCTACGGAATATACATATCCTTTTTTCTCACGGATAGCCAGGTTCAGCCGGGTGTTGAGCCCCGGACCTCCCAGCAGGTTATTCAGGAGGGTGGCTGTGATGTGCTTCTGTTCGTTGTATCGGGGAAGCACGCAACCTGTGATGTAGTGGACCTGATTGCCGCGCAGCAGACGCGTCCGATGGCTGGCACAGTAGTCTGTGAAAACCTGACGGCGGTAGTCCCTGAGATGAGGCGGAATCTGTCCGAAGTGTTTTTCCAGTTGCCGCACGCATTGCTGGAAAGGTACAGCCCCGACAATGGCGATGACCATTTGGTCTGTGTGGTAGGTACGGTCCATGAATCGCAGTATGTCCTCCCTGTGAAAGGAGCGCACGCTCTTTTTGGTGCCCAGTATGTAGGTGCCCAGCGGATGTCCTTCAAACAATTGGTTTTCGAATTCGTCGAAAATCAGTTCGGAAGGATTGTCTTTGTAGGAATTGATTTCCTCAATTACAACTTCTTTTTCCGTTTCCAGATCCTTTTCCTGGAAGGCGGCGTGGAACACTATGTCGGAGAGCAGGTCGAGCGAACGGTCGAAATAGCGGTTCAGCACGGAGGCATAGAAAAAGGTTTCTTCCTTGGTGGTGTATGCATTGACATCTCCGCCCACGTTTTCCAGGTAAGAAAGTACCTGATAGGTGTTCCGTTTCTGTGTGCTTTTGAAAATGGTATGTTCGATGAAATGGGCGATGCCGTTTTCATCGGCTTGTTCGTCCCGGGTGCCGGTATTGACAACCAGCCCCACATGGGTGATGGACGAACTTACTTCTTTGTAGATGACCCGTATTCCGTTATCAAGACGGTAATATCTGTATTTTTCGTTGTTCATGCTTGTTGTTCCTTCTCCAAAAGGATGGGCTGAAGTTTTTCCCAAAGGGCGGGAATGGAAAGATTGATGCCGGGCCATATCAGGTCGGCTTGCAGGTAGTGGGGCTCTCTTTCTGCCAATTGTTCGCAAATGCGGTCCAGTTTTTCTTCAGAAGTCAGCGAATCCATCAGCGGACGGGCATGTCGGGAGCAACAGATGCGTTGAAGCAGAGCCAGCTCGTTCATGCGGAGGTATACGGAGCATCCATGTTCCCGTATCCAGGCCATATTATCATGAAAGCAGGGAGTTCCACCTCCCAAGGCAACGACTGCGTCTCCTTTCGGACAGATCTCTTTGAGCAAGGCGGATTCCAATTCACGGAAGCGGCTTTCTCCTTCTTTTCGGAAGAAATCGGATATGCTCATTTTCCAAGTGGATTCGAATACTTGGTCCGAATCTGCGAACGGACGACGGATAAGAGATGCCAGTTGCTTTCCGGCTTTTGTTTTACCGCAGCCCATGTATCCGATCAGATAAATGTTCATTTCAGGCGAAAATCGGCCACAGAATGGCGAAGGTGCCGGCCAGGGCGCAGTATATGGCGAAATAAATCAGTTTTCCTTTGCTGACGATATGAATCATCCACCGGCAGGCAAGGCATCCGACGACAAAAGCTGACAGAAATCCGGCTATCATAGCGGACGGACTGAGCCCGAGAGATACAGTGGCGTTTTCCATGCCGAGGATATCTACGAAGTCCAGGAAGGCTTCTCCCAAGATGGGAATGAGTACCATCAGAAAAGAGAATTTGGCAACCGATTCCTTTTTATTTCCCAGCAACAGTCCGGTGGCAATGGTGCTTCCCGAACGGGACAATCCCGGAAGTACGGCAGCGGCCTGTGCCAGACCGATGATGAAGGCGTCCTTCCAGCCTATTTTTTCTTTCGGACGCGGATGGGCAAAGTAGGAAAAAGAAAGCAGTCCGGCAGTAATCCACAGGCAAATGCCCACCAACAGCAGTCCGGATCCGAAAATACTTTCCACGGTGTCCTTGAAGAACATGCCGACGATGAATACGGGAATCATGGAAAGGAATATTTTCCCGATATAAAGGGTTTCCTCGTTTTTCCTGAAGGCGAAAAGGCCTTTCAGCAATTGTCCGATTTCTTTGCGCAGGACCACGATGGTGCTCAGCACGGTGGCTGCGTGCACAATGACAGCAAACATCAGATTGTCTGCATTCTCCACACCCAGTACGGCACTGCCTATAGCCAGGTGTCCGCTGCTGCTGACGGGAAGAAACTCCGTCAGGCCTTGAATGATGCCAAGGAGAAGGGCTTCCAGCGTATCCATGTGGAATTAGGCTTGGGGAGTGGATTGCTCGTTTTCCTCCTGTGCTTTTCCGCCTTTCGGACGGTACATGATGGCGAACAGTTCAATGAGAAAACCGATGACCAAAGTGATAGGGGCGACGACCAGACGTCGGGTATTGAAAATGGCTTCGCTGAATGTGACGGAATCTTCACTTTTTCCGCCGCTGAGCAGCAGGTAGCCGATGAACAGCACCACTACACCGATTATCATCAGGATGTAGTTGGTTTTTTGGAAGGGAAGACCGGGTGCCCATTCGGGTTTGGGTGTGTTTCCGCTCTTTTTACTGGTGTTTTTATTGGTTGTGGTACTCATGATGAATCATTTATTTTCGTTGAATTGCAAAAGTAGTCAAAAATAGCGTAACTTCGGCAAAATGGAAAATTTATTTTTCAAAGAAATCAGAAATACAGTTTGTCTGTTTTCATGCGAATGTAGGTGCGTACGGCCAGGGAAGTGGATATCCAGGTGAGCAGTATGCTCAGCAGCAGCAGGCCTCCGAAAAGGACGGCATACCATTGCAGGGATACGCTGTCCAGGCTGATGAGGGTAAAACTTCCTCCCGGTGTGAAGCGGTTGCCGAAGTAGAGGCACAGGCACAGCAACGCCATGGCCAGCAGGGCTCCCCACACGCCTTGCCATATACCTTTGCGGATAAAAGGCCGACGGATGGTGGAACGTTTGGCTCCGACAAACAGCATGCTGCGTATGAGAAAACGGTTGGCGTAAATGGACAGGCGGATGGTGTTCAGCAGCAGGGAAATGGCGATAAACAGCAAAATGCCGCTGATGCACAGTATGACAAGTCCGATGGCGTAAAGGTTGTGGTTGATGTTTTCCACATAGGTCTGCTGGTATTGGATGTCAAACACCCGGGAGTCGCGCTGCAACTCTTTTTCCAGTCGCTGAAGATATTCCAGGGAGGTGTATTCCGATTTTATTTTCAGTACTATGGAGGGCGGAAGTATATCTCCGGCCACATCCCGGAAGTCGTGTCCCAGGACCGCGATGGTTTCCTTGACCGCCTGTTCCTTGCTGATGTAGCGTGTGGAACGGACGCAGGGGCGTTTTTCCAGTTCTTTCAGGAAAGCCTGTATGTCTTCTGTGGGCAGGTCATATTGCAGTATGACTTCGAAATCAATATTTTCCTTTGTTTCGTCTGTGATGCGACGGGCATTGATGACGATGATGCCCAACAGTCCGATCATGACCAGTACCAGGGAAATGCTCAGTACGGTGGAAAACCAGGACGATCCCAGTCGTTTTTTCGGTATGTTGTCTTGTTGTTCTGCCATGGTGATGTTAATGTTTGGTGTTTACTATCTGTTTGGCTTTTTTCCAGTAGGTTTCCATTTCGGCGGTATCTGTCTGCTGCAATTGCCGGCCGTCTTCCCGCAGAAGGTCTTCCATGGTCTGGAAGCGGGTTTTGAATTTCCGGTTGGTCTTTTCCAATGCGTTTTCCGCCTGTATGTGGTAGTTTCCGGCGCATTTGACCAAGGCAAACATCAGATCTCCGAATTCGGCTTCTTTGTCTTTACAACTGCCGTTTTTCAGCGCATCCTCGAATTCTCCTATTTCCTCTTTCAACTGTTCCCAGGAAGCATTCTCCTCTTTCCAGTCAAAGCCGATTCCCTTGGCTTTTTCCTGCAGGCGTATGGCTTTGACCAGAGCCGGCAGGGAGGAAGGGATGCCTTCCAATACGGAACGGCGACCTTCTGAAAGTTTGATTTTCTCCCAATTGGAACGTATGTCAGCATCGTCGCGGACTTTGGTATCTCCGAATACGTGGGGATGGCGGACGATGAGCTTTTCGCAGATGCCGTTGGCAACGTCTGCAAAATCAAAGGCGCTTTTTTCCGAACCGATTTTGGAGTAGAACACGATGTGCAGCAGGAGGTCGCCCAATTCCTTGCGGACTTCGTCCAAATCGCCGTTCAGCACAGCATCGGCCAGTTCGTAGGTTTCTTCAATGGTGTTGCAGCGCAGCGATTCCATGGTCTGTTTGCTATCCCAGGGGCATTTTTCGCGCAGCTCGTCCATAATCAGCAGCAGGCGCTTCATGGCTTCCAGTTCCTTTTCCATATTTCTTATTTTTTGATCCACAGACTGGGATTGAGAGGGGTGGTTTCCTTGCGTATTTCAAAATGGAGTTCCGAGCTGTTGTCGCCGGGTTCGGTGAATACCTTCCCGATTATCTGCTTGGTGTTTACGGTGGAGCCTTTGCTTACATTGACTTCGCTCAGGTTAGAATAGACGCTGAGGTAGTTTCCGTGCCGTATGATGACTACTTTGGATTCGCCTATGCTGGCCACACCCGACACCGTTCCCTTGAAGACGGCGCGTACGCTGCTGCCTTTTTCTGTGATGATGTTGATGCCGTCGTTGGGAATCTGTACCGAGCTGATTTCAGCATGGGAATAGGGTCCGAAGGGTGTTACTATGCTGCCTTTCTCCACCGGCCAGGGAAGGTTTCCCTTGTTGCTTTCAAAATCACTGGCCAGGGCAGATTCTGTCGGAGTCAGCTTCAGATGGGCAGGGGTAGCAGGAGCGGAGGTGCTTGAGGAGGAAGCAGAGGTGCTGCTTTTGCTTGTCGCGGTCTTGTTGGATTTGGCGATTTCCTCCTGTATAATGCGTTTGATGGCTGCATCCACGGATTTCTGACGCTGGATTTTGCGGTTGATTTCCGTCTGGATTTGGCTTTCTTGTTTCTTCAGTTTGCTGACAATCTGATTTTTCTCCTTTTTTTGTATGTCCAATTGGGCTTTTTTGCGATTGCCGTCCTGCAGCAGCGTTTCCTTTTCCTGTTTGGAACGCTCTAGGGAGTTTTCTTTTTCAATCAGGGTGTTCTGGGTTTCCTGTATCAGCCGCAGATTGCGTTTCAGAGCATCGGAATATTCCTGGAGATAGCGCATGCGGCGCACGGCCTGTCCCAGGTTGTCCGCAGAAATGATGAAGGCGGTTCGGTTGAAAGTATTCCGGTATTTGTAGGCGATGTAGATGGCCTGTTGATAGTCTTTTTTCAATTGTTCCAATTGGGTTCCCAGTCGGTGGACCTCTTGTGTATTGACTTCAATTTCCGTATTCAGGCTGGAGATTTCTCCGTTAATGGTGGCAATGAGTTTCTCCTGTTTTTTTACCTGGGAATTGATCAACTGAATTTCCTTTAAAGAGGCCTTCTTTGTTTTCTGCGTCTGTTTCAGCAATGCCCGCTGTTGCGCAATTTCCTGTTCCAACTTCTTCTTTTCGTTGGTCAGCTCTGCCTTTTTGTTCTGCCCGAACGATAAAGCGGAAGTGCCTAAAAAACAAAGAATCAATCCTAATACACGAATGTTTTTCAGAATCATACCTATTATTTCCGTAAACCAAATGCAAAAATACATCCGCCCCGGATAGAAAAAAACCGCTTTAAAGAAAATTATTACACAGCAAAATGTGGAAAAGTGATTCAGTCTTTTCTGCTTCGGAGCAGTCGTTTGATCCGGTGATGGAAGTTTTTCCGAATGCGGGTTACACGACTGCAGAGCGTGAACCATTTCCACAGGATGGAGCGGTTGCGGATGCGCAGGCCGTTGGCATATTCCACAGAGCTTATGCGGGCCAGAACATCTGTTTTATTGATGATTTCCAAATGATTCTGATTGTCACCTTTCATGAAAAGTCTTTCCCCTTCCGTGCGATGGATGCGGTGCACAATATAGTGGTCCCGGTAAAGGAAGAGCAGCAGGTCGCCCTTGCGGAAATCCGGTTGAGGAGAAAGGGGAGACACAATGACGAAATCCATTCCGTCTTTAACGAAAGGTTCCATGCTTTTTCCGCAGACTCGGATTTTGACAGAGCGTTGCTGTTGTATGCGTTGGCATACGTCTTCAAAAAAAATACGGTTGGGAATGCTCAGCATGGTTTTTCGTAGAGTGCTTGATAGGTTACGCGGACTGCTTCCTCATCGGGCCGGCATTCCAGGCAATAAATCGGAATGTCTTTCACTATGCGGGAAACGATGGAGAGAACGCTCTCCTGTAATGCTTTGTCTCTTGACAGGGCGGGAGGAAAAGATGGCAGCAGGGCTTTTATTTTTTCCAGGACAGACAAAGGATGTATGCTGTTTTCAGGAGCTTGCACCACTCGGACAATGGCTTTGACCGGATAACTGACATTCCGGTAACAGGGGGTTTTCCCGCTCCATGGAGAACCGAAAATCCGGTATTCATCTCCCACAGGCGCGAGAAATGGTCCGTCATCATTGATGAGTTCTGTTTCCGGGAACACCTGTCTCCACAGTCGGCTCTGGGTGCTTTTCCCCGTTCCGGATTCGCCGAGGAACAGAATGCCCTTTCCCTGAAAAGCGATGCAGGAAGAATGGATGGACAGGCTTTGACGCCGGCATCCGATCAGATTGAAAGCCATCCATAAAGCGAAGAAAAACAGTCTATAGTCATTGCATGTGCGGACATGCACTTCGTTTTCTCCATCAAAATGAAAACGAAGACAGTTTCCATTGGAAGATTTCATGCGGAAGATGCCCGTCTGTCCGTTTTTCCCGTACACGCAGCGGGTGTCCTTTTGGAAGTCAAAAGTGTAAACAGACTGAAAAGGAATATCATCCAGCGTCTCGTCTGTGTATATTTCCGCATCGGTCATACCGGGTTCCGCACGGAAAACCTCAAATGCTTTGGAAGCGGCAATGGCCTGCAGATTCTGTTCGCCCGTGATGCGGGTGCGGAGGCCCCCTATGTTATAGTATAATGATTCCAAGGCTGTCCAATTGTTTGATCCATCGGTCGGCATCGGCCGAAGCCGTAGCTTCGTCCACTTCGTATTTCTGTGTCAGGCATCGGACGATATCCTGTAGCTCAAATGTTTTTCCCTGCAATTGTTCCCACAGGTACACCGAAGTGGGATTGAGGGAGACCACTTTATTCTCTTTCTCGTTGTTGAGCAGGATGATGTTTTCACCTGCAACGGAGTGCAGCTTGTAGATGGGATTTATTTTCATTCAGGTAGTATGTTTTCTTGACAGATATCGGCGCAGGGAAGCAAAATGCAATTGTTTGTATAGGTGTCCCCAATAGCGTTTCCATTTCCGTTTTTCGTCCTTTTTCTGGTACTTGGGAGCGAAAACGGTTTTTTGAAAAAGTTTTTGTATGCGGGTCGGAAATGTTTCAATCCGGGAGAGAGCCTGGGCGGACACCTGGCCGTACCATTGGTGGCAACAAAGGGTCATCAGGTCGGCCAGACTTTCGGCTTTGGTGCCCTTGAGCAGGTCCTGCAGGTCGGTATAGTGCCAGTTTTTCCCTTCTTCCTTCAGAATGACGGCCCAATCGCACAGAGCGCGCAGCCGGATGTTGCAATCGTTGGAGAAAAAGTGCTGGGCGGTGTGACAGGCTATGTAGGCGGCCTGTTCCAAGGGAGGGAGAAACAGAGGATCCTCTTCCTGTTTTTCCCTGACGTTCCATGCGGCAGCTTCCAGCTTTTCTTCCAATCGGGAGGAGGTGTGAAGAAAGTGCGGATGGTTTTCCACCAGAATGCCATCGATATGATATTGGGCATGATGGGCATCGTCTCCCTGGATTTGTATGCCTTTGTCACTGACAGCCTGGTTCCCCTGTGCGTATTGGTCGAAAAGGTAAATGTCCAGATCCCCGAATTCGCGGTGATTGGGAACGGGGTATAGCCGGCTGACGGAAAAACCTTTGAATGTCAGGCAGCGGATGCCTCGGGCACGATAGGTTTCCAACAGGAAATCCAGTACTTTCCGTTTCTGCGCGTAGCGTTTTTCAATGTATGCGACATTGGCGACCCATTTCAGGTATCTGTTTTTGGGCGGCTGCTGTCCGGCCGGCAGCTGCTGTATGCCGTCCAGGCAGAGGGCGAGGACGCCGTTTTCGCGGGCACATCGGTACAGGCTGTCAAAATCTTCCGCAGAGAAGGACTTCGGCAGTGCCGCCTTTTGGGAGAACAGGGCAGCTGCAGTCAGGGATACCAATGTCTTTTGAATAGAATTCATTCAGATACGTGCAAAAATAAAAACGCGCAAAAGTACAAAAAAAAGCAACATGAACCGGCTGCTGACCGGTAGATTTTTAATTTCCAAGTTCCAGCTGGTTTTTCACCAGTTCGTAGTACGCACCATGCAGGGCGGTGAGTGTTTCGTGTGTTCCGCGTTCCACGATGCGTCCCTGGTCGATGACCACAATCTGGTCGGCATGGCGGACGGTGCTCAGCCGGTGGGCTACCACCAGAACGGTACGTCCCTTGAAGAACTGCTGGAGATTTTCCATGATGATGCGCTCGTTGTTGGCATCGAGGGCGTTGGTAGCTTCATCGAAAAAGAGGTAGTCGGGATTCTTGTAGACGGCGCGGGCTATCAGTATGCGTTGCCGCTGTCCCTGGCTGATGCCGTTGCCTTT
>JAZLLH010000041.1:0-28427 GCA_045598025.1 Bacteroidales bacterium | reverse complement strand
TGGCGTTGTGGTCAGGCGTACCGCTCCTCCTTCATTTTTGGTGGAGATCAGGTATAATTCGGCATTGCCTTTGTTTTCCTCAATGGAATAATAAGTGTTGGCATAAACCAGTTGCGTTCCATCGGGGCTGAGAGCGGTTTCACCCATCTTTCCGAGTCCCCACATGATTTCGGGCGTGAAACGTCCGTTATCTATCTTCAGTTGCGGTTTTTCAATCACCGCCATGGCCGGTTCGGCAGTTTCGTTTTTCTTTTTTTTGCAGGCCGTAAGGGTGAGGGCGGGTATGATCATACAGATACAGATTGTTTTAAGTCGGTTCATATTTTTTGTTTTTTGGAGTTCCACATTTTTTTGAAATCTTCGTAGTTCTGCTTCAACAGCTCCGGTGTATTCAGACCGTAGGGGCATTTTGCCGCACATTGACCGCAATGTCTGCAATCTTCAATTTTTTTCATTTTTTCAGCCCACTCTTCCGTCAGGTAAACGCTGAGCGGTGCACGTTGCAGAAACAGGCTCATGCGGTTGCAATTGTTGATTTCAATACCGGCAGGGCAGGGCTCGCAATAGCCGCAGCCGCGGCAGAAATTTCCGGAGAGTTCCCGCTGGTCTTTTTCAATGCGTAACCGACGTTCTTCTGTCAGTAGAGGTGGATTTTCCTGGTAGGAAAGGAATTCGTCCAGTTCGCGTTCGCGCTGTATGCCCCAGATGGGAACCACATGCTCAAACTGGTCCATGTAGGCGTATGCGGCGGCAGAATCTGTAATCAGGCCACCGGCCAGGGCTTTCATGGCAATGAAGCCCATCCGCTTTTCCTTGCAGAGGCGAACGATTTCCAGGTCATTCGCTGATGCCAGGTAGGAGAAGGGAAACTGCAGGGTTTCGTACAGGCCGGAAAGAATGGCTTCCCTGGCAACGGCCAAGCGGTGGTTGGAAATGCCGATATGGCGAACCTTTCCCTGACGGACAGCTTCTTCCATGGCTTCGTACAGTCCACTTCCGTCTCCGGGTTTGGGACAAAAGCTAGGATTGTGGAACTGGTAGATGTCCAAATAATCGGTCTTCAGCAGTCCGAGACTGGTTTCCAAATCTTTCCAGAAATCTTTTACCTGAGTGGCACCCGTTTTGGAACTGATGATAATCTGTTCCCTTTTTCCATGGAAGGCGGCACCCAATTTTTCCTCGCTGTCGGTGTAAAAGCGGGCGGTGTCGAAGTAATACATGCCGTGGTCAAAAGCTTTCTGCAGCAAGTATACGGCATCGTTCAGTGAAATGCGCTGTATGGGCAGGGCCCCGAATCCGTTTTTCGGAACGCGTATGCCTGTTTCTCCTAAAATGACGGTTTTCATAATATTTGTTTACTGACTAAAAAATCAAAAGTTTCTTCAAACATTCTACAAAGGTGAAAATATCCTCCTCTGTGGTATCGAATGCACACATCCAACGGACAATGTCGGCGGCTTCGTCCCATTCGTAGAAAAAATACCGTTTCTGCAATTCGGTCCATACCTGGCGAGGCAGGCGGACGAAAACGCCGTTGGCCTGTACCGGATACATCACTTCGGTCCGGGGCAGATCCTTGACGGCCTGGTAGAGCATTTGGGCCATACGGTTGGAGTGGGCCGCGTTTTTCTGCCATAGTCCGTCTTGAAAATAGGCGATGAATTGGGCTGCGATAAAACGCATCTTGCTGCACAGTTGCATGGCCTGTTTGCGGCGGTAGAGAAAGTCCGGTCGAAGTTCCGGATTCAGCAGTACAACGGATTCTCCCATCATCAATCCGTTTTTGGTGCCTCCGAAGGAGAGGGCATCCACACCGAGGTCGGTGGTTATTTCTCTAAAGCTTTTTCCCAAAGCGACAGCCGCGTTGGCCAGCCGGGCACCATCCATGTGCACATACATGTGGTGGCTGTGAGCCAGTTCCACGATGGCGCGAATTTCGTCCGGTGTGTATAAGGTACCCAGTTCGGTAGGTTGGGTAATGCTGATTACTTTGGGTTGGGAGTGGTGCTGAAATCCGAAACCGTGCAATTGTGTCCGTATCAAATCGGGAGTCAATTTACCATCCGGTGTGGGGACGGTGAGCAGGCGGCATCCGATCACCCTTTGGATGGAACCGCATTCGTCCACATTGATGTGGGCAGTGTCGGCACAGATAACCGCTTCATGGGATTGTACCATGGCATCAATGCAGAGAGTGTTTGCTCCTGTTCCGTTGAATACGAAATAGATTCTGGCATTTTCTCCGAAATGTGTTTGGAACAATTGTTCGGCCCGGGTACAATATTCATCGTCACCGTAGGCCAATGCGTGTTCCTGATTGACTTGGGCAATGGCTTCCAAGACTTCCGGGCTGATGCCGGAATGGTTGTCGCTTCCGAATCCTCTTTTCATAACATATGGTATTGAATGCTTATTCTTGTTTCTTTTGCATGCGGTACAACTGATAGGAATTGAACAGGTTGTGCCATATGCTGTAAAATCCGCCCGCAATAGCCGTAACGGGTGAAAGGAAGGTATAGCTCAGCCAGATGGCGAAAACAGTGTTTTTCTGTCCCATGCTCTGTCCGGCGCTGATGCGGTCGTTGTATTTTTTTCCGACTGATTTTCCGATGGCAAATTGCAGAATGCAGCACAGCAGGGAAATGACGGCAATTCCCAACCCCATCATCCAGGCGATGCGGCTGTGGACGATGATTTTGGTGGTTACTGCCAGGGCGAGGGTGAGGGAAACGGACCAGATGTAGAAGGCAAGATCCTTGGCTTTGACAATGACCATGTGTATTTTCGGAAACAGGTATCGAACCAGAAAAGCGGCCAGCAACGGCAGAATCAGCAACGGAAACACTTTGCCCAATATCATGAAAAAGGCGGTGGCGAAGTGCATGCCGGTGGTGGGATTTGTCAAAGGGAACAGCGTAGGTGCCAGAATGGCTGTCGTCAGATTGATGAGTATGGTGTAGGTGACCAGATTGGTCGTATTCCCGCCCAATTTGCCGGTTACAACGGCTGCAGCCGTAGCTGTCGGACAGAGCAGGCAAATCATGCCGGTCTCCAAAAGGAGGCGGACCGGTGTTTGGGGAAAAACAATCAGAGGAATGGCGAACAAGAGGAATCCGCAGGTCTGTATCAGCAGAAGCCGTCCGTGCCATCTCCGTATACGCAGCCTTCGAGGGTTGATTTTACAGAAAGACAGGAAAAGCATGCAAAAGATCAGGGTGGGCTGTATGATACTTACCGCTTTTCCGACAAAGACGTGAGTATGATCCAAAAAGTGAAGGGCGGTGTAGATGAAATAAGACAAGACGCCCGTAGCCATAGCGATGGGCAACATCCAGGTCTTCAAAAATTTTTTTATGTTATGCTTCATGGAATATAATCCCAATAAAAAAGCCTTGAATAATGATTTTCAAGGCTTTCAATTAGTACCCGAGGCCAGGATCGAACTGGCACGAGTTTAACCTCATCGGTTTTTGAGACCGACGCGTCTACCAATTCCGCCACTCGGGCAAATGGGGATGCAAAAGTACAAAGAATATCAATATAAAATGGTTTTTGTTCCAAAAATATTTTTTGTGTAATTAAATATATTGGTATTCTGTAATATAGCTTTCTATCAGCATCAATTCGTCAGTATTGTCCACAATGTTTTTGGAGTAAACGTGAATGCTTGTTTCTTCTCCGTTTTCATTGAATGACGTTCTCTTTTCGTTCAGTATGATATTGTCCTTGTTCAACATCTGGTCCAATACACAATTCCCTTTTTCATCATATCCGTACAAATGTTTGAAATAGGAGGAAGCGCTTTCAATCACCACAGAAGTGCGGCGTCCCTGTTCGTCATAGGAAAAAGAGCGTCTGACCACCAGGTGGTCGCTGATGTTGTATGTTTCCTGACAGATGATTCCATAAGGACCGTAAGTCAGTTCTTCCGTTGTCTTGTTGACCACGCTCATATCTGCCTCCGGTTCGTAGAGAACCACTTTTACGGGTCTGCCGTCTTCATCGTAGGTGTACTCCTTGCGGGTTTGCAACTCGTCCGTGTCGGAAAATTCCTTTTCTTCTATCAGACGGCCGTTTTCCCATGTGCATTCCGTGTCTGTGTAGGAAGATCCGTCTTCATAAAAAATTTCCTTTGTGAGCAGGTCTCCGTTTTCCGAGTAGGTGTATTTTTCGGTGATGGTATCTTCCTGATAGTGTACCTCACAGCTTTCGGTTTTCCCGTTTTCCAGGTAACGGTAGCGTCGGATTTCGTAGGGTTCTTGTTCATCTCCGTCAATGAACCGTTCTTCGGTTACCTGGTTTTTGTCATCGAAACTGCGGATGATGGTATTTGAACTGCCGTCTTCCTGATTGAAGCTTTGATCCAGAACGATGTTCCCATTGTCGTCAATTTCTGTATAGGACAATTTGCAACTCCGTTTTTCGGTCTGATCGTCATAGAGGTTTACCCTTTCGTAGGTAATCAGGTGTTTGGTGATGGATTTCATAGGAATGGCTTTTATCTGACTACTTTTCCCAAAAGGGTGGCCGTAGTACAATCATTTACTTTTATATGGATATAGGTCCCCGGCAGACTGTCCGCCTTGGGGAAGACAATGACTTTGTTTTGGCTGTTGCGTCCGAAATAGCACTCGTCGGAACGTTTGGATGGTCCTTCGACCAGCACTTCAAATGTTTTTCCGACATCTTTCAGATGGCTTTCGTGGGAAAGGCGGCGCTGCAGGGAAATGATTTCTTCCAGACGGGCTGTTTTGACTTCGTCCGGAACATCATCTTTCAAATGTTTGGCCGCATATGTTCCGCTGCGTTCGGAATATTTGAACATGAAGGCATAATCATATTTGGCAATGGACATCAGGGAAAGTGTGTCTTCGTGGTCCTGTCGGGTTTCTCCGCAGAATCCGCTGATCAGGTCGGTGGAAATGCTCGCTTCCGGAAGAATGCGACGAATGGCTTCCACCCGTTCCAGATAACTTTCGCGAGTGTATTTGCGGTTCATTCTTTTCAGCATCTCCGTGCTGCCCGATTGTGCCGGAAGATGGATGTTTTTGCAGATATTGGCACGGGAGGCCATGACTTCCAAAAGGTTGTCTGACAAATCTTTCGGATGTGATGTGGTGAAACGGACCCGCATTCGGGTATCCACATCGGCCACATCGGCCATCAATTGGGGAAAACCGTACGAATTGTTCCAAAGATAGGAGTTCACATTTTGTCCCAGCAGGGTGACCTCTTTGTATCCGCTTTCCGAAAGCTGACGGACTTCCTGCAATATGCTTTCCGGATCTCGGCTGCGTTCTCGTCCGCGGGTATAAGGGACGACACAATAGGTGCAGAAATTATTGCATCCCCGCATGATGGAGACAAAGGCTGAAATGCCGTTGGTCTGGTAGCGCAACGGAAGGATTCCGTGATAGGTTTCATCGGTGGAAAGTCCGGTGCGCACCTGAGGACTCCCGGCATCGTTCAGGATTTCGGGAAGGAAGCGGTAAGAATCAGGACCGGCTACGAAATCAATCCAGTGTTTTTCCATCCATAGGGGTTGAAAGCGGGAGGCCATGCAACCGATCAGTCCGATTTTTTGTGTTTTTCCCTTTTTCTTCAGGGCATGCAGTTCCTCCAGCCGTTTCAAAACTTTCTGTTCGGCATTGTCACGTATGGAACAGGTGTTGAGAATGATGACATCGGCATCTTTTTCCTGTTCGCACAAACGGTATTCCTTTGACAATACGGAAGCAACCACTTCGCTGTCGGCAAAGTTCATCTGGCATCCGTATGTCTCTATATATAATTGTTTCATCCTTTACGTTTCGTAGCGTTCGGGAGGAAAACGCAGGTTTCCGGAATTTATTATCCGGTAGAAAGGAAATCTTTATTTCCCAATTCTTTTCGGAATGGATGTCTCAGTATTTGATCAGGTAGTCCATGGAGGCACCTCCGGCGCCGAGGCGGAAGGTGTGTATTTCACCCGTTGACGGTTTTACGACGATGATGTCGCAGCAGAGTGTCTTTCTTGAATTGTACCAGGCCCGGCGTTCTCCCGGTTTCAACCGGGAATTCTCCATTTTCCCATATCCCTGTGAAATGAAATAATTTACTCCTTCGTGAAGAGTGTATGCGTTTACGTGGCTATGGCCGGTAATCAGACCAACGAGACGTCCCTTTTTGCGGGAAAAATTCCATTGCAGTCCCGATTCGCTGCCTTGATTTTTACGGGCATAATCCGAAAGTATCCGGCAAAGCGTCTGGTTGCTGGGTCCTTTCTTTTCCGCTGTTTCCACCCATTCTCCAAGAGAAAGGGGCATGCTGTGGCACATCAGCAGTACATCCGTTCCATCCGGGGTTTGTTGCAACACTCCGATGAGCCAGTCCAATTGATCGTTGCCGAAAGTATAGTGGTATTCACCCTGCATTTCCGAATTCTGGCTGTTGAGCAGGATGACGCGGAAGTGCTTTTCCGGAATGTCGTAATAACACCAGCAGTTGTTTTCGCAGAGATGGAGGTTTTCTCCCGCGTAGACTGCCGATGGTTTTTGAAATATTTCGGACAGTTCCGCCGAGGAGAGGTGGCGCCCGTTTCCCCCATCAAAATCGTGATTTCCGGGAGCAAAAAGGAAAACGCCCTTGAATTTGGCCATTTCTTCCAGGGTGTTGCGCAGTATGTCATCGGCATATTCTCTATTGCTGTGCGCAGGTTCCACATGGAGTCCTATATCACCCAGATTGGCCATAAAATCATAGTGGAATACGGAGGTTCTGTCCGCGATGTATCCTATGTGTCTGTAGGTTTCCCGGTTGCAGGTATGCACATCGGTGAGTATGGGAAATACAATGACTTCGTCTGTCCCAACCCAGGCTTTCATGCGTCGGGCTGTTTCTTTGGTCTGCGACCTGACAAAGGAAGGTCTGTGAGACCCTTCCTTCATTCCGAGCATGGTGAAGGAAGGATGGGCGGATGTTTTATATAGCAGATTTAATGTCTGAGATTTCTGATATTCAAAATATTCCACTTTCACATTATGAATTCCTTTCTCCATCGGGATTTCCACGTCTTGGTAAATGGGTCCGTGGGTTCCGTCAATGTCGGACAGCAGCGTTCCATCGATGTACAGGCGGCTTCCGTCATCACTGCAGAGACGGAAGGTGTAGGTGTCGTTTTTTTTGACCTTCAGATTGTACTCGAACACTAAGGCGTAGTGGTCGGAGTTCTCTTCCGGAATGCCTTCCAGATCAAAGCAGTCGTTTGTACCGCTCCGGTCCGGTGCCCCCAAAGCGGAGAAATCGGGTAAAACATTTCCCATATAGTTGAGATAAAGATTATAATGTACATTTTGGGCGGAAATCTCCTGGATGAGAAGAAAAACAAAAGCGTACAAAGAAAAAGATTTCTTCATAAGTGTGTCGATCCGGTGTTTGCAGAAAAGGTTTTGCAGATAAAATCGGTCAAAAAAATAAGGGTCGGATACCCGACCCTTATTTTCCGTAGCAGTTGGAAACTAACGTACGCTCAATTTGGTGTTGAAACGTTTTCCGTTCTGTTCCACGCTGATGATGTACATACCGGCGCTCAGTTCCTGAGTGCTGATGTTGTTCTTTATTTCGTTGGTAACAACGCTCTTCACGGCCTGTCCCATTACATTGTAGATGCGGATGACAGCGCGGTCGTTGTTTTTCAGTTCCACGGTCACATAGTCATTGGCGGGATTCGGATAGACGGCTTCAATGATGTTTTCGGCTTCATTGATACCGATGTGGAGGTTGGAGTCAACAACGTCCACTGCACCGAGGCTGTCATAGGAAACCAGGTACTGCATGAAAGGCAGGTGCTGTGCGGAAGGATAGTACATGGAGTTGTACAGTTTGTTGGGAGCTCCGTCGGACATCCACATCTGATATCTTCCGTTCATGTGTTCGAAGAAGTTGAAGTTGTATCCGTAAGGATCGCAGAAAGCTTTTCCGTCTTTGGATTCATAGTATCCGGAGATGCGGAAGCAGTTGTGTCCGTAGCGGGGATATCCGTGTTCGTAGTAGTTGTTGGCATCGACTTCGCCGTACATCAGAGAATCTCCCAGATTGTATTCATAGCCCGGGATGAATTTGCAGATGATGCTGACCACTGCACCGGCAGGAACTTCGTATCCGGCAGGAACGGTGATATTTGTATATCTGTACCAGGTGGAGGTGTCACCATCCACACCGACGGAATCCCAGTAGTAGGTAGAATCCGATTCGGACAGGATATAGTCAAATGTTTTGCAGGAAGCAGCTTTCGGATAAAGAGCCGTTCCTTTGGACTGGAACAGGACGTTGGAGTCAATTCTGACCAGCGGGGAGAACAGAGCGGTGTCACCGGCTGCATCGGAAGTGTAGTGCAGAGCTACCCATTCAGACGATCTGCCGTTGTCCCATTGATACACGTTGTGATAGGAAACGTAGAAACGGAGGGTGTCGGGAGAAGCTGCATTGTAGCCGTCCTTATCGCCCCAATAATACACGCACTGAGTGAAAATACTGTCAATGCTGTAGGGATAGGTGGTGACAGGATCAGCACTGGGGGTCGGGAAAATTCCGTTCATGAACATTTTGTCGTAGGATTCGGAATAGGGGTCCACACTGTGACCGATGGCATGCATCCAGGTAGGATTAGCTGTGTATTTTCCTAACTGGTTGGTGCAGTCAAACAGGCAGGAGTCAGGGAAAAGCGTGTACATGGTACGGGTAAGCGAGTACGAAGAGGGAAGCAGGTAATTCAGGTAGGACACGGAAGAAACCCAACCTACTTTTTCAAAGGATTTCTTTTCCATTTTGCTGGCAGGAATCACTGCGTGAGCCTTCATTTTCGGGCCCATGTTGAAAGACTCGTTTCCAATCGAGATAGTCTGAGCATTCATCCCGAAGACAAATGCCATCATGATGGTAAATAAAGCAAATTTTTTCATCTTGATTAATGTTAATTAAAATTTATGTTCACACACTTGGTTAAAAGGCTACAAATTTGAATGCAAAAGTAATCAATTTCCAAACAAAAATTGTACAAAAGGCAAAAAATTGTGCAAAAAAATGAAAACGGAAATTTGTGCGTCTTTTTTTTGTACTTTTGAAACCTTGTTCCAAGATGCAATGTAAAAAATACAAATGATTAAAAGAGAGGTCATTGATTCGATTGAATCCGCAAGCAGGATAGAGGAAGTGGTAGGCGACTTCGTACATTTGTCCAAACGGGGAGTCAACTATATTGGACTTTGTCCGTTCCACAATGAAAAAACACCTTCTTTTATTGTAAGTCCGGCCAAGGGAATTTACAAGTGCTTCGGTTGCGGTAAAGCGGGAGGTTCCATACAGTTCATCATGGAGCACGAGCATTACTCTTATGGGGAGGCTCTCCGGTACCTGGCCAAAAAGTATGGCATTGAAATAGAAGAGACCGAGCTTTCTCCGGAGGCCGTGCAGCAGATGAATGAGAGAGAATCGCTGTTGTCGGTTACGGAATTTGCCAATACTTTTTTCATAGACAACCTCTGGAATACGGATGAAGGGAGGAAAATAGGCCTTTCCTATTTTCATGAAAGGGGGTTTCATGACGAAACCATTCGCAAATTCCAACTGGGTTTCAGTCTGACCCGGCGTACGGCTTTGATGGATGCTGCTTTGAAAAAGGGGTATGTGATGGAAAATCTGGAGAAAGCAGGTCTGGTGACGGACGTACATTATGCGGAAGGAGAAAAAAAGCAAGACCGTTTTTTCGATAGGGTGATGTTTCCCATTCAGAATTTTTCCGGAAGGGTCATCGCATTCGGAGGACGAACCCTGCACACTGCCGACAAAAAGTTGGCAAAATACGTGAATTCTCCGGAAACGGACATTTATCACAAAAGCGACACTCTCTATGGACTGTATCAGGCAAAAAATGCCATCCGTAAGGAAGACAAATGTTTTCTGGTAGAAGGTTATGCCGATGTGATTTCTATGCATCAGGCCGGAATCGAGAATGTGGTAGCGTCTTCCGGAACTTCTCTGACGGCCAATCAGGTCAAGCTGATCCGAAAACTGACCAACGATGTGACGGTCATCTATGATGGAGACAATGCCGGCATACATGCGGCAGAAAGAGCTGTAGGCATGATGTTGAAAGAGGGCCTGAACATCCGCATTGTCCTGCTCCCTCCGGAGGACGACCCAGATACTTTTGCCAGGGCGCACAGCCTGCAGGAAATAAAGGATTACATAACTGAAAACGAGAAAGATTTTCTTCGTTTCCGCATTACCAGATTCATGCAGCAGCCGGATCACACAGATCCCTTGAAAAAAGGTGCGTTTGTCAATGCTGTGGCGGCGGACATCGCATTGATTCCGGATGCAGTGGTCATGAGTGTTTTTACCAAAGAAAGCAGCGAATTGCTGGAAATTCCGGAAAACATCCTGCTTTCGGCAGTGAACAAAATACGTACGCATAATTATCTGGAAGAAAAAAAGAAGTCACAGGGCAGACCGGAACAGGAACCGAGCATAGCGGAAGAAACAGAGTTGCTGCTGAAGGATAGGATTCCTGCACAGGAAAAGATTCAAACTGCTGGAAAACTGACTTTTGCGGATATAGAGAAAGATATTGTTTCCCGTCTGATCAATTACGGAGACAAAATCCTCCGAATGGAGACTGACGAGTCTGATGGATATCAGTCTATACGCGTAGACGAATTTATTTTCAATGATTTGGACAACGAAGAACTGTTTTTGAGAACACCGGAGTACAAACAGTTGTATACCTTGTATAGGGAATGTTTCCAGAAGGACAAACAAACCGTAGTCCAGCAGATGCGGGCCTGTCCGGATGAAAAAGTCAAGGCCCTGATAGCATCCCTGATGGATATCCGTCCGGCCACCAGTTCCGATTGGGGAAAATGGAAAAATTACATACAGACCATTGATGACGAAGACACATCTTTGCTGAAGAGCGATGTGATCAAGGTGCTGCAGACATACCGTCTGCTGGAACTTCACCAATTGCGGGATGAATGCATGTCCCATCTGAAAGAAAAAAATCCGGAAGATGAAATCAAATGGCTGGAAAACATGCATTCCATCAACAGACTCATTGCAGATATAGAAAAAATTTTAGGGGTAGTCTATCGTTAGGATATGGAAAAATATGCGGACATCATACTGCCTTTGCCCTTGAGGTCACCTCTGACTTATCGTATTCCTTCCGATTATGAAGGTGACCTGTGCGAAGGCCGGAGGGTGCTGGTCCCTTTGGGCCGGCACAAATACTATTCGGGTATCGTAAGCCGCATTCATTCGGAATGTCCGGAAACTTATTCGGTCAAGGATATCCTGCAAGTGCTGGACGAGCGTCCGGTAGTGGGGAAAAAACAATTGGATTTCTGGACATGGATGGCCGATTATTATCAGTCGACATTGGGCGAAGTGATGGCGGCGGCTCTTCCATCCGGATTCCGTCTGGAAAGTGAGACCAGCATAGCAATTGATGCTGAATTTTCCGGAGAAATTTCCTCTCTGATGCCGAGAGAAATGGAAATCATTCGCATCATGGCGGGACAGGGCCGCATGACCATACGGGAGTTGGGGCAGAAATTGGGGACGACCTCTGTTACTGTATGGGTGCAGCGTCTGATGGAAAAAGGCGTTGTGGCCGTGTACGAGGAAATGAATGAAAAATACCGTCCCCGTATGGAGTCTTATGTGAGTCTGTCACCGACGTACGCTGAGCGGGAAGATGCTCTGGCGCAGGTATTTGATACATTGGAGAAATCCGTGCGTACCCGCAAGCAATTGGATGTTCTTCTGATTTTCATGACGCTGCAGAAAAAGACACAGCAAAAGTGGATTGCCAAGAAACAGTTGCTGCAGTGTGAGACGGTCAGCGAAAGTTCCTTGCAGACCCTGGTAAAAAAGGGAGTGCTGTGTCTGCAGGATGTTGAGGTAAGCCGTTTGGAATCGGTTGTATCGGAAACGACGGCAGATTCCATATGTCTGACGGCTGTTCAGGAGCAGGCGTTGAATTCTGTGTATGAGCAGTTTGAACTTCATCCGACAGTGTTGCTGCATGGAGTAACCGGTAGCGGGAAGACGGAAATTTTCATTAAACTCATACAGGAAACATTGGCGAAAGGGAAGCAAGTGTTATATCTGCTTCCTGAAATAGCGCTGACTTCACAGATCATCACAAGGCTTCGCCGGTATTTCGGAACGGAAGTAGGGGTGTATCATTCGCGTTTCAGCGACCAGGAGCGGGTGGAAATATGGGACAGAGTGCATTCGGAAAATTCCTACGGCATCGTTCTTGGCGCACGTTCAGCCATTTTCCTTCCTTTTCGGGACCTTGGTCTGATCATTGTGGACGAGGAACATGATGCTTCGTATAAACAAAGCGATCCCGCCCCACGGTATTCAGCAAGGGATGCCGCCATAGTATTGGCAAGGATGTATGGAGCGAAGACGTTGTTGGGTTCAGCTACTCCCTCTATGGAAAGCTTTTACAATGCGGAACGCGGAAAATACGGTCTGGTATCTCTAAAAGAGCGGTATGCCGGGATGGAGCTGCCGGTGATTCAAATGGCGGATCTGCGGAAAGAATTCAAAAGCAACCAGGGAATGGCACCGTATTCCCAACTGCTTCTGAATCGGATTGGGGAAGCACTTGAAAATAAGGAGCAGGTGATATTGTTCCAGAACCGGCGCGGTTTCTCCCTGCATCTGGAGTGTGAAGCCTGTCATCATATTCCTATGTGCAGACATTGCGATGTTGCTCTGACGTATCATAAGAGTACCAATCAGTTGCGATGTCATTACTGCGGGTATGCGGAAGCAGTGCCTTCAGCCTGTCCCCAATGCCTTCAGCCGGGATTGCGGATGCGGGGAATGGGAACGGAAAAAATAGAAGAGGAACTTTCCCTGTTTTTCCCGAAGGCCAGGATTTCCCGTCTGGATTATGATTCTACGCGCAGCAAGTCGGCCTATCAGAAAATCATTTCCGATTTCGAACAGCATAGGGTCGATATTCTGGTTGGAACGCAGATGGTTACCAAAGGTTTGGATTTTGATAATGTCAGTACCGTTGGTATACTGAATGCGGACAACATGCTGTATTATCCGGATTTCCGGGCATACGAGAGAGCCTTTCAGATCATGTCGCAGGTGAGCGGAAGGGCTGGCCGCAAGAAAAAGCGGGGTATGGTGGTCATTCAAACCTTCAATCCGCAGCATCCTATTTTCCAATGGGTGGAACGGAATGATTATGAAGGTATGTATATCCATTTGAAAAACGAACGGCAACAGTTCGTTTTTCCTCCGTTCTGCCGTTTGATCAAATTGACGCTCAAGCATAAGGATCATCTGATTTTGGATAGGGCCTCTACTGTTTTGGTAGGATTATTGAAGCGTCAGTTCGGTAATTTCGTATTGGGACCGGCTTATCCGACCATCCCAAGGGTGAAGAATTTTTATATGAAAGATGTTCTTGTCAAAGTATCGGATCCAGGCTTGTTGAAAAATACCAAAATCTGCATTCGGCAGGCAGTGGACGTCCTGCTGACAGATCCGGCCTACCGTTCCGTTACCGTTTCCTTTGATGTGGATCCATATTGAGTTTGGAAGAGAATGTGTGCAGTATGTTGTAAAAATGACTACTTTTGCAGTTTGAAATAAAGGTATGGCCAAGTTAAGCGTTGTCATTGTCAATTATAATGTTGCCTATTTTCTGGAGCAGTGTCTGCGTTCGGTGCAGGAAGCTTCGAAGGGAATAGATGTGGAGGTGTTTGTCGTTGATAACCATTCGGTGGACAATTCGTTGGAAATGCTGCATCGGCATTTCCCGGATGTCAAGGTAATTGCCAATGAGGAGAATGTGGGTTTTGCCAAAGCCAACAATCAGGCTATCCGTTTGTCGGAAGGCGAATATGTGCTGTTGTTGAATCCGGATACCATCGTACAGTCCGATACTTTTGTCAAAACCCTGGATTTCATGGATCATACGCCGGATGCCGGAGCCTTGGGTGTAAAAATGATAGACGGCAGGGGTCGTTATCTTCCGGAATCCAAGCGGGGCCTTCCCTTGCCGGATGTAGCCTTTTACAAGATTTTCGGCTTGTCGAAGATTTTTAAGAAATCCAAGCGTTTCGGGCGTTATCATCTGACATACCTCGACCCGGATCAGATTCATTCTGTTGAAGTGTTGCCGGGGGCTTTCATGCTGATGCGGAAATCCGTACTGGACCAGATAGGTTTGCTGGATGAGACGTTTTTCATGTATGGGGAAGACATAGACTTGTCGTACCGCGTCATTTTGGGGGGATATAAAAATTATTACTACCCCTTGACCCGAATCATCCATTATAAAGGCGAAAGCACCAAGAAGAGCAGTGTCAACTATGTGGTTGTATTTTATCAGGCCATGCAGATTTTCGCCAAAAAACATTTTTCTCAGAAAAATGCACGGATTTTCAATTGGATTATCAATATTGCCATTTGGTTTCGGGCTTCGTTGGCCATTGTCCGACGGGTGTTTTTGAAAATACTGGTGCCTTTGCTCGACCTGCTGGTTATTTACGGAGGCCTGTTTGGAATATCTGCCGGTTGGGAGCATCATGTGCTGGCATCCAGAGGAAGCTGTTTTCCTCCCGAATATCGTTGGATTGTACTTCCCATCTATGCCTTGGTTTGGGTGTGTTGTCTCCGTTTGAAAAATGCGTACCGTACACCGGTGTCCATGAAGAGGGTAAATCAAGGGGTGGTATTGGGTGGAGTGGTCCTGCTGTTGGCCTATGCTCTGTTGGGAGAACAGCTGAGGTTTTCACGGGCAGTGCTCCTGATAGGCTGTGCATATGTTCTGGTAGCGACAAACATATTGCGTCTGATTATCGGATGCATGCATCTGAAAAATTATCCTGTAGGAGACATGTCCGTCAAACGGCAGTTGCTTGTCGGGAAGGAGGAGGAAACGGAAAGGGTGGCCAGACTGTTGCCGATGATGTCGATGAAGCAGGAATTGATAGGAAAGGTACATCCGGACAAAGATTTTCGGACGGAAGGGACGGTTTTCATAGGAAATATATCCCAAATCCGTGAAGTGATAGAAATATACAAGATTAATGAAATTGTATTTTGCGGGAAAGATATTTCCACTATGCAGATCATGAACATAATGTCACAATTGCAGGATTTTCCGTTGGAATACAGGATAGCCCCTCCCGAGAGCCTTTATATTATCGGCAGCAATTCCATACATGTGGAAGGAGATGTGTACACCTTGTCTGCCAACAGCATAGGGAAAAAGGAAAATCTTCGCCGCAAGCGAGTCTTTGATCTGGTCGTCACCTTTCTGTTGTTTGTTTTTTCCCCTTTCTTTCTTTTGTGGATTCGTCGGAAAGCCGATTTTTACAGAGAATTGGTCGCTGTACTGAAAAACAACAAGACTTGGGTCGGTTATCATCCCCAGCCAGATGTCGCTGCCCTGCCGCCCCTCAAGGAAGGAATTTTCTATACGACATCATTTGTGCGGCAGACGCTTACACCGGAAATGATAGCTCGCGTAAATAGCCTGTATGCCAAAGATTACCGTATTCGTACCGACTTGCGTATTTTGCTGAAAGCCTTTCTGAAGAGGTAAGTAGTCGATTTTCGTAAGAAGAGTATTAATTACGCTATAATTCAAATAATTAACTACTGTTATTTTTTTATAAATGAGAAATTTCATTTATAAAAATGATTATTTTTGCATTGAATTTTAAATCTCATCCAAATGAAACAAAAAACATTATTTTCAATCTCAGCAGCATTGACGTGTCTGCTTGTTGCTTGTCAAAAGGAAGAAGTCAACAATTCAAATGAAAGTAGCAACGTTATCCAGATTCCGTCTGTTTATTTGTTTGTCATGATGTCCAGGATGCACTGGTCGGTTCCGGACATGCCCTGGGTGCCGATATTTACCAGATTGCGTATGCACTGATCCACATCGTTGTCGATAATGCCTTCTTCCGATGAGACACATTTTCCTTCAACTGCCAGGATGGCGGAAAAGATGGCGGTGGAAACACCGGTGGTAACTTTCAGGGAACAACTGGGTTTGGCTCCATCACAAAGCATGCCGGTAATATTGGCAATCATATTCTTGATGGCGTATGTAATCTGTTCGTAAGTTCCGCCCATCAGGTAGGTCATTCCGCAGGCTGAACCCGTGGCAGCAACCACGCAGCCGCAGAGTGCGGAAAGTCTGCCGAAACTCTGTTTGATATAGATAACTGTCAAATGGCTGAGAATCAGCGCGCGGATTAATTTTTCCTGTTTCACACGCTTCCGATGAGCATATACCCACACGGGAAGCGTGGCAGCAATGCCCTGGTTTCCGCTTCCGGAATTGCTCATGACGGGAATTTGGGCTCCGGCCATGCGAGCATCGCAGGCAGCGGATGTATAGGCCAGAATTTTGGCGTAAAGACTGCGCCCGAAAAAGTCCCTGCGGTGCAGTCCATGTATGGTTTTCCCTAATTCGTGTCCGTAATGTCCTTTCAAAGCAATTTCAGCTGCTCTTTTGTTCAGTTCCACTGTTTTCAGTATAAAGCGGAGGTCATTGACGGGTGTTTTCATGGAAAAATCGTATACACGGCGGAAATTCAACGGTACCGTTTCCTGTTTCATTGAAGCGGTTTGTCCGGGCTCTTCTTCCAATAGGATGTGGTCGTTTTTGGAAATGAAGGAAAAATGCGTGTGCGAACCGCTGATAATGACTTTGGCACTGTCATCTCCCTTGTGGCAATCCACTTCGATGTATAGTTTGTTGGGGGCGTTTTTTTTGTGGAGGATACGGATGCGTTTTTCCAGAATGTACGCTTTGGCGGTTTCCACCGCTTCGGGACAGGTATCTTTCAGCACTTCCAGCTGATAATCGGATTTTCCTATCAATGCGCCCAATGCGACAGCAATGGGCAGGCCAATCATGTCTGTTCCCGGTATACCCACGCCCATGGCGTTTTTCAGCATATTGGAACTCAGTAACACCAGAATTTTTTCCGGCATATCTCCGAGCACTTCCTTGGCCTTGGCTGTTGCCAGGGCAACAGCGATAGGTTCTGTGCAGCCGATGGCTGGTACGACTTCATTCTGGATGAGAGTTATGATTTGATCTTTTTCTTTTTTTGTCATAGATAGGAGGGTTAAACGATATGTCCTTTCAATTCAAAATCTTCGGCCTTGGTGATGCGGACAGTGTGGAAGTTTCCGATTTCGCAGGGTTTATTTTTTCGGGACAGCAGCACGCAATTGTCCACTTCGGGAGAGTCGTACTGGGTACGGCCGATGTAATGAGCAGCTGTCTTGGAATCAATGAGAACCTGCAGGTCCTGTCCGATTTTTTCCTTGTTCTTTTCCAAGGAGATAGTTTGCTGCTCCCACATGATTTCCTCCTTCCGTCTTTCTTTCTCAATTTGGGAGATGCTGTCTTTCAATTGGAAAGCAGGCGTTCCTTCCTCATGGGAATACGTGAAGACACCCAAACGGTCGAAACGTGTTTCTTTTACGAACGAAAGCAGACTTTGAAATTTTTTCTTTGTTTCACCCGGATAACCTACAATCAGAGAGGTCCGCAGAGCAATATCCGGAATGCGCTGCCGAATAGTGTCCGTCAAACGTCGGATTTCGTCTCCGGTGATGTGTCTTCCCATGGATTGGAGAATATCATCGTCAATATGTTGCAGCGGCATGTCAAGGTATCGGCAGATATGCGGATACTCTTTCATGATATCCAGTATTTCCAATGGGAAATGGTTAGGATAGGTGTAGTGCAGACGAATCCACGGATGCTGTGGAAGCTGGGCCAGGGAGTCCAGCAATTTGGGCAGACTCTGTTTTTTGTACAGATCAATGCCGTAGGCGGTCAGATCCTGGGCCACCAGAATCAGTTCCTTGCATCCTCTCTCCAAAAGGATGCGCGCCTCTTCCAGAATCATATCCATGGGTTTTGAGGTATGCCTTCCCCGTATCAGCGGAATAGCGCAGTATGCACATCCGTGATTGCATCCTTCGGATATTTTCAGGTAAGCATAGTGGGAAGGTGTGCTCAATCGGCGTTCTGTCAGCAGTTGGGTGTGAATTTCGGCCTGTAGATAGGACAAAACGGATCGCAGCGCATTGACACCGAACCAGGCATCCACTTCGGGCATTTCCTCTTCAAGTTCTTTTTTATAACGCTGGGAAAGGCACCCGAATACAATCAGGGTATGAATTTCTGCTCTTTTTTTTGCTTCTATGCATTCCAGAATGGTTTCAATAGACTGCAATTTGGAATCACTGATGAATCCGCAGGTATTGATAATGGTAATGGGACAGTGTTTTTCAGACTGATGTACCACATCAAAACCGTTGGCGGCAAGTTGGGCGGCCAATTGTTCGGAATCTACAGTATTTTTGTCGCATCCCAAAGTGATGATACGGACGCTGCCTTCTATTTTATGGTTGGGGACAGGTCGGGAACTGCGGACTACAAAATTTCCAAGTGTGAGCATATCTATTTCTTTCCACCTTGTATTACATTGGATTTCAATCCATTTTCATATTGTACCTGGTAGGAGATTCCCCCTTTGTTGTAATAGGTCCAGGTGCCGGTCTTGACGGCGTTTTTGTAATAGCCTTCAGCTACGATGCCGCCTTGCGGAGTATATTCCGTCCACTTTCCGTCCGGAAGGTCGGATTTGAAAGTCTGGGTGCGGGAAATGTAGCCCTGTTTGCCGTAGAAAGTCCAGGTTCCATTCTTTTTGTCATTCTTGTAGGCACCGCTTTCCAAAGGTCTGCCGTTTTCTGTATAATATTCCCATTTGCCGTTCTTCACGCCTTTTTTGTACATACCGCGCTGATTTACCACTCCGTTTTCCCAATAGGAAACGAAGTTTCCGTTCTTGTTGTCGTCCGTATATTGAGCGGTATACCTGGTGTTTCCGTTTTCATACCATCCGGTCCAGGTGAGGCACATTTTCCCTTCTTTGAAATACCCGACATTTTCTTTACGGCCGTTTTGATACCAGGATGTCCACATGCCACTTTCCTTATCGTTTTCGAAGCTGCCTTCCCGTTGTTTTTTCCCGTCTTCGTACCAAGCCGTCCATTGTTTTTCGCGTTTGCCATTGACAAAGGAGCCTTCTTTCCACTTTTCACCGGTTTCGTAGTAGTACAGCCATTTGCCCTCCTGTAATCCGTTGGAAAAGCTGCCGACGCTTCCCAATTGTCCGTTGGAATAATAAAAATGCCAGATACTGTCTTGCAGTCCGTTTTTGGAAATTCCCTGCATTTCGAGTTTTCCTGTTTCATACCACCATTGTCCGATACCTATGAGTTTGTTGTCCACATAGTTTCCCTCAAAGGAACGGACTCCGTTATCATAAAATTCTTCGCATTTTCCTTCCAAAGAATCCTGGCGGTAGGTACATGTCTTGCTGATTTTTCCGTTTTTGTGATAGAAAGTCCAGTGCCCTTCTTTATGTCCGTCAACAAGTTTACCTTCACATTCCATGCCGCCTTCTTTGTACCAACTCTGGTAATTTCCGGTTTGGAAGTCCAGTATGGAAGAGATGTTGCCGTTGTAGTGCCAGGATTTCCATATACCGATTTTTTCTCCTTGTCGGTACGCGCCTTCGCTGGATTTGTTTCCATTGGCGTGATAGTAGGTCCACACACTGTCTTCCAGATCATTGATGAGCCGTCCTTCTTGTTTTTTCTTCCCATTGTCCCAATAATCAATCTGATATTGGGCAGATAAAGGCATGCAGCAATAGCAAATCAGGACGATGAATAGATAACGAGCTTTCATAGAATGTTTTAAATTTGAAAAAAAATTACTGTCCTTTACAACGTAAATGGTACTTTTTTATTTTACGGAAAAAGGCCAAAAGCAAAAAAAAGTAAATTTTCTCAAGAAGGAACATTTGAAAAATAAATTTCCTTTCGTTTTCGTTATGACGGAAATGAAAAGGAGTAGAACATCATTATCAGTATCCGACAAGGAAATATGGAGGATCGCAGTCCCCATCATGCTGGGAAATCTGGCCCAGACGGTCATTACCTTCACGGATACGGCCTTTTTGGGCCATGTGGGAGTAGTAGAACTCAGCGCGTCCATGATGGCGGGCTTGTACTATTATGTATTCACGACCTTGGCCATGGGATTTGCAGTCGGAATACAGATATTTGTAGCCCGCCGGTATGGGGAGGGTTGTTTTGAGCAAATAGGTGAGGTATTTGCCCATGGAGTGTTTTTCGTACTGTGTCTCGGTTTGTTGCTGTTCGGAGTGCTGTTTTTCTGCAGTGGACAGTTGCTTCCTTTCTTTATCGCCTCGGACACTATTCGTGAATCAGCTTTTGAATACTTAAGATACAGGCAGTTCGGAATATTTTTTGTAGTATTTAATTATTTGTTCCGTTCCTTTTTCGTGGGTATTTCCCACACGCGGGCCATTACCTATTCCACGCTGATTATGGCTGTGGTCAATATTTTTCTCGACTATGGATTGATATTCGGGCATTTCGGTCTCCCGCAAATGGGGGTAGGCGGTGCAGCTCTCGCATCGTTGACAGCGGAGGTGTCGGCTTTTTGTTTTTTCTGGGTGTACACTTTTGTCTCGGTGCCGAGATCCTATGCTCTGTTTCAACGGCACAGCATTCGTCTTCCGCTTTTGGGGAGTATTTTGGGCGTGGCTTTTCCGAGCATGCTGCAGCGGCTTTTTTCGTTTGGATCGTGGTTCTTGTTTTTTGTGCTCATTGAGAAAATGGGAGAAATGTCCATTGGCGTTTCATCCCTGGTAAGGAGCGTGTATTTGGTGTTGATTATTCCTGGTTTTGCTTTTTCTGCTACGGCCAATACATTGACCAGTAGGACAATCGGAGAAGGGAATGGAAATCAGGTACTGCCGCTTTTATGGAAAATCGCCAAAAACAGTTTTTTGAGCGCTTTGCCGTTAGTGTTACTGGTGTCGGTGCTTCCTTTCCAAATCACTCAGGTGTTTACTGAGGATATATTGCTGGCCCGGGCGGCCATTCCGGCAATTTATGTCATTGCAGTTGCCACTTTGGTTTCGGCGGTTGCCATGGTGTTTTTTGAGGCCGTTTCAGGGACGGGCAATACGCTGGCAGCTCTGGTGCTGGAATTTGGAGTGCTTATGCTGTACGTGCTGTATATATATCTTACTTCGCAATACTTGTCCATTGCTTGGGTGTGGACAGCGGAATGGGTCTACAATGTGCTGATGGGAATCATTGCTTACGTCTATCTGCGGAAGGCAAAATGGCAGCGAAAGAAACTATGACAGATTATCTAATAAACGGAAATGGCAGATAACTATTTGGAAAATAAGTATGAAGAATTTTACGGACGCAATGCCCGTAAAGTCGTGGTCAAAAGGATGGGCCAAACTTTAGATTCCCTCCTGCTCAAAAACAGGAGTTACAGAGGGTATCGTAGGGAGTACAAGGTAAGTCAGGAAATGCTGGAGAAGATAGTAGCGGTAAATACTCTTCTGCCGTCTGCACGCAACCAGCAGGTACTGCGTTTCCGTATCGTATGCGGAGGAGCGGAGGCGGATGCTGTATTGGGAAATATCCGTTTGGGAGCGGCCTTGCCGGAACTGCATCTGCCTTTTGAAGGAACGGAGCCACAGGCATTCATCGTGGTGTGCAGTATCGTTACGGAAACGCGTATGGTGGACATAGATCTGGGTATTTCGCTCCAAAGCATGCTTTTGAAAGCCGTAGAGTCGGGTTTGAACGGAATTGTCATCTGTGCTTTCAACAAGGATGTTATAAGCAAAGAGTTGGCTCTTCCATACGAACCTTTGGCCATTTTGGCAATAGGAAAAGGCGCGGAGAATATCCGCTGCGTTTCCATATCCGCAGAGGAATCCCATGCCTACTACCGCAAAGACGGCATTCACTATGTTCCCAAAGTATGTCTGAAAGATTTGCTGATCCGTTAGCGGACTTTCAACTATCGCTTTCTCTCTGCGAGTTGTCTTTGACGGTCAGGTAAAACGGGGGGGGAAATGACGAACCTTTACATGTTCTTGAGATGGTGATCCGTACTGGACTTGAACCAGTGACCTCTTGCCTGTCAAGCAAGCGCTCTAAACCAACTGAGCTAACGGATCTTTTAAGTGGTTCGTGGCAGATTCGAACTGTCGACCTCTTCCGTGTGAAGGAAGCGCTCTAAACCAGCTGAGCTAACGGACCAAAAAATCGCTGCAAAAGTACGAAATAATCCTTTATCTTCATACAAAATCCTGAAAAATAAATTCAGGCTATTATATATATCTGACATACATAAATTTATGAAAACATTCAACGTCTCTTTTGTTTTATCTGAGTCCGATTTCGTCCAAGAGCAGCCAAACTGATTTCTCCTCATTGGCATATTTTGATGGACGTATAGGGAAAATTTGTCAAAAAAAGGGGGAGGAGTCGGACAGTTCCTTACATTTTTGCAAAAGCATCTTCATTTTGCATTCTTTTTTTGTATACTTTTGCCAATTCAAATAAATTTTATTGAAATGAAAGCAAAAGCAGTATCTTTTTCGAATGTCATCCGTCTGGTTGGGATAGATATCCTGTTGATTTCCATGGCCTATATTTTGCCGGCTGTTTCCCATTTGTTTGCCTTTCCCCTGTACAAAGCAGATCCGATGCGAATCATCGTGCTGTCCGGTTTACTGCTGACCGCCAATCGGAAAAATGCCTATCTGCTGGCTGTAACGGTGCCATTGTTTTCTTTTTTCGCCACGGGTCATCCCGTTCTTCCGAAAAACCTGCTGATTATGGCAGAACTGCTTGTCAATATAGCCCTGTTTTCTTGGTTTTCGAATCGTATGAAATCGGTCTTTGCATCCATGCTGACGGCCATCGTATGCAGCAAACTGCTGTATTATGGGCTGAAATGGATTCTGGTGTCCACGGCTTTGTTGGATATGTCCTTCGTCAGCACAGGTATAGTAAGCCAATTGCTTGTTTCGGTGGTTATTTCGGCTGTATTCGCCCTGGTGTGTCTTCGTCAGCGCCGTAGCTGATAGTTTTTTCTGAATTCTGTTTTATGAAAATCCGGGTGAGTCGGAACAATCCGGTCTTCTTTTGGCAAAATGCGATTGCCATCGGTTTGATTCTGTTTTTCGGATTGCTGTTGCAATATCCGTATTTGCAGGAGTTCCCTTTGCATATACATGCCTGGGCACAGGCGGATTGGTATTCCATTGCTTTGGGATACGTGGACAATGGCCTTGATTTTTTTCACCCCCAGACCATGTTCTACAACAAGCAGGATTTGGACAGCGTGCTTTCTCCGGTGACGTCTGTGGATTTTCCGATACACGAATATGTAGTGGCCATATGGATGAAGGTGTTGGGAAGCACCGCCCCTTGGGTATTTCGCGTATGGACATTTGTCTGGGCTTTGGTCGGTATGTTTTTTCTGTACCGTTTGGCTTTCCTGTTTACGGAAAATCCTGTCAGGTCTTTATGGATCAGCGGATTTGCCATGACGGCTCCGACGTATGCCTATTATTTTTGCGGATTTCTCCCTTCTGTTCCTTCCCTGACATTTGCAATTATGGGATTGTGGGGGTATTTTTCCTACCGCAAGACGGACAGGATGTCTTCATTCGCTTTCGGGATGCTCTGTCTGACGTTGGCTGCTATGATCCGTTCTCCTCATTGGGTTCTTTGGATTGCTGTGAATGTTTTTGAAGTCTGTCGTTTGTTGATAAAAAAGGAAAGTTTGCGAAAAAAACTTCCGGTTTGGATGATTTCCATAACCTTGGCTGCTTCCTGGTTTATCTGGAATCGGCATTTGCTTCTCACCTACGGTTCCATGTTTTTGGGACATCTTATGCCGGCGGCTTCCTGGGAGGATGTCCGAATGGTTTTTCATGCAGTCCGCGATCGTTGGCGGGAACATTATTTCCAGCAGTCGCAGCAATGGATATTGCTTGCAGCCACCCTGCTTTCCCTGGTGTCGGGATGGTTTTTCCGCAAGTCGGGTCATCGGAAAGATGCGCATTCGGCACCGTTTTGTGCAGGCTATTTCCTCATGCTTTATTTTTCGGGAGCCTGTATGTATGTATTTGCCATGATGATGCAGTTTCCCGACCATGACTATTATTTTTTGGATAGTTTATTTCTTCCGGTTATTCTATTGCTTATATATATTTTTTATCATATACCCTCACCGAATACATTCCGATGGAAGTCCGTCGGAGCGGTAGCAATGGGAGCGCTTTTGCTATGGATGATACATGGTGTACAGGATATGCAGCGGATACGCAGAGGGCCGACCGGACCTTCCGAGGAGCGCACCTATGAGTCATATCTGCATTATCTGGGGGCGGATCGGTTTTTAGATGAGGCAGGAGTGCCGCGTGACGCCCGCATGCTGGCATTGTTCCCATATCCCAAGAGTTCGGCGTTTATACAGATGAAGCGTCGGGGGTATATCGTATTCCGTTCCAGGGAGGAACATTTACGGACTGCGCTTACGTATGATTATGATTATATCGTGATTGAGAAAGTGAAATTCCGTGAGGAATTCCAACATTATCCTGAACTGCTCTCCCGTTTGGAACCTTTGGCTTCCAACGGAGAAATCATGTTGTGCCGGTTGTCGGATGAACGGGTATGGAAAAATGAGGAAGAAACAATCGCTTCCGAAGACAAAGAATCAGCAGTCTGTATCAGCTATTGATAAATGTCACTGGGTTAGGATAATCCTGCCGGAGGGTACTTCTTTCTGGGAGGGCATGACTTCAGAACTTTGTTCAACAACATCTCCCTCTGTCTTTTTCGGAAAGGTTCTGGCTTGTTTTTCCCGGAATGGATTGGTGGCATAAAATACGGATCCGTTGTTCAGCATGCCGGAAGCGGATAGCGTGTGCGAGGGTGCGTCCTTCATCCAGTACACCTCCACTGTATTGCCTTCCGTTCGGGTAATCAGACCTCCTTCCGCTTTCCAGTGAATTTTCCGGATATCGTTTCTGGAAAAGATATAGCTGCTGTTGCCCTGTTTATCGTGAAGAATTTCTCCGGCTTGCAGCAGTTCTTTTTTGAAGAAATCGGTCATGTGTTTCTGGATGAAAAAGTAGGTGTCGTTGGGTTTGCCTTTTTTGTCCTGATAAGGTGCATGTCCCGCATCGGCTAAGGGATAGAATTCGTTGCGTATATTCAGGGTGTTCAGGCGTCTGTGTATGGCTTCCGATCCGTACATTTTGTCAAACAGTTTTTCTCCTATAGTAGAGAACGGAATGCCTTCGTTACTGGGTACGATGGCATCGGCAGTACCATGAAAGGAAATGACAGGAATAGGGTGTCCGTTGAGTTCGTCCAAGTCGTAAACGGCTCCCCACATATTTGCCAAAGCTTTGATTCTAAATTTGTTTCTGTGTTCGTTGCAGACTTCATCCAACCCTCCCAACTGTTGTACGAAATCATTGGTAGAGATGAATTTCGGCATATTGGAGGTCGTCCAAAATGCGGTTCCCAAAGCAATGATAGAACCGGCGCTGGTGCCTCCCAGGAAAATATTGGAAGTATCAATGCGGTATTTTTCCGCATTGGCAACCAAGTACCGCAGGGCAGCCCGGGCATCCTGTATGGCTTCGTAACCGCACTGCTGTATGGAGGTTTTGTTTAGTTTGAATCCCATGCGGTAATTGATGGATGCGGTGACATATCCCAGTTTGGCAAAATGCGTGCACCAGGTTTTCATGGTCTCAGCTTCCTTGTCTCCTATGTAAAAAGCTCCTCCATGAATGAAAACGATGAGTGGACGGACGGAGATACTGTCTTTCGGCAGGTACAGGTCCATCTTCAGGTCAAGTTTTTTTCTCTTGAATGTTTTCAGTATACTTTTTAAAATGATTTTCAAATAATTGTCTTCAAATTCGGGATTGGAGACCCAATATCCGTCGGCTTTGCCGTAGACTACATTCTCCTTTTTTTCGATAGAGAGTTCCACAGGATTTTCAGACAGAATGTTCAGCGTCGAAGTGTATATGGGGAATGAGGGTTCACGGTATTTTTTAAAAGCAAAGTGGCTAAGGTCGGTCTTGAAAAAATTGGTATGAAAGGAACCGAAAAGGGAATTTGTATCAATGGTGATTTCGAATTTCAGCTTGGTTTCGTTCTTCCCGCTGCAGAAAACATAGTGGTTGACGTCGTAACGGATTTGAAAGGTTTCGGCCCCGCACCATCCCGATGAATCCATCTTATAATAGGTGCCAGCGATACCGAAATCTGTAGTGCTGTCAATTCTGAAAAAACAGGAAATATTTTTTACCTTGCCGATATAATAGGTAGCGGTATCCAGGACGGAGAAGTCCAGGCATTCGTCCTGGGTGACGGTGAAAGCGTCTGGGCTTACTGACATGCGGACTTCCTGCTGACTGGCTTCTTCCACATGACTATGGCAGGCCGCAAACAGTAAGGCGGTCAGAAAGATGAAAATATAAACTTTTGGTTTCATTACAAAGCCTGATAAGACGGGCTGAAAGTGTCTCCCAAGGAAATATTTCCCGAGGAAAGTCCTTTTTTAAGCCATTTTACCCTTTGGGCAGAAGTCCCGTGGTTGAAGGAGTCGGGAACGCTATAGCCCTGTGCTTTTTTTTGCAGATAGTCGTCTCCGATGACAGAGGCTGTCTTCAGACCTTCCTCAATATCACCGTCCTCTAAGGAACCGAACATTTCATTGTCGTGATAAGCCCAGATGCCGGCATAGAAATCAGCCTGCAATTCCAGCCGTACGCTGATCTGATTGCTTTCCTTTTCGCTCACACGGGACATTTTGCTGTGGGCTTCGTTCAGCGTGCCGAGCAGGTATTGTACATGATGTCCTACCTCGTGCGCGATAACGTAGGCGTAAGCAAAATCTCCTCCGGAGCCTAATTGCCTCTGCATGTCAGAAAAAAAGGCAAGGTCAATGTACACGCATTGGTCAGCCGAACAGTAGAACGGACCGGAAGCCGCAGTGGCTCCGCCGCAGCCGCTCTGAACCTTGCTCTTGAACAATACCAGTTTGGGAGGAACGTAGGTGCGTCCCATTTTTTTGAATTCGGCCGTCCACACGTCTTCTGTGCCGGCCAGAATCTTGCTGGCAAAATGGGCCAGTTCCTCTTCTTCGGCTGTGGGTTGATAGGCTGTAGTCTGTGCAGGATTTCTCAAATCGGCAGATTGTAATACTTCCGTGGGATCTCCTCCCATAATCAGGGTGATGATGGCTGCAATGACGACTCCGCCTATACCGAGTCCTGCTTTTCCTGCCGTGCTCATGGAGCGGCGGTCTTCTACATTCTTGCTTTCGCGTCTTCCTTTTAAATCCATATGCGTTGTCTGTTAGTTCGTTTGGGTGAAAAACGAATGCACCAAACGATGAAAGTGCAAAGATAGACAAAATAGAAAAGCGAAATGCAGTTATTCGTTATTTTTTCACAATGACGAAAAACAGGTATCCGGCAAGAATCAGCAACCCCAGTGATACCAGTCGGGGGGATATGCGTATCAGCAGGACAATCAGCAGCAATATACCGAGAATTTTATAGGCCAGACGTTTGTTTTCCGGCAAGCATTGCCAGCTATATCGAATGGAATTTTTCAGTATCTGCCATTTTTCATTCAGATTTTTTTTGGAAAATTCCTCTCTTTGTCTGGCATAGGCTTCGTTGTTTATGGTCCGTGTCCGTGTGGTTTTTAATTTTTTGATACGGACTCTGATTTCTTTGCATTGCTTTTTTCCTTGGAATGTTGCTTCCAGAATAAGTTTTGTCTTCCCTTTGGAGCGGTTTAGACGGAATTTTTTGTTTCCGGTATTTTCGACATTCATGCAGGAGGATTTGAAACCATTGTCAATAATCAGATTTGTTGTTTCAGCACCGGAACAGTCCCAGCGTATTTCAACGGTTTCACCTTCTGTGACGGTAGTTTTATCAATATTGAATATGAACGGCATTGAAAAATGAAATTTACGTCACAATAACGCCGCTTGCTTGAGCATATTGCTGGTGCGCAGCAATTTTTTCTTCGTTTACAATGCCTCTATTTCCGCGGCACTCAGACCGGTGGCCTGTATGATGGTTTCCACCGGGAAATTCTTGGCTTTCATGCTGCGGGCTATCAGCAGCACTCCTTTTTTCAACCCGATGGCTTCGCCTTGTTGCAGTCCCTGCTGCCAGCCTTCTGTACGTCCCTGTTGCAATCCCTGTTGCAATCCTTGTTGCAATCCCTGTTGCAAACCCTGCTCCAATCCTTGTTGCAATCCCTGTTGCAAACCCTGCTCCATTCCCTGTTCGAGTCCTTTGGCTTCGCCTTTGCGGAAGCCGTCGTTGACCAGGGTAACCTCGCAACTGATGCTGTCCCAATATTGGTCATAGAAATACAGTTCGTCTTTGGAGTAGGAGGAT